>ONDL01000010.1 GCA_900316555.1 uncultured Eubacteriales bacterium | reverse complement strand
GGTGACTTCTCTAACTCACTGATTATCTTCACATCTAACATCGGAAGTGACTATATCTTCAAGTCGTTCGGAGAAGGTGTTGTTCCTGACGTAGAGATTCATACTAGAGTCTCCTCATCAGAGGATTCCATCTGCGCTCGTGCTCGAGCGTTGTCATCGGGCCATGACCCGGGATTACGTGGTAGTCGCCGTCTAGCTCCTTGAGCTTTTTGAGCGAGGCGATCATATTCATGTCGTCGCCGGTCGGCAAGTCGGTTCTGCCGTATGACTCGCAGAAGAGCGTGTCGCCGCTTATCATAACGTCGTCGAAAAGATACACTCCGCAGCCGCTCGTGTGACCGGGTGTGTAAAGATACTTTATCTCGGTTTCGCCGAGCTTGAAGGTTTCTCCGTCGTCGAGCAGGATATCCGCGGAGAACGGTTTGAACGGAATGCCGTGGCGAGCGGTGCCGTTGTAATCGGTATTGCTGAGAAATTCGTTATTGTGCTTGCCCGTGACGATTTTCGCGCCGAACTTATCCGCAAGCTGCTTTGCAAAGCAGATATGGTCATAGTGGCCGTGAGTCAGAATCACATATTCGAGCCTGCCGCCGTCCTTCTCGATCTGAGAAATCAGCGCATTGCTCTCGGCTCCGGGGTCGGTGACGGCGCTCTTGCCTGTCGCCTCGTCGACTAGATAGCAGCAGTTTGTGGCGATCTCTGTAACATGGTAAAGTTTAATATCTATCATCGTTTCAAATCCTTTGAGTTAATGTCGATGGTGACGGGGCCGTCGTTGAGCAGCGACACCGCCATATCAGCGCCGAAGATTCCCTGAGCGACCTTCTTCACGCCAGCGTCGCGGAGCCTTTGGCAAAAATATTCATATAGCGGCTCTGCCTGTTCAGGTCTTGCTGCGGCTATAAAGCTCGGACGCCTGCCGTGGGAACAGTCCGCGCAGAGTGTGAAGTTTGAGATAACGAGCACCTCGCCGCCGATATCATCGAGAGAAAGGTTCATCTTGTCGTTTTCATCGGTAAAAACGCGAAGTCCCGCGATTTTGTTTGAGAGAACCTCCGCCTCCTTTTTGTCGTCCTCCTTAGCTACGCCGAGGAGTACGAGGAAGCCCTGTCCGATTTCGCCGACGGTCTCGCCGCCAACCTCAACCTTCGCGAATTTTACGCGCTGCAATATTGCTTTCATATGATATATCCTATAATCTCTTGATCTCCTCAATGCCGTTAATATCCGAAAGCCTGGATATTACGCCGCGAAGGTGGTTTCGTCCCATAACGTCGATTGTCACTGTGACAACCGCCTTGTTGTTCTTGACCTCGCGGGAATTGAGGGTGTGAATGTTGATGTGCATTGTGGACAGCTTGACCGTCACGTCCGCGAGCAGACCCGAGCGATCGGTAGCTGTGATCTGTAATGTACTGCGGAACGCCTCGTCGACCTGCTCCTCCCAGAAGCAGCTTACCCAGCGCTCGGGTTCCTCGGACTGCGAGATGTCCTTCGGCACGTTGGTGCAGGTGCGCTTGTGAATGGACACACCGTAGCCGCGTGTAATATAGCCGATAATCTCGTCGCCCGGAAGCGGGTTGCAGCAGTTCGAGAACTTAACAAGAACGTCGTCGTTGCCCTCGATGATAACTCCTGAGCTCGCCTTGCTGCGCTTTTCTGGAACTGGCGGTACGGTTATGCTCTCGAGGTCGCTCGCGTAGGTTTTCTGATACTCCTCGCGCAGACGCGGCATGATTTTCCAGAGCTGGATACCTCCGTAGCCTACTGCCGCGTAGAAGTCGTCGAGCGTATTGTACTGCTTTTTGACAGAAACGCTGCGAAAAAACTCGGGGTACTCCTCTTCGGTGAGGTTCATTCCCTGACGCTTGAACTCGCGTTCGATCATAGCCTTGCCCTCGACAATGTTCTCATCACGTTTCTCGTGCTTGAACCACTGTCTGATTTTGGACTTGGCTGACGCGGTTTTGCATATATCGATCCACGCGCGGTTGGGATGCTCCTCCTTCTGGGTGAGAATCTCGCAGATGTCGCCCGTGCGCAGCTTATAATCAATGGATACGATTTTGTTGTTAATTTTAGCACCGACCATGCGGTGGCCGACCTGAGTGTGTATAAGATAAGCGAGGTCAATCGGCGTTGAACCTCTGGGCAGGCTCATAACATCGCCCTTCGGAGTAAAGACGTAAACGTCGTTTTCCTCGAAGTCGTTGCGGATATTGCGCGCGATATCTGTCGCGTCCTCGGTCTGGAGCTGCTCGAGAATCATCTTTCTGACGTTCTCGATATTCTTGTGCAGCCTGTCCTCGACCTTGCCGTTTTTGTCCATACCGAGCTTGTATTTCCAGTGAGCCGCGATTCCGTATTCGGCGGTGTAGTGCATTTCCCAGGTGCGAATCTGCACCTCGAAGGGAATTGCGTTCTTGTCGAGCACGGTTGTGTGAAGGCTCTGGTACATATTCGGCTTGGGCATCGAAATATAGTCCTTGAAGCGGTTCGGAATCGGCTTGAAGATATCGTGCACAACGCCGAGAACATTGTAGCAGTCGGATACGTTGTCAACGATGACCCTGACAGCGAAAACATCAAAAATCTGGTCGATGCTCTGACCGCGCATGAAGGTCTTGCGGTAAATGCTGTTGATGCTCTTGACCCTGCCGCTGATAAAGACGTTCTTGATGGTATCCTTCGTCTTTGCAAGGAGCTGAGCCTTGATTTCCTCAATGAACTTATCTCTGCCCTCCTCGTTCATTAGAAGGGTGTTTTCGATTTCGCTGTAGCCAATCGGGTCGAGGTACTGCAAAGAACGATCCTCAAGCTCGTCTTTGATCGCCTTGATACCGAGGCGGTGCGCTATCGGTGCGAAAACCTGCATGTTTTCGAGGGATTTATCCCTGCGCTTCTGCTCGGGCATACAGTCCATAGTGCGCATATTGTGCAGTCTGTCGGCGAGCTTTATGATAATGACGCGGATATCGTCCGCCATCGCGATAAGCATTTTTCTGATGTTCTCAGCCTGCTGCTCCTCGCGCGAGGAATACGGGATCTTTGAGATCTTGGTTACGCCGTCAATGAGCTTGGCAACATCAGCGCCGAAGCGTCTGCCTACCTCTTCTAAGGTAACGTAGGTATCCTCGACCGTGTCGTGCAGCAGCGCGCCGCAGATCGTATCTGTGTCCATACCGAGCTCCGCGACAATGCAGGCAACCGAGGTTGGATGGAGAATGTACGGAATGCCCGAAACCCTGCGCTGGTCGCCGTGACACTTCTCGGCAAAGCTATAAGCGGAGCGTATTTTCTCCATATCGCAGTTGTTGTTCGAGGTTTCGAGAATGTGCTCCAGCTCAGAATAGTCCTGGTAATGCGCTACGTTTGAAAATCTGCTCACTGTATCGCCTCCTTTAGCGCTTTTATGACGGGTGCGGCTTCAAGGCTAACCTTGCCGCTTGTCGGATTGAGGGTGATGCTTGAAATGCCCATTCCCTCTGTATAATTGATCAGTGAAAGCTGTTTCATCGCTTCGAGGATCACGCGGATCCTGCCGAAGTTGATTTTTCCTCCCAGACGGTGCGGCAAGGTATCGATCGGATATCTGTATCCGCCGTTATTCCTGAGGTACCTGTAAACCGCCGCGAAATCATCGCGCTCCGGCAGCAGGCGTTTAAGAACCGACTGTGGAAGCTCCCTTCCGCTGATGAAGGTCTCGAACGCTCGGTTGGCGTTAAGTATCCGTTCGCTGTCGACGTCGCTGTACTTTATATCCTTGATGTAAACGGCAACAGAACTGAGCCCGTTGTAGGTGTTGATCTCGAGCGTCGCGGCAATGTCAACCACATCGCCTCTGCAATACGGGAATTCATCGGGAGTAACAAAGAAGTACATCGCGGCGATGCCCGCTCCGTTTCGTGAAAGAAGAACACGGAGATGTTTATTATTCCCAACAGGAATTATATTATCAATCGTCATGTTATAAAAGCCGAATACAGGCGTGGGGTTGCCCGCGCCGTAGGGCTGCATGCACTCAAGCTCACTGATAGCCGTCAGATCAAGATAGGCGGGATTGAGCTTGCAGTCGATATTCAGCGTATCATACGGCATTTTCTGAAAACCGGCGGCGTATTTGTTAATTCTTTTACGGAATAATTCTATGTTTTTGCTCTCGAGCGAAAGCCCTGCCGCCATAGGGTGTCCGCCGTAGTGAGTAAGAAGCTCGTCGCAGGCGGCAATTGCGTCGCACAGCGGAAAGCCCTCTACGCTTCTGCCCGAACCCTTCGCATTTTCTCCGTCGCGGGAAATGACGATCGCGGGCTTGCCGAAGGCTTCCTTGACGCGTGATGCGACAATGCCGACAACGCCTTGGTGCCAGCCCTCGCCGTCGAGGACGATAACGCTGTCGCGGGCAAGCGCGGGATTATCTCTTATCATTTCGTCAATCTGAGAAACTATACTGTTCTCGATTTCGCGCCTTTCGGTGTTATCGTCGGTCATCGTCTGGGCGATCTCAACCGCCTCGTCGTAATCCTCAGTGAGAAGCAGGCTGACGGATCTGCCCGACGAACCGAGCCTGCCGACGGCGTTTATGCGCGGCACAAGGGTGAAGGACACCCTGCCTGCTGTCAGGGGCTTGTCGCCTATTCCCGAGGCCTGGACGAGCGCACTGATTCCCGGGCGGTCGGAGTTCTTGATCCGCTCCAGTCCGCGCTTTACAAATACGCGGTTCTCACCGCGCAGATCAACTATGTCGCCTATCGTGCCGAGGCTGAGAATATCGGCGTAGTTGTCGAGCAGCATATCGGTGTCGCAGTACTCGCCCTCGAGCGCCATAATCAGCTTGAATACAACCCCGACGCCCGATAAACTCTTGAACTTACTCGGACAGTCCTTTCGGTGCAAATCAACTACCGCGACTGCGTCGGGCAACTCCGAGAGCGGCATATGGTGGTCGGTGACGACCGTATCGATGCCCAGCTCCTTTGCGCGGGCGATCTCCTCCTTCGCGGCGATTCCGTTGTCAACCGTGACAATCAGCTTCACGCCCTTTTCGGCGAGCAAATCCACGGCGGCTTTGTTCATGCCGTAGCCCTCGGTCTCGCGCGACGGAATATAGTAGGTGACATTCGCTCCGACCGTTTCAAGATACGAATACAGAAGCGCGGTTGAAGTTACGCCGTCCGCGTCGTAATCGCCGTAGACACAGATAAGCTCGCCGCTGTCTATCGCCTGTCTGACGCGCTCGGACGCCTTGTCCATGTCCTTGATTTCGAGCGGATCGGCAATAACGCTGTTGTTACTGAGAAAATCCTGCACCTCGTCGCGGGAAGAAAAACCTCTGATTTGCAGCAGCATTGCAATCAGCGGCGGTATTTGATTTTCATGCTCGATTTGCTTTGCCTTTTCCCTGTCGAGCGGCGCAACCTTCCAAAGCTTCAAAATCAGCGCTTCCTTTCTTAATGGTCATGTATATGCAGCATATCCTCGGCATGAGAACGCGCCGCGTCGGTGATGTTTACTCCGCCGATGATTCTCGCGAGCTCGTTTACTCTGCCGTCGTGGTCGAGCGGCTGAACCTCGGTGAAGGTTCTTCCCTGCTCAACCTGTTTCTTTATCAAATAATGATGGTCGGCAAGCGCGGCGATCTGCGCCTGATGGGTAACGCAGAGAACCTGGCACTCCGACGATACCTCGCGCAGCTTGAGGCCTACCTTCTCGGCGGCAGAGCCCGAAATGCCCGTATCTACCTCGTCGAAAATCAGGGTATCAACGGTGTCGGTGCCCGCGAGGACTGTTTTTATCGCGAGCATCATTCGGGAAAGCTCGCCGCCCGAGGCGATTTTTGCGACTGGACGCGGTGTTTCACCGGGGTTTGCGGAAATCAACAGCTCCATCTTGTCCATGCCCTTTGGCGAGAGCGCTGATTCCTCGAAATACGGGACTAGCTCCACATTTGGCATATTCAAAAACGACATTTCCGCCTTGACCTTCTCGGCAAATTCCGCAGCGGTCTTTCGTCTATTATTGCTAAGCGCGAGCGCTGACTGCTCAGCCTCTTCCCTTGCGGCTTTGCAGGCGGCAATCAGCTCGTCGCGGTTTCTGTCATAGTTCAGCAATTCCTCCAGACGGCTCTGCATTTGTTCGGCTAACGCAGGCAGCTCGTCGGCGGTACAATTATATTTTCTTGTCAGTCGGTTGATCAGGTCGAGCCTCTCCTCGATTTCCTCCAGCCTTTCGGGGTCACTCTCGAGGTTGTCGAGCGCGTCGCTGACAAGCTCTGCACAATCGCGGAGATTGTAGTATACGTCGGTGAGGGTATTGCTGATTTCCTCATAATCGGCGCTGTAATTCGCGGCGTTCTGCATGGCGTTCGCCGCCATATCGACGAGCTCGCAGCCGCTGTTGTCCTCTCCGCTGAGAAGCATATGTGCACGGTTGAGAAGCGATGACAGCTTTTCGAAATTCATCAGCGCGGAACGCTCCGAATCCAGAGCTTCCTCCTCGCCGATCTGAATGTCAGCATCAAAAAGCTCCTTCGACTGGAAGCTGAGCAAATCTATTTCGCTGAGTCGGCTGCTCTCGTCGGAATTAGCTTCGTTTAATTTCTTCTGAAGAATTAAATATCTCTTGTACTTCTCCTTGTAATCCTCGAGCGCAGGTATAAGTCTGCCGTAGCGGTCGATGTAATCGATGTGGGTTTCGGGAGAAAACAGCTCGTAGCTCTCGTGCTGACCGTGTATATTTATCAAGCCAGCCGCGATTTCTCTGAGCATTGCGGCGGTCGCGGGTCTGCCGTTGATTTTGCAGGTGCTTTTGCCCGACGCGCTGAGGGTGCGCTGCAAAAGCAACTCGTCTTCATCTGATTCAAAGCCGAATTCCTCAAGCTTCCGACGGACGGCAGCGTTCACGTTATCGAACTGAGCGCTGACAAACGCCGAGGACGCGCCTGTGCGGATAATATCGCGCGAGGTGCGCTGTCCCATGATGGCGTTGATCGCGTCGATGATAATACTTTTGCCAGCGCCGGTTTCGCCTGTGAGGACGTTCAGACCGCTGCTGAAATCGATCGCGCTCTTCTCAATAACCGCGATATTCTCAATGTACAATGTCTGTAGCATGTTATCATCTCTGTTGGTTTATTTTTTCTGCTGTTTAAGATAGTCCAGCAGCTCTGCGGCGCTCTCGTCGCTGCGGCACGCAATAAAAATCGTATCGTCGCCCGCGAGGGTTCCGACAATATTGCTGTTCCCTATGGAATCGAGAGCGGCACAAACGGCGTTTGCCATGCCGCTGAGAGTCTTGACAACCACGATATTCTGCGCACTGTCGATAGTCAGCACAGAGGTGGAGAACAGCTGCAGGAAGTTTGAGCGGATATCTGCCGAATTGCTGTGAGAAGCGCTGTAACGGTATTTGCCGTCGCTTCCGAGGGTTTTCACAAGGCGCAAATCCTTGATGTCCCTCGAAATCGTCGCCTGAGTTACCTTGTAGCCCGCCTGACTGAGACGAGCAAGCAGTTCATCTTGGGTTTCTATAGATGATGACGCGATTATTTCAAGAATTTTTTCGTGTCTTCCGCTTTTCATTTTATCTCTCTCTCCTTGAGTTTTTCGTTGAGTTTTTTATAGAAATTGCGTTTTTTTAGTGACATAAGCCGTAAGGTCTGCTCCGAACGGCGGATAATTACGGAATCGTTCTCCTGAATGTCGATATTTTCCTCGCCGTCCACCGTGAGAACGCAGGAACAGTCTAGCGGGATCTTGACCGTTACCGTGAGCTGCGAGTCCTCCTCAAACACCACAGAACGTGAGAACAGCGAGTGCGGACATACGGGAGTCATTAGAATACAGCGCATCTGCGGCGAAAGTATCGGGCCGCCCGCGGAAAGCGAATATGCCGTGGAGCCTGTGGGTGTTGAAAAAAGCAGTCCGTCGGCGCGGTACTTGGAAATCACTTCGCCGTCGAGCGAAAGAGTGAGGTCGATGATTTTTGAGAGCTGTCCGTGCGCCACAACAGCGTCATTTACGGCGAGATAATGCCGTGACACTCCGTCTTTGATGACCTCAATATCTAGCAAAAGCCTGTTCTCAACACTGTAGTCGCCCGTGATAAGCCGCGCGAGACTGTCAATTTCCTCGGTCTCAACGTCAGCCGCGAAGCCGAGCCTGCCGACGTTAACGCCTATGAGCGGAGTGTCGGTCTGAGCAGCGTACTTTGCCGCGTGGATAATCGTTCCGTCACCGCCGACGGTGATCGCCGCGTCGCTGTGAGCAAGAAGCTGTCTTAAGCTAAAATAATATGTAATGCTGCTCGAGCGGAAATGACCCTTGCACTCGATCGGCATCGCCACGGACGCGCCGTGCTCACGCATCAGCGCAACTATCCTTTCGGCGCAGGAAATCGCCTTTTCCTTGCTGAGATTTACAATAATAGCCGCTTTCATTGTCGCTCCTATTTGTCAAGCTCCGCGTGAGAGCTTGCGACAAGCTGCTCGGGAGTGACCTCTGTGTATGATTTCGGTTCGTCGGATTTTCTGAGATGAATGAGGTACTCGATGTTTCCCTCGGGGCCTTTGATCGGCGAGTAGTCGAGATTGAGCACGTCAAAGCCGTTTTGCAGGACAAAGTCATAAATACCGCGGACTACCTCGATATGTACCTGAGGGTCGCGGACGACGCCCTTCTTGCCGACCTTTTCCCGTCCCGCCTCAAACTGCGGCTTTATCAGGCACACAGCCTCGGCATTTTCGCTGAGAAGCTCCCTCGCAACGGGCAATATCAGTCTGAGCGAAATGAACGACACGTCGACGGAAAAGAAATTGATATCGTCGGGCACCTGCTCGCGGGTGACCTTGCGCATATTGGTGCGCTCGAGATTTACTACGCGCTCGTCGGTGCGTAGCTTCCACGCGAGCTGTCCGTAACCCACGTCGATCGAGTATACCTTCTTTGCGCCGTTCTGGAGCATGCAGTCGGTAAAACCGCCCGTTGAGGCTCCTATGTCCATTGCAATTTTTCCGTTGAGGTCGAGATCAAAGTTTTTGATAGCCTTTTCGAGTTTAAGACCGCCCCTGCTTACGTAGGAAAGTACGCTGCCGCGCACCTCTAGGCTGACATTCTCGTCATAAGAGGTGCCGCACTTGTCCGCCTTCTGATTATCGGCGTAGACCAAGCCCGCCATGATTATCGCCTTTGCCTTCTCGCGGCTCTCGGCAAAGCCCTTTTCATATACCAGTATATCCAGTCTTTTTTTCATGAACAGAATTCCTTTTTTTGATGTTTTCCACCATGCCGTCGGAATCAAGCCTGAGCATGTGGAGCGCCTCGTCGACGGACATCTGCTTTACAAAGCCGTCGCGGATAGCGCGAATATGGTAGCTGCCTTCAAAGCCGCACAGATTGAGCATATCCGAGAAGGTACGGGCGATGCCGCCGTTGAGGATACCCTCCTCGAAGAACCACACCTTTCCGAAGCCCGCGGCAAAATCGATCGCCTTTCGGTTTATGGGCTTTATGCGGCACAGCTTTAGAATGCATACCTCGATACCCTCATTGGCAAGCCGCTCTTTTGCGCGCAGCGCGTAGGAGAAAAGTCTGCCGTAGGTGACGATCAGCATATCGCAGTCCTCGCTGCCGTAAATGTCAAAATCCACGCTCTCGTGCGTAAAATCATCGGGTCTGTAAAGCTCGCCGCCGCGCGGATAGCGAACGGAAACAAGTCCGTCGTCAACATATATCGCTGATTTCAGCGCGGATTTTAAGCCATCGAAATAGGTCGGAGAGTAAATCGTCGTTTGCGGAATTGAATTGAGCATTGAAACGTCGAATACGCCCTGATGAGTCTCGCCGTCGCTGCCGACAATTCCCGCGCGGTCAACCGCGAGAACGAGGTGGTTGTTGCCGAGCGCCGCATCGTGGATAAGCTGGTCGTAGGCGCGCTGCAGGAAGGTAGAATAAACCGCGAAAACAGGCCGCATTCCCTTTGAGGCGAGGCCGCAGCCAAAGGTGACGGCGTGCTCCTCGGCGATACCTACGTCGAAGAAACGGTTCCTGTACTGCTTTGAGAATTCCGTAAGCCCCGTGCCACCTGTCATAGCAGCGGTGATGGCGCAGATTTTTGAATCGTCCTCGGCGAACTCGCAGAGCGTCTTGCCGAAAACAGCCGAAAATCCCTTGTGGCTGGATAGCGGCTCGCCCGAGTCGATATCAAACTTGCCGATGCCGTGGAACTCACCCGGGCTCTTCTCGGCAGGCTGATAGCCCTTGCCCTTCTTGGTGACAACGTGGATCAGAACAGCCTTGTTTTCCTTTTTCGCGACGCTGAACGCGTTTTCGAGTTCCTCTACGCTGTGTCCGTCAATCGGGCCGAGATAGGTAAATCCGAAATCATCAAACAGCGTATTTTTGTACACCATATTCTTGATTCTCGATTTACTGCGGCGCAGAACACCGCGCACAAGCCTGCCGACAAGCGGTATCTTGGAGAGAACCTTCTCGGTTCCGCGCTTGACGCGGATATACCACGGCTGTATTCGCACCGTCGTCAGATAACGCGGAAACGCTCCGACGTTCTTTGATATCGACATTTTGTTATCGTTGAGAATCACTATGAAATTCTTGTTGAAGCGGCCGGCGTTGTTGACCGCCTCAAAGGCAAGACCGCCCGTGAACGAGCCGTCGCCTATCACAGCGATAGTGTGACTGTTGTCGCCACTGAGCAGCTTTGCATTGGCGATTCCGAACGCCGCCGAGATAGAGGTGCTGCTGTGACCTGTATTAAAATCATCGTAAATGCTCTCCTCGGTTTTCGGGAAGCCCGAAATTCCGTCCTTGAGCCGTAATGTGTCAAATTTATCGTATCTGCCCGTGAGCAGCTTGTGGGTGTAGCTCTGGTGGCCGACGTCCCAGACAATGCTGTCCTTCGGGAAGCGGAAGCTGCGGTGCAGCGCAACAGTCAGCTCAACCACGCCGAGATTCGGCGACAGGTGGCCTCCGTTGACAGATACAACCTCGACGAGCTTTTCCCTGATTTCCGCGCAAAGCTGAGGAATCTCTTCCTCGGAAAGCCGCTTTACGTCCTTCGGGGAATGTATCGCCGGCAGGATTTTATACTCTCCCATTTTTCTCGTTCCCTTATAATTCTTTTGAGGAATTAATTCGTCCTCTTGGCGAGATCAAGCGCGAAATTTTTCAGCTCTGTGGTATCCGCTCTGAACGCCCCGAGAGCCTCAAGAGCCTGTTGAGTAAGCTCGTCCACCAGCTCTCTGCAGCGCTCGATACCGAGCAGCGAAACATAGGTTGATTTGCTGTTTTCCACATCGCTGCCGACGGGCTTGCCTAGTTCCGCGTCTGTGGAGGTCCGGTCGAGAATGTCGTCCTGAATCTGGAAGGCGATCCCGATGCATTCTCCGTAGAGAGAAGCCGCCTTGCGCTGTTCGTCGTCGGCGTTTGCAGCGATGCATCCGAGCTCGCACGCCGCCTTGATAAGACAGGCGGTCTTTTTGTAGTCCATCTCGCGCAGAACCTCTAGCGGAGCGTTCGTGTTCTCGCTCTTGAGGTCGATGACCTGTCCGCCAACCATACCGTTTGCGCCTGCGTAGGCGGCAAGGGTTTTGGCGGCAAGACGGCACGCTCTGTCGCCCGACAATATAGCCGCTCTGTCGCTCGAGAGGGTTTCGAAGGCGAGAGTCAGAAGAGCGTCGCCTGCCAGAAGCGCGATGTCCTCACCGTACACCTTATGATTCGAGGGCTTGCCGCGGCGGAGATCGTCGTCGTCCATGCAGGGCAAATCGTCGTGAATGAGCGAGTAGGTGTGGATCATTTCGACCGCGCAGGCAAACGGTGCCGCCGCGTCGTCGCTGCCTCCGCAGAGTCGCGAAAACTCAAACACAAGCTGCGGACGTACGCGCTTGCCGCCTGCCTCGAGGCTGTATTTCATCGATTCGATCAGCACCCGTTCACGGCATTTCAGGTCGGGCAGACAATCGAGCAGCGCCTGCTCTGTCAGTTTGGCGTAATCGGTTTTCATTTTTCCTCTTCCTTTCCCTCAATAACTCTCTTATGGATATCCATGATCTGTCCCTTGTAGTTGTCGAGCGCATTGACGCAGAACGCGAGCAGCTCGCACGCCTCGGCGTACAGAGCCATACTCTCGTCGAGCGAAGAGGATTCGTTCTCAAGCTTACTTACAGTTTCTTCAAGCGCACGGTTAGCCTCTTCAAAAGTCATTTTTTTATCCATGGTTGTCCTCCTGCCCGCCCGCGTATTCCATCAGACGCTGTATTCTGTGATTAGCTCCGCTGCGGCTTATCGGTGTTGACAAATTCGCGCCGAGGTCACGCAGCGACATTTCGGGGTTCTCGAGCCTGAGATAAGCGATCTCTCTGAGGTCATCGGGCAGACTCTCAAGACCCCTCGTCCGTTTGATTTTATTGATAGCTTCAAGCTGCTTTGTGGCAGCCGAAGCGACTTTTCTGATATTGGCAACCTCTCCGTTGACCGAGCGGTTGATGTTGTTGCGCACCTGCTTGACAGCCTTGGTGCCCATGATTTCCATCGCCTGAACAGGCGCTCCGATATAGGTGAGCAAATCGCAGATCTGCTCGCTGCCCTTGAAATAGACGACGTAGTTGCCGCCTCGGATAACCGTTTTCGGCGTGAAACGGCACTCTGTGACCTCACGGAGAATGTTGCTGAGATCGGAGGCGAGGTTCTTGTGCGGCACACAGAACTCCGCGTGGTAGCTCTTCATCGGGTCTGACGCCGAACCGCAGCTGAGAAATACTCCCCTGACGAACGCCGCCGACTGTTCGTCGCTCGAGACGTTCGCGCGGTTAACTCTTAGAGTGACCTCTCCTGCGCTGTGGCCGAAGGACTCGAACACTCGCCTGCACTCGCCGCTGTCAATCAGCGATATGCGGTAGAGCTTCATTTCGTCTGACTTCGGGCGGAGCGCCGTCTGCTTCTCGATGATAGGCATAAAGAGGTTTTCGAGCAGCATTGTTATCCGACGCGCGGCGTGAGAGCTCTCTGTCGTAAATACTATCTGGTTGTCGCGAAAGACTTTGCCGAAGAGCAGCATTCCGTAAAGCTCCGCGCGCAATACGTCGCGGTCAAAGCTCTCGGTGCGGCAAAGCTCCTTTTTTACTTCTGATGAGAATGACATATCGCACCTTATTTATCGATATCGCGGTGCTGGATTACGCAGCGGTAGCCCAGCTCGCGGAAGTGGGTCTCAAAAATGCGCGCAACGGTGACGCTGCGGTGCTTTCCGCCGGTACAGCCGATTCCGACAACCAGCTCGCTCTTGCCCTCCTTGAGATAGAGCGGCACTGCGTAGTCGAGCAGTCCAAGGCTGTGATTGACAAAGCCCAGAGTGTCCTCGCTCCCGGTCACGTAATCAAAGACCTCCTTGTTCATTCCCGTGAGCGGTTTAAGCTCGGGAATGTAAAAGGGATTCGGCAGACAGCGCACGTCAAAAATCGTGTCAGCCTCGAGCGGGATTCCGTACTTGAAGCCGAAGGACATGAAGGTCAGTGTGATGCCCTGAGAGGTGTCCTCCATGAACATCGACATAACGCGCTCGCGCAGCTGCTTGTTGGACATCTTTGTGGTGTCCACCATGAAGTCGGCAAGCTTCTTAACAGATGAGAGCAGAGTTACCTCGCGCTCGACCGCCTCGGAAACAGAGCCTTCGCTGATTTTGTCAGCGAGCGGATGCTTTCTGCGCGTTTCCTTGTAGCGGAGAATTAGCACGTCGCTTTTCGCGTCAAGAAACAGTAGCTTCGCGCCTGCGTTCTCGTTCTTGAATTCCTCGATTTCGGCTGCCATCTGCTTGTAGTTTTCATTGCCGCGCACGTCAACAACAACCGCGACGCGCTTCATGCCCTCGTCAGAGGAGCTACGGCATAGATTGTATAAAGTCTGGAGCAGCGACGACGGTATATTGTCGACGCAATAGTAACCAATGTCCTCGAGGACGTGGAGAGCGGAGGTCTTTCCCGCGCCCGACATACCCGAAATAATTACAAATTCCATACGGATCCCTTTATAAAATAATTAACTCACATTCGAGAGTATAGCCTGTTTTGTCGGCTACCTCGGTCTGAACCTCACGGATAAGTGACTTTACGTCGTGTGCGGTCGCGTTGCCGGCGTTGATGATAAATCCCGCGTGCTTCTCGCTTACCTGTGCGCCGCCGTGTCTTTTGCCCTTGAGTCCGCACTGTTCAATCAGCGCGCCTGCAAAAGCTCCCTCGGGACGCTTGAAAACACTTCCTGCGCTCGGGTACTCGAGAGGCTGCTTGTCGCTTCTTCTGCCGAGGAAGTCGTCCATCTTCGCGCGGATCTCGTCGGGCTCGCCTTTCTGCATCTTGAGGGTAACGCCCGTTATTATGCAGTTGTTTCTGCGGTAAATACTGGTGCGGTAGCCGAGCTCGAGGTCATCGCGCTCGATCCTGCCTATGCCGCCGCTCGGGTCGATGTGTGAAACGCTGAAAATAACATCCTTCATCTCGCCGCCGTATGCGCCCGCGTTCATGAACACCGCGCCGCCGACCGAACCGGGAATACCCCAGCCGAACTCCAGTCCCGTAAGTCCGCATTTCAGGGCGAACTTGCACAATGAAGCGAGGCTCGCACCTGCGCCGCAGTAGATCGTGTTGTCGTCAACTAGCGAGATCCTGCGGAAGTCGCCGTCAAGGCGGATCACAACTCCGCTGAAACCCTCGTCCGAGGCGAGGACGTTGCTGCCATTGCCGAGGATCAGGTAATCGACGTCGGACTCGCGGCATTCCTTGAGGATCGCGCTGAGCTTGCTGAGCGTGCCGACCTTTATGTAAACGTCGGCGTTGCCGCCGATTTTGAAGGTTGTGTGCCTGTTGAGAGGTTCGTTCTTGCGCGCCTCACAGCCGAGGAGCATCGCAAGGTCATATATAATATCAGATCTGTTCATATTACTCCTTAAAACTTATTCCCATGTGTCGACTACGGTTTTTCCGGGCGCGGGCATTGCCGAGAGATCCATGCCGAGATTGACGAGCAAGTCCTGCGCGGCGTTGTAGCCCATCTTCTTCTGCCTGTTGTTCATGGCGGCAACCTCGATGATAACCGCCAAGTTTCGGCCGGGCTTTACGGGAATTGTGAGCGCCGGCACCTCTACTCCGAGAATACGCATGACCTCGTTGTCAAGTCCCATGCGATCGTATACCTTGGAATTGTCCCACAGTTCAAGACTGACGACCATGTCGATTTTTTCCTGGGTCTTGATAGCGCCCATGCCGAAGAGCTGACGCGCGTTGATGATACCTATGCCGCGCAGCTCGATGAAATGGCGGATATTCTGGGGCGACTGACCGATAAGCGTATTTACATTTGTGCGCAGGATCTCGACCGCGTCGTCCGCGACAAGACGGTGGCCGCGCTTTATCAGCTCGATCGCTGTTTCGCTCTTACCTACGCCGCTGTCGCCGATCAGCAGGCAGCCTTCGCCGTATACCTCAACGAGCACGCCGTGACGGGTGATTCTAGGGGCGAGCTCGCGGTTCAGGTACTGTACAAGGCGGGCCGTCAGATCGGAAGTATTTTCATCTGTGGCGAAAATCGACACCTTGTGGAGCTTCGCGCTCTCGAGAATTACGTTTGTCGGTTCGATATGGCGGCAAATAATTACCGCGGGCGGGCCGAAACTGAAAATGGATTCAATTACCATTTTCTGAGCCTCGGAGCCAAAGCGTCCGAGATAGGCAAACTCCGTATTGCCGAGCACCTGGATCCTCTTGTTGTCAAAAAACTCAAAATAACCCGTCAGCTCCAAGCCCGGACGGTTGATTTCGACTGTTGAAATCTTGGTTTGCTCATAGTTGTCCGCGATATAAACCTTGTCAAGACCGAGCCGCTCAACAAGCTCGGATAAGGGTACTGAAAATTCAGACATACTGCCGCCGCCTTTCGAAAAATGGGTATAAATAGTCACTATACAATTAAGTTATATTATACAACAAAACGCGGCTGAGATAAAGTCCTTTCATGAAATTTTTTACAATTATTTCGCAGTTTTTTTCATTTTCTCACGGTCAATCTCAAATTCGCTGACTTTTAATTCTTTTTCAGAACTAATAAACGGCACCGTGAAGCTGTCCTCTCCCCTTCGGGCAAAATTGTTGAAAATCGAGAGGTAATTTATATTCACTGAAGGGTTATTTTTCTTTAAGAGAATTAACTGCTCCTCTATAAGACTCTGCGTCCTGTTTGTCTCCTTTATCCTCTCAATCGCGCCGTCGTCGCAGAGTGTGACATAGGCAATCGGCGAGAATGACGCTTGTGTCGAGATATAATCCACGTCGTCCTGCATTACCTGTCTGTACACGTCCTCGCTGAGCATCAGCAGCTCGAGCTTCGCAAGCGACAGGTTCGGGATATACTGCTCTCTCGCGAGCGCACACGCCTGTTCAAACGAGTCCGCCGGCACGTCTATACCCCACGGCTTTTCGCTGCTCGACAGTCGGTAGAAGGTGTAAACCACCTGTCCGCCGCGGCGGTCGACGCTGACATTCTTGATAATCGACGCGGTTTCGATCTGACGAGAATTGTTGCAGCCAGAAAGCATGACGGCGGCAGCGACAGTTAATAATATGCTAATTCCCCTTCGCATTTGACTTCCTCCCAACAAAAATATACGCCGCAGGCAGCATTACCGCCGCAACAAAGGTCAGCAGAAGCAGCGGTATCGGATTGACTAATATTTCTTTTACAGAATTAATATATGTCGCAGTGACATAGAGAGCGAAGATGATAAGAGTGAAAATCAGCACGCATTTCCGGTTGCCGTCACTGCACGTGCCGCGCGAGATACAGCATAAAAACAGCGACACTATCATAAACACCGACATTGTCGAGAGAGCGAGATAAAAGCTCTCGATTCCGGCGAACGGCCCGAAGTGCGCAACGCGCGAAAGCACAAAGGCAGGATAGGTCTGTCTGCCGACGTAGTCTCCCAGAGCGAACCAGACGAAGAAAATGACCGCCGCGTACTTTAATCCCGTGAAAATCAGGGTAAACACAGGCTGGCGGAAACGGAAATTCCGAGTCACACCCGAGCAGCAGGCGAAGATCACAGCTATAAATGACGGCGTGACAAAGTAAAGCGTATTCTGCATGAACGCGTTGAATTCGCCGTTCAATTCAAAGCTGTAGTGGCTGAAATCAAGCTCGGACAGGCTGCCGCCGAACATCAGGATATTTGTCAGCAGCGCAAACAGAAAGAGAAATATGCCGAACCGCGAGATCACGTTCACGCCCTTGCATGCGGCGTAAGCGCAGCCTAGAAGCATGATAAACGTTATCAGGCACGGCGTGACCTCGGGAAAATACTTCGTGTGGAACATATCGATATACGGCAGCAGGAAATACAGCGCGGCATAGACAAAATACAGCGCGTAAAAAATCGCTATAGGAATCCTCAGCTTTGGCGTGAACCTCCGCGCGAGCGTGAGCACGTCGGAATCGGTTTGCTTTTTGAGTATGAGCGAAGGAAGGAAAAACAAAAAACAGACCGCAAGTCCTGCCGCGATGCAGATTGCGTTGAAGGTGAACGAAGCGTTCGGCGACAAATCATTATTCTGCAAAAGAATTACCGAGCACGCGCACAGGAGTAAAGCGAGCAGAAAACGCTTGGACGAAAACTTAACCTCTGTTTGCATCTTGCACCTCCGTCTCGGGGAACTTCTGGACACGGATCGTGTGCTTCGAGAGCTGCCGCCAGCCTGCGCGGATAAATACATCCCGCATTCTTCTCAGCGAAAACGGCGACAGTGAGGACAGGTACGGCACACCGAGGGAGGTCTTGGCACACATTCCGATGAGCACAACCGCCGTCGCGAGAGTTATTCCCCACAGTCCCGTGAAGCCGCCGACGACGATAAACAGCATGCGAAGCATCATTATCGGCGGATAGAGAGGCGACGTCACATAGCCGCATATCGCGGCGGTGGCGACAACCATCAGCGTCGACGCGCTGATTATACCCGCGTTGACCGCGCTGTCACCGATTACGAGCGCGCCGACTATGCTGACCGCGTGACCGAGGGATTTCGGTATCCGCAGACCGGCTTCCTTCATTATCTCGTACACCACCGTTATCGCGAGCACCTCGGCGGTCACGGGAAACGGAGTCTGAGCGAGGGATTCGGAGGTATTGATCAGCAGCCACGTCGGGAAATACTCGGGGTGAAACTGCGCGAGCGCGACGTACAGTCCGGGAAGAAATACCGAGACGAAGAACGAGAGGTACTTCATCAGGCGGATAAAGGCGGCATAGTAGGTGCGGTTTGAGTAGTCGTCGACGCTCTGGAACTCCTCGACAAAGAGGTGCGGAACGATCATCACGGCAGGAGTGCCGTCGACTATAATCGCGATCCTGCCCTCGGTCAGCTTGCCGCAGACCGTATCGGGTCTTTCGGATATACCGACTCCCGAAAAAAGACTGCCCGAGCCGTTGTCCTCGAGATAGTCAGAAAGGTATCCCGAGGCGAGAACGGTTTCGAGATTGCAGCCGGAAAGGCGGTTTTTCAGCTTGTTGAGCAAGTCGAGCGAAACCTGAGATTGCAGATAACAAATCATCAGCTGTGTTTTGCTGTCAGTACCGACGGTCATCTGCTCAAACTTGAGGTCGGGCGTTTTCATTCGCCGACGAATCATCGACATATTGACGCGCAGCGGCTCGGTAAAGCCCTCGCGTGAGCCGCGCTGTACAACTTCGCTCTCAGGCTCGCTGACTCCGCGGAAGCTGTAGCCCTGAACGCCGACGGCGTATAGCTCCTCTGCCCCGTCAATCATCAGCACAGCGAAGCCCGAGGTGATGTAGGTCACGATCTCATCAGCCGAGCTGAGCTTGATCACATCGGACGATGCCATCACCGAGGAATACGCAATGACAGAAACGGCGGCAGAGTCGCGTGCGCCGTAATCAAAGGTCAAAAGCGGATTGAGAACGCTCTGGGAGAGCTGTTCCTTATCGACGAGTCCTTCCATGGTTATCACCGCCGCCTGAATCTTCAGAGCGGATTTCAGTGTAAAAACGCGCACACTAAGGTCAGCGGAATTGTCAAACTGACTTTGCAGACTGAGCTTTATTTCGTTTATAGAATAATTCATACAATCACCATTATTAACCTAAGCAAAAACCCCGCGAATATACAGAGCAATTTTGCAGATAATAGGCTTGGTGATATAATGATTATTTCAATTCTACGAACGGTGATCCTTTACGTATTTATTATTCTCGCGATCCGCCTGATGGGAAAGCGGCAAATCAGCGATATGCAGCCGAGCGAGCTTGTGGTGACTCTGGTGGTATCGGATATTGCCTCTCTCCCGATGCAGAACACCTCGCAGCCCTTGCTCAGCGGCGTTATCCCCGTGCTTGTTCTGGTGTCGCTCGAAATCGCTGCGAGCGCGCTGATGATGAAGAGCCGCCTGTTCCGCCGCCTGATCTGCGGCAACCCTGTCGTGGTAATCGAGGACGGAAAGCTCCTGCAAAAGCAGCTCAAGCGTCTGAGAATGAGCGCCGAGGACTTATTCGCACAGCTCAGGCAGCAGGATATATTTTCAATCGACGAGGTGCAGTACTGCATTGTGGAAACGAACGGCTCAATCAGCGTTCTCGAGAAGCCTCAGAACCGTGTGCCGACCGCTCAGGATCTGGGTGTTACAATTGACGACAAAAAGCTGGAGGCTGTGGTGGTCTGCGACGGAGAGCTGCTCGACGACGGCTTGAAGCTGTGCAGCGGCAGCCGTATGCAGGTCGATAATATTCTGCAAGAGAATAATGCAAAGCTGAGCGAGGTCTTTATCCTCACCCTCGACGGAAACGGCAAATACAACCTGATCGCAAAGGAGGTTTCATGAAGCGTATAATAATCTCCCTAGCCCTTCTCGCAGCCTGCGCAATAGGCGCTGTAATCGAAACAGCTTACATCAGCAGCAGCGTGGACAGCTACACCGATACGATTGACAGAATAGACGGCTATATGCTGCGCGACGATTTCGAGAACGCTCTCACGGAATGCACTCGATTGAACGACGAGTGGACGGACAGCGCTCACGGAATCGACGCTTTGCTGATTCACGACTATGTGGACGGCATAGGACTTGGCATCGCTCAGATGAAATCGCACATTGAAAGCGGCAACCCCGATATGTACTTCTCGGAAAGCGAGAAAACAAAAAAGGCGCTCGCGTCCATAAAGGACAGCGAGTACCCGTACGCCGAAAATATCCTGTAAACAAAAAGGAGAGACTTGAAAACAAGCCTCTCCGTTTTTTAATATTATTATTTTGCGGCCTTCTTCTTTGCCTTGTGGTTCTGCCACATAACCCAGAGAGGACCTGCGATGCAGATTGAGGAATAACAGCCTGAAACTACACCGATCATCATCGGAAGAGCGAAGCCCTTAACCGAGGAGATATTGAAGATCGTCGCGAGTACGTAAACGGTCATAATCGCTGTCAGGGTGGTGACAGAGGTCATGATTGTACGCTTGAGCGTCTTTGTCGCGGAAACGTTGAATACGGTGCCGACGTCTGTTCTTCTGCCCATGAGTTTTCTCTCCTCACGGACACGGTCGTAAATAACGATGGTATCGTTCAGTGAGTAACCGAGAATCATGAGTACAACCGCGATGAAGTTTGAGTCGATAGGCATCTGGAAGATAACGTAGAGGAAGTAAATCATCGCTACGTCGTGGAACAGAGCTACCAGAGCCATGACGCCTGCGGAAAGACCGCCGATTTTCTTGAAGCGGATGGTTACATAGAGAACCATCAGAATGCTCGCGAGAGCTACCGCCGCAAGACACTTGAGCAGGAAGCTGAAGCCCATGGAAGCGTCAACCGAGTTCGCCTCAAGTGTGATGAAGTTATTGTCGGGATACTGAGCCTGAAGATCCTTCTCGAGGTTCTTCTGAATATCGGTCTCGATGGAGTCGTTGCCCGAGAACTGTACGGATACGTTCTTGCCTGTGTTGCCCATCAGATCCTCAGAGAACGAGGTTGTGATCTTATCGGTTGTCTTTTCCTGGATAAAATCATAAAGGGCGTTCTGGTCGATGGGGTGCTCCTCGTCAGAGGTGTAGCTGAAGGTAAGGGTCGCGCCGCCCGAGAACTGAATGTCGAGGGTGGTGCCGAAAATGAAGTTGCAGATGATACCAATCAGCATAATTCCGAGCGAAACACCGAAGAAAACCTTCTTGCTACCGACAAAGTCGATAACCTTTCTGCCGCGGTTGAACTTCTCGCTGACCTCCTGTTCGGTCATCTGAACGTCAGTCTTGGTCTGAACATCATTTTTCATCTTTCGCACCTCCAAACAACCAATTTTTGCGCAGAGGCTTGATACCTGCAATGCTTCTGAGCATCAGTCTTGAGAAGAAGATACCCATGATGAAGTTGGAAATTACACCGACGAGCAGTGTATAACCGAACGCGTAGATGGTACCTGTAGTGGACTCGCCGAAGATGAAGGAAAGAATGTTGGACGGTCCGAATACCAGCATAAGAATGATAGATACGATTACAACGGTCATGTTACCGTCGACAATTGCTGAGAGTGAGTTCTTTGAGCCCTTGTCGAGAGCGCCGTCGAGCGTTCTGCCGCCGCGCAGCTCTTCCTTGATACGCTCCGCGGTAATAACGTTACAGTCAACGCCCATACCGATGGAGAGGATCATACCCGCAATACCGGGCAGAGTCATTGTAAAGGACGGGAATGCGGGGAAATAACCCGAAACCGCCGCAACGGTAAGACCCATCTGACCGATAAGAGCGATGATCGCTACAAAACCGGGGAGACGGTAGAAAATAATCATGATCAGAGCAATGAGGATAAAGGCGACAACCGCCGCGTATGCCATTGCCGTGAGGGCGTTTTCACCGAGGGTAGCGGAAATGTTGCCGTAGTTGGCGGTTTCCAGCTGGAAGGGAAGCGCGCCCGCGTTGATCTTCTGAGCGAGCTCTGTTGCCTGCTTAGCGGTGAAGCTGCCTGAAATCTGCGCCTTGCCGTCAGTGATTGTCGCCTGAACGGTAGGAGCGGAAAGCATAATGTCGTCCATCCAGATGGAGACAGTCTGGTTTAAGTAGGTAGTGGTGATTTCCTGGAAGGTCTTGGCGCCCTCTTCGTTGAGAGTAAGGCTTACAACATACTGCGCCTTACCGCTGTCGTCCTGATAGTACTGCGCCTCTGCCTTCTCAACGGCCGAGCCGTCCATGAGAACTGTCGCGGTATCTCCCGTAGGAGTCTTGTAGATGTACTCTCCGTCGGAGCCTACGTCAGTTGACTCGTAGGACTTACCGGGACGGAAGGTAAGATTTGCGGTCGAGGAGATCTCCTCAATCGCGTTTACCGCGTTGAATTCTGTTTCGTCTGACTTCCAGGGGAAACGAACGATGATTCTGTCGCTGTTTCTGTCAGCGTACAGCTCGTAGTCTGTGATGCCCTGTGAAATCATACGAAGCTCAATGATGGATTTTGCCGATTCCAGCTGTTCATCGGTAGCGTCGTAGTTGTTGGCAGGCTTAAATGTCGCCTCAACACCGCCCCTGATGTCGATTCCCCATCGAATGTCGCCGATACCCTTGAGTACTGTGTTTTTGTTGTCACCTGTGTAATAGGATACTCCGAAAATCGCAGTAAACGAAAAGGCAAGTATCAGCAAAGCAACAATGAAGAACACCGGCTTTGGAACTCTTTTCATGCCTTTTGAACCTCCGTAATATAATTGTCTGTAAGAAAAAAACAACCCTGTTACGGGCGCAGACTTACAGACGTAACAGAGCTATTATATGATTTTTTTGGCAAATTGTCAATGGAAATGCAAATATTTGATAAAAAAACTTTATCTTTAGCAGTATTGCATAAAATCAGACCGAAAAAATTGTAACATAAAATTTATCCGCCCTTATACTCCGCCGATTTGTACAAAACGCGCTGAATAACGTCCGTTTCTATCGGCTCCAAAAGGAAAACCCGGCAGAATCGCTCCTGCCGGGTCATAAAAACTAACTTATCAGATTTTGCCGAGCAGCTTCTCGCACGCCGCGAGCTTCGCGCAGGTGCAGAAAATATCCATGGCCTGCTCCAGCTCGTTGTTGGGCGGGAAGGTAGGCGCTATGCGGATATTGCTGTCGTGAGGGTCGTTGCCGAGCGGATATGTCGCGCCCGCTCCGGTGAGAACTACGCCCGCGTCGCGGCAGAGGTGTACAACGCGCTTCGCGGTGCCCTCCATGACGTCTACGCTTACGAAGTAGCCGCCGTTGGGGTTGGTCCAGTTCGCGGTGCCTGTTGGCTTGAGCTCCTTGTCAAGCGTATTGAGCACGATGTCAAACTTGGGCTTTAGGATAGCCTTATGCTTTTCCATATGCTTAAGAACACCGTTAAAGTCGCCGAAGAACTTGACGTGACGGAGCATGTTGAGCTTATCATAGCTGATGATCTCGTAGTTGTAACGCGCCGCAAACACCTTCATGTTGTTCGAGGAAGCCGCCATTGCAGCGACACCCGCGCCCGGGAAGGTGATTTTAGACGTCGAGCAGAACAGAACCGGCAGGTCAACGTTGCCTGTCTTTCTGCACTCGTCAACAATATTGAGCAGCTTGTCGGGTGTGTCGGTGATATCGTGAATGCAGTAGGCGTTATCCCACATAATGCGGAAATCCTTCGCCGCGGGCTTGAGGGATGCGAAACGTCTTACGGTCTCGTCGCTGTAGGTAATGCCGTTGGGGTTTGAGTATTTCGGCACGCACCAGATACCCTTGATGCTCTCGTCGTTCGAAACAAGACGCTCAACGATGTCCATGTCGGGGCCGTTCTCGTTCATGGGAACGGGAATCATCTCAAAGCCATAGTACTGGGTGATACCGAAATGTCTGTCGTAGCCGGGAACCGGACAGAGGAACTTTCTGTCGGGAACCTCATACCAGGGCTTGCAGCCCTCGACAATCGGCTTTGTCATCATGCAGGAAATCGTGTCGAACATCATGTTCAGGCTGGAGTTGCCGCCGACCATAACGCTGTTTGAGGGCACGCCGAGAATCTCGCCGAAGAGCTTGCGGCACTCGTCGATACCGTGAAAGATACCGTAGTTTCTGCAGTCCATGCCATCCTCGCCGATGAAATCAGACTTGCTGTTCATCACGTCGAGCATTTTCAGCGAAAGGTCAAGCTGCTCCTTGCCGGGCTTTCCTCTTGCCATATTGAGCGAAAGACCCTTGCCTTTTTCGTCCTTATAGCGCTTTTTAAGAGCGGCGTATTCCTTTTCCAGCTCCTCGGAGCTGCACTTAAAGTATTCCATTTCCCATATCTCCTTACGCAAATGTTCTTTTTGTAACCTTATATATTCTAATACAACGGCACTGAAAATGCAAGTCTTTTTTACAAATCCTGCAAATTCGTCAGTTTTATTAATAAAAAACAGGCTCACCTCGCGATTGCTTAGTGAGTCTGTTGAAATTGTTATTATAATATTATTCAGTTTTTCGGAAGCTGTACCATTCGTGCGGTTAATAGTACTGATAGTAATAGTAACCTCTGCCGGCGCTTTTCTTATTCTGGGTGCAGCCGACCTTGATGAACCCGAGGATTTTTGTGTCGGCAAGCTTGATGCTCTCGAGCATCTTCTGGATATCGCCGTGGGTGGTGGAGCGTTCGCGGAGAACGACAACATAGCCCGCGACCCTGTCCTTGAGCAGAAGGGCATCGGCGACAACACCGATAGGCGGAGTATCGAAGATAATGTAATCGTACTCATCAATCAGACCCTTAACCAGCTTCTCAAAGCCGGGAGAACAGAGCAGCTCGGACGGGTTGGGCGGAATCGTGCCGGAGGGCAAAATATCGAGATTAGGAAGAACATCGTGCTTTACGGCGTCCTCAAAATCCGCCATTTTACCAATTATGTTCGAAAGTCCTACCGTATTCTCTACCTTAAAGATATTGTGCAGGTTCGGACGGCGCAGGTCGCAGTCAATCAGCAAAACCCTTCGCTCCATCTTTGAGAAGGAAATCGCGAGATTTGCCGAAACGGTACTTTTACCCTCGCCCTTTGCGTAGCTTGTTACAGCGAAAACCTTCTGATCCTCTGCGGAGAGAGAGAACATAATATTGGAACGGGCGCTTTTGTAGGACTCAACTATCGCGAATTTGCTCTTCTCTGAAATAGCATCAGCGGAGTTATAGTTCTTTTCGGTCTTTTTTTGATCCGGTTTTTTCAGTTTAATCTTCAGGGCCATGCTTACTTACCTCCCGTGTTAAAATCGGGAATCTCAGCGAATACAGGAATCTTGTAGATTTCCGAGAGATCCTCGTCCGACTTAATGGTGGTGTCAATCAGCTCAAGCAGAACCGAAATCAGGCAGGCAGCCACAAGTCCGACCGCGAAACCGATAAGTGTATTTCTCATCTTGTTCGGCGAAATCGGCGATGAAGGAGCCTTGGCGGTGCGGATTATACCAAGCTGACCGTACATGAAGTTATCGTGGAAAACCTCATTGCACATATCGGAAATCTGATTTGCTACATTGGCACACTTCTCGGGATCATCTCCCGTCACGTTTACGTTGATATAGAAGGTTCCTTCCACCGTTGAAAAGCTGACACTGCAGCCGTTGTACAGAGTGGTGATCTTGTCGGAGTTCTGGAACAGGGTGACGCAGATTTTCGCCAGAGTAGAGGAACCGCTGATATCTGAGTTAAAGATCTTCTGAGCGACTTCGTTGTTGCTCGAGTTTGAATCAGAGGTTCTCGAGGATTCTGTATCAGCCTTGTCGGCAGTATCGTCCGTAACTTCTTTTTTGTTGTAGTTCTGCACAAATATCATGGTTGACGAGGTGTACTGCGGGGTGATAAAGAAATATGTATAGAGGAATGTCAGTAAACCCGCTGCCAACGCAACAATCACGATAAAACGAATTCTGTGCAGGAGTACGCCTAAAATCTTTTGAATGGTTATATTTTTTGGCATTTCCTGTCTCCTTCTGCGTAAAGAATCTTATCGCATAATATTACACCTTAGAATTATATATCATATAATCGGGATTATGTTTCTAAAAAAGAATTATTCCAATCAATTAAAAGAAAAATAAAGGAAGCAGAGGCTTCCTTTAGATTTTTTATTTATCCGACAACATTCAGC
>ONDL01000005.1 GCA_900316555.1 uncultured Eubacteriales bacterium | reverse complement strand
TACAGCCCATTCGCTGAACATTTAGGAGGAATTACTCATGTGTAAAAAAGAGACATTTTACATCACTACGCCCATCTACTACCCGTCAGGCAATCCGCATATCGGACACTGCTACACCACCGTCGCCTGCGACTCTATCGCGCGCTACAGACGAATGCAGGGCTATGACGTGATGTTTCTCACAGGCACCGACGAGCACGGCCTGAAAATCGAACAGAAGGCCGCCGAGAAAGGCGTCTCTCCCAAGGAATACGTTGACGAGATCGCCGAGATCTTCAAGGGTCTCTGGCGCTTTATGAATATCAGCTACGACCGCTATATCCGCACCACCGACGACTACCACATCGAGAGCGTCCAGAAAATCTTCAAGACACTCTACGACAAGGGATATATCTACAAGGGCGAGTACAGCGGCAAATACTGCACGCCCTGCGAGAGCTTCTGGACTGAGAGCCAGCTCGTTGACGGCAAGTGCCCCGAGTGCGGCAGAGAGGTCACCGAGGCAAAGGAGGAGGCGTACTTCTTCAAGATGTCGCCGTTTGCCGACCGCATTGAGAAACTGCTCACCGAAACCGACTATCTCCGTCCCAAGACCCGCGCGACGGAGCTTGTAAACAACTTTATCCGTCCCGGTCTTGAGGACCTCTGCGTTTCGCGCACGACCTTCAAGTGGGGCATTCCCGTAACCTTTGACGACAAGCACGTCGTCTATGTCTGGATCGACGCGCTCTCCAACTATATCACCGCCCTCGGCTATCTCAACGACAGGTACGACGACTACGACAAGTACTGGCCTGCCGACACTCACATGGTCGCAAAGGACATCATGCGCTTCCACGCGATCATCTGGCCTGCTATGCTGATGGCTCTCGAGCTTCCGCTGCCAAAGCACCTCGCGGTTCACGGATGGATCACCTTCAACGGTCAGAAGATGTCCAAGTCTCTCGGCAACGTCGTTGACCCGTTCATTCTCGGCGAGCGTTACGGCGCAGACGCTATCCGCTACCACATCATGCGCGAGATGGCTCTCGGCTCCGACAGCTCGTTCTCGAACGAGATCATGATCAACCGCATAAATTCCGACCTCGCTAACGGTCTGGGCAACCTCGTTTCGCGCACCGTCGCGATGGTCGAGAAGTACTTCGGCGGCACTCTGCCCTCAGAGCGTCAGGCAGGCGAGTTTGACGAGGATCTGATCAACGAGGCAACCTCTCTCCGCGCGAAGGTTGACGACTTCATCGAAAAAACTCAGCTGCAGAATGCTCTCGCCGAGATTTTCAAGGTCGTTTCGCGCGCCAACAAGTATATCGACGAGACAGCGCCGTGGATTCTCGCAAAGGACGAGAATAACCGCGCAAGGCTCGCTACCGTTCTCTACAATTTGCTCGACACTATCCGCATTGTCGCGACTCTGCTGTCCGCCTTCATGCCCACAACCATGCCCAAGGCTCTCGAACAGATCGGCGCATGCGAGAAGTGCGCAAGCTACGGCAACGCAGACAAGTTCAATGTTCTCCCCGAAAACGTCACCGTAAAGAAGGGCGAGGCGCTCTTCCCGAGAATCGACGTCGAGAAGGAAATCGAGGAGCTCAACAGCATTATCAAGAACAACGACGAGGACCCGCGCGCGGCCAAGATCCGCGAGGAGCTTGCGGGCGTCGCTCAGATTGGCATTGACGACTTCGCGGCGAGCGATATCCGCGTCGGCGAGGTAAGAGCCTGCGAGAAGGTCAAGAAGTCAAAGAAACTTCTGAAGTTCACAATCTTCGACGGAGCTGACGAGCGCACTATCGTCAGTGGAATCGCGATGTTCTATCAGCCCGAGGAGCTGGTCGGCAAGAAGATACTCTTTGTATCGAACCTCAAGCCCGTAAAGCTCTGCGGCGTTGAGAGCCACGGAATGATCCTATCAGCCGTTGAGGGCGAGGGCAAGGACGAGAAGCTCCAGGTGCTCACAATAGATGGTATGCCCGCGGGCGCGAAAATATGCTGAGTAATATCTTCGACGCTCACGCGCACTACGACGACGGCTGGTTCGATGAGGACAGGGACAGCGTGCTCGGCAATCTGCCCGACAAGGGCGTTTGCGGCGTTGTGAACAACTCCGTAGACCTTGATAACGCAAAGCGCGTTATTGCACTCGCCGAGAAGTATGACTACATGTACGCGGCGGTCGGAGTTCACCCCGAGAACCTTGAGAACCTGCCCGACGATTACCTCGACCGAATCACGGAGCTGACAAAGCACCCGAAGGTCGTGGCTGTCGGCGAGACGGGACTCGACTACCACTGGGACATTCCGCGTGAGGAGCAAAAACGCGTATTTGAGGAACAGCTCGGGCTTTCGCTCGACCTAAAAATGCCTATCATCGTTCACGACAGAGAGGCTCACGGCGACGTGTTTGACCTGCTTCGCAAGTACCGCCCGAACGCGCTCGTTCACTGTTTTTCGGGCAGCGTCGAGCTGATGCGTGAAGCGGTGCGCATGGGACTGTACATCAGCCTCGGCGGAGTTGTCACCTTCAAAAACGCGCGGCACAGCGTTGAGGTCGCGTCCGAGATTCCGCTGGACAGGCTGCTGCTCGAAACAGACGCGCCGTATATGGCGCCCGTACCGTTTCGCGGCAAGCGCTGCGACAGCTCGATGATAGTCTTTGCCGCTGAGAAAATCGCTCAGCTCAGGAACATGACGGCACAGCAAGTGCTGGACATCACCACTGAAAACGCGAAGCGGTTTTACTCAATCAAATAGATAAAGCAACAGGACGGCTCAAACGAACCGTCCTGAATTATTTTAAATTATTTCTTCTCCGTTCTGACAACGCCTATCTCAAACCAGAAGGTGCTGCCCTTGCCCGGGGTAGACCTGACGCCGTAGCGCGCGTTGTGGGTATCGAGAATGCTCTTGACGATAGAAAGTCCCAGACCGGAGCCGATAACTCCGCGCCTGTGCTCCTTGTCGACCTTGTAGTAGCGCTCCCAGATATACTCGAGCTTGTCGGCAGGAATGCCCTCGCCGTGATCGGTAACTTCTATCAGCACCTTGCCGCGGCTGACGCTCTGGGTGACGATGACGGTCTTGTCCTCGCCTACGTGGTTTACAGCGTTGTTGACGAGGTTGTAAACGACCTGAGATATCCTCAGTTCGTCGGCGTTGATATAGACGTTCTCCTTCGCCTCAAAGATGATGTTGTAGCCGTCCTGCTCAACGAGCTTTGAGTAGCGGCTGAATATCTCGCGTATGCTGTCGGTCAGACAGAACTCTTTTTTCTCAGCCTGCAAAGCGCCCGACTGGAGCTTTGAGAGGTCGAGCAAATCATTTACGAGAGTCGACAGGCGGCTCGCCTCGTCGATGATTATCTGGATATTCTCGGGCGTGTTCTCACCCGGCAGGTCGCGCATGACCTCGCCGTAGCCTGTTATCATTGTCAGCGGCGTGCGAAGGTCGTGGGATATGTTCGCGATAAGCTCGCGCTGGAGCTTTTCGGTGGCGGCAAGCTCGGTTTTCGCGTAGTTGAGGGTGTCGTTGAGCTCCTCTACCTCGAGGTAGCCGCGCGCGTTGAAGTCGACCTCGTAGTTCTTTTTGGCGAGCTCCTTGGCGGCGCTGTTCGTCTTTGAGATCGGCTTTGCTATGCGCATACTCGCAAAGAGCGAGAATATGACGGAAAGAATGATATACGCTCCCGAAACCCAGAGCAGCTGACCCTGGATAATGTCGAGGGTGTTGCTCAACGGCGTTATCGACGAGGTGACGAGCAGGAACATCTCCTCTCCGTCGGGCTTTGTGGCAATCGCGGCGTAGACCATGTTTTCAACGCTGCCCGCGGCGCTCGACTTGTAGTGCACCTCGGGAGCCGCGCTGTCGCCCGACGCGCCCGCGAAGGCGTTGCGGAGCATATCGAGCTTCTGCCTCGCGATGTCGGAGACGGAGTTTGAGTCGACCGTCATGTATGTTCCGCCGTTCTGCTTTGCGAGGCGGTAGTAGGAATTTATCTCATGCGTTTCGACCGTGAGCTTTGCGACGGGGTTGTCGTAGTTTATCTCGTAGATCGGCGAGGTAAATCCGAGCACAGACTCTGTGCCGTATACGCTGACAGTCAGCGAATTGTAGCTTGCGACGTTGTCGATCGTCGTCCAGATATTCTTGTTCTGCTCGATCGCCTTGACTATCCGCTCGGCACTCTGCTGAACGCTCTTTGACTTCTTGGTGGTGTAGTAGGGCTTGAGCAGAAAGCTCTGGAACACCCAGAGCACCACCAGGATTATCGCGCCGAAGAGCAGAAAGTACGCGAGCAGCTTGAAGTGCAGCGTCGCCTGACGCTTAAACAACCTCTTCAAAGCGGTAGCCAACTCCTCTCAGAGTTACAATGCACTTGCTGTAAGCGCCGAGGCTCTTTCTGAGCAGCTTGATGTGGGTGTCGAGGGTGCGCTCGTCTCCGAAGAAATCATAGCCCCAGACCTCGCTGATAAGGCTCTCGCGCGTGAGGGCAAGACCCTTGTTGCGAACCATGTAAAAGAGCAGCTCGTACTCCTTTGGGGTCATATCGACGCGGCTGCCGTCGACGGTTACTATGCGCGCCGAGAAGTCGATGACAAGTCCGTTGAAGGTGTAGATATCGCGCTTCTGCTCCTCAGCCTTGCCGCCCGAGCGCTTGATGACCGCCGCGACGCGCATCATCAGCTCCTTCGGCGAGAAGGGCTTTACAACGTAGTCGTCCGAACCGAGCTCAAAGCCGTGTATCTTGTCGTACTCCTCACCGCGCGCCGAAAGCATGATTATCGGCGAGGAACAGAACTTGCGGATCTCGCGGCAGGCGGAAAAGCCGTCCAGCTCGGGCATCATTACGTCCATGATGATAAGGTCGTAGCGGTTCTTGCGGCAGACCTCGATCGCCTGCATACCGTCGACCGCCTCCTCGACCTCGTAGCCCTCAAACTCGGCGTATTTTCTTATTATCTGACGAATGCGGTACTCGTCGTCAACAACTAATATTTTCGGCATATTGTTATTCTCCTTTACGCGGTTTTTGGTTCTGCCAACTTTATAACACATAAATGTGACAGAAATATGTATATACAATGGTATTATATCATAAATTTATCAGTATTGAAATAGTTTCAAAAATAATTTATAATAGAATAGGCTATGTATACGGAAAGGAATGATAATATGGACTTCCGCGCTGTTTCCGCTGAGGAGATCACCTCGGCTGTGAAAAAGCTGTTTATGGACTGCAATTATTTTATCGGAGCGGATATTCTCTGCGCGCTTGAGAAGGCGCGCGACAACGAGAAATCACCCGTCGGCAAAAGCGTGCTCTCTCAGATAATCGAGAACGACCGCATCGCCGCCGAGGAGGAGATACCGCTCTGTCAGGACACGGGCATGGCTGTGCTCTTTATCGAGTACGGCGACAAGGACAAGGTCTGCGTCGACGGCGACTTTGAGGAGGCTGTCACAGAAGGCGTGCGTCAGGCGTACCGCGACGGATACCTTCGCAAGAGCGTTGTCAGCGACCCTGTTTTTGACCGCGTGAACACGAAGGACAACACGCCCGCGATCATACACACAAAAATCGTCAAAGGCGACAAGATACATATCACCGCGGGCGGCAAGGGCTTCGGCAGCGAGAACATGTCCGCGATAAAGATGCTCACACCGTCCTACGGCGTTGAGGGCGTAAAGAAGTTTATCCTCGACACCGTATTTGCGGCAGGCCCCAATCCCTGTCCGCCGATAGTGGTTGGTGTCGGAATCGGCGGCACCTTTGAGCGCGCGGCACAGCTCGCGAAGAAGGCGACCTTCCGCGCTATAGACACCTCAAACCCCGACCCGAGATACGCCGCTCTCGAAAACGAGCTGCTCAGCGAGATCAACAAGATGGGCTTCGGTCCCGCGGGACTCGGCGGCAATACGACCGCGCTCGGGGTCAACATCGAAACCTCGCCGACACATATCGCGGGCATGCCCGTGGCTGTGAACATCTGCTGTCACGCCGCGCGCCACGCTAGCGTGGAGATATAAGGAGGGTATGATCGATGGAAAAGAAAATCACACTTCCGATCACCGAAGAGGCGATCGCCGACCTCAAGGCAGGCGACAGCGTGCTGCTCACGGGCACTATCCTAACAGGACGCGACGCCGCGCACAAGCGGCTGTTTGAGCTTATCGAAAAAGGCGAGCCGCTGCCCGTAGAAATAAAGGGCGAGCTGATTTACTACGTCGGCCCCGCTCCCGCAAAACCCGGCTGCGCTGTAGGCCCCGCGGGTCCCACCTCGAGCTACCGCATGGACAAATACGCTCCCGCTCTGCTCGACCTCGGGCTCAAGGGAATGATCGGCAAGGGCGCGAGAAATAAAGACGTTATCGACGCGATAGTCAGAAACAAGTGCGTATACCTCGTCGCGATAGGCGGCGCGGCGGCGCTGATCGCGAAGAGCATTAAGAAAGAGGAGATCCTCTGTTACGAGGACTTGGGCACAGAGGCGGTAAGACGCTACACCGTCGAGGACTTCCCGTGCATCGTCGCTATTGACAGCGAGGGAAATAACGTCTACGAAACCGAACCGGTTAAGTACAGAGAGTGTTGAGTGTTCACTCTCCACTCTCAAAAATGACACTTGATTTATATTCTGAAAAATATTATAATAAAGTTTGAATAACTTTACAGATAAACCTTCGGAGGGGATATATTATGAGAATAGTCGTTCTGGCAGGCGGCACAAGCACCGAACGCGACGTATCCATTTCATCAGGCATTCTGGTCGCGGCGGCTCTCAGGGAAAAGGGTCACGAGGTAGTGCTGCTCGACGTATTCAAGGGTTATGAGCGCGACATCTGCGACGTTTACGCCCTGTTCAAGCAAAATTACAGCTTTACCGACGCTATCAAGGTCGGCGATACGATTTCCGATATCGACGAAATCAGAGAGGAAAGACGCGACAAGTCAGACCGCTATCTCGGCGAGAATGTCATCGACATATGCAGCTACGCCGACATCACCTTCCTCGCTCTCCACGGCGGCGCAGGTGAAAACGGTCAGATCCAGGCGACTCTCGATCTGCTCGGTCTTAAATACACAGGCTCGCCGTACCTCGGCTCCGCCCTCGCGATGAACAAGGGCATCACAAAGAGCGTGCTTATCCAGAAGCACATTCTCACCCCTCAGGGCGAGATCTTCAAGTCCGCCGAGGACGCTAAGGCATGGAACATCTTCCCCTGCGTCGTAAAGCCCTGCTCGGGCGGCTCGAGCGTAGGCATCACAATCGCTCAGAACGCCGACGAGTACAAGGAATCCGTCGCCGAGGCATTCAGCTACGGCGAGGACGAGATCGTCGTCGAGGAATATATCAAGGGCAGAGAGTTCTCCGTCGGTCTGCTCGGCGGCAAGGCTCTTCCTCCGATCGAAATTATCCCTAACGAGGGCTTCTACGACTACAAGACAAAATACCAGGCAGGCGCCGCGCGCGACGTTTGTCCCGCGGACATCACAGAGGACGAGGACAAGGCGCTCAGAGAAGCGGCAGTCGCAACCTACAACGCGCTCCACCTCGAGAGCTACGCGAGAGTCGACTTCATTCTCACCGAGGACGGCAAGGCTTACTGCCTTGAGGCGAACACCCTGCCCGGCATGACTCCCACGAGCCTGCTTCCCCAGGAGGCGAAGGTCGAGGGTATCTCCTACGCCGACCTCTGCGAGCAGATCATCGAGATCTCGATGAAAAAATACGAGAAGTAAGGTGGAAACATGAAGCCTTTTACTCTAAGTGAAATCGCCGCGGCGTGCGGCGGTAAATACGTAGGCAGCGACGAGATGAAGTCCGCTGTCATCACCTCTGTCGAGCGCGACAGCCGCAATATAAAGGACGGCTCGCTCTTCCTCGCTATCAAGGGCGGACGCGTCGACGGACACGATTTTATCAATAAATGCTACGAGAGCGGAGCTATCTGCGCGATCTGCGAGAAGGCTCCCGAAAACACCGTAAAGCCGTATATCCTCGTTCCGTCAACTCTTGACGCGGTTAAGAAGATCGGCAAGGCGTACCGCGAGAAGTTCGACATTCCGATCGTCGGCGTGTCGGGCAGCGTCGGCAAGACCTCGACTAAGGAAATGCTCTACGCGGTGCTCTCGCAGAAATTCAGAACCCACAAGACCCAGGGCAACCTCAACAACGAGCTCGGCGTGCCGCTGACGCTTCTCTCGATGCCCGAGGACGCTCAGGCGGCGGTTATCGAGATGGGCATTTCGGGCTTCGGCGAGATGACGCGCCTTACCGAGATGGTTCAGCCGACCTTCTGTGTGCTGACGATAATCGGCTGCTGTCACCTCGAGAACCTCGGCGACCGCGACGGCGTGCTCAGGGCAAAGACCGAGATGTTCAAGTCCGCGAGAGAAAACGCCGAGTATATCCTCAACGGCGACGACGACAAGCTCTCGACAGTGAATGAGGTAAACGGCAAAAAGCCCGTGTTCTTCGGCATCAGCGAGAAGAATCCCTACCACGCGGAGAACATCGTCAACAACGGCGAGGGCGGCGTCAGCTGCGACCTCTGCTTCGACGGAAAGAAGCTGCACGCTGTCATTCCCGCGATCGGCACATACATGGTATCAAACGCGCTCGCGGCGGCAGCTGTGGGAAATCTGCTCGGCATGACCGACGAGGAGATAATCCGCGGCGTTGAAGCGTACAAGACCGTCGGCAGCCGCGCGAATGTCATAAACACAAGCAGATTTAAAATCATCGACGACTGCTACAACGCGAACCCGACCTCGGTTCAGGCTTCTATCGACACCCTCGTCAACCTCAAGGGACGCAAGGTCGCGATTCTCGGCGATATGAAGGAGCTCGGCAGCGAGGAGCTTGCGCTGCACTACAACACGGGTAAATACGCCAGAGAAAAGGGCGTTGACCTCGTGCTATGCGTCGGAGAGCTCGCAAAGGAGCTCGCAAAGGGCGCTGACGGATTATGGTATGAAAGCATTGAGGCGCTCTGCAAAGACCTGCCAAAGCTGCTCAGAGGCGGCGACACGGTACTGGTCAAAGCGTCGCACTCCATGCAGTTTGAGAAAATAACGGAATTTTTGAAGGAGTTTTGATTATGTCTGTATCTTATATGACACACCCGCTTATCAAGCACAAGATCACCCTTATCCGCAAGGAAACCACAGGTACAAACGAGTTCCGCAAAATCATTGAGGAAATCGCTATGCTCATGGGCTACGAGGCTCTCGCCGACCTGCCCACCACAGACGTCGAGGTCAAGACCCCGATCGAAACCACAATCCAGCCCGTTATCGACGGAAAAAAGCTCGCTGTCGTTCCGATCCTCCGTGCGGGTCTGGGCATGGTAAACGGTATCCTTGCTCTCACACCCTCAGCGAAGGTAGGCCACATCGGTCTGTACCGCGACCCCGAAACCCATCAGCCCCACGAATATTACTGCAAGCTGCCCGACAGCATTGGCGAGCGCCAGATCGTCGTAGTTGACCCGATGCTCGCGACAGGCGGCTCCGCTATCGACGCTGTCACAATGATCAAGCAGCACGGCGGCAAAAAAATCAAGTTCATGTCGATCATCGCGGCTCCCGAGGGAGTAAGCGCGCTGATGAAGGCTCACCCCGACATTCAGCTCTATGTCGGCTGCCTTGACCGCCAGCTCAACGAAAACGCCTACATCTGCCCGGGTCTCGGCGACGCAGGCGACAGAATCTTCGGCACCATTTAAGCAGAAAAAACGGAAAGGCTCACAACGAACCTTTCCGTTTATTTTTTTGGTGCGGGCAGCGCCCGCCCTCAATTCTCAATTTTCAATTTTTCATTTTCAATTTACCTTAATCTGTCCCAAAACCTCTCCGACCTTATCGCGGAAAACCAAGTCCGCGTGTGAGTCGTAGGGCGTTGAGTCGCGGTTTATCAGGACAATCGTGTCGCCTCTGAAATAGCGGATAAAGCCAGCTGCTGGATATACCGTCAGGCTTGTGCCCGCGATAATCAGCGTGTCGGCGGTCTGGATAGCGTTGAGCGCGCCCGTTACCACACTGTCGCTCAGTCCTTCCTCGTAGAGCACGACGTCGGGCTTGATGATGCCGCCGCATTCGCACCTCGGCACGCCCTCGGAATTCTTGATGAACTCCGCGGAGTAGAACCTGCGGCAGTTGCGGCAGTAGTTTCTCAGCACGCTTCCGTGAAGCTCATAAACGCGCCTGCTGCCTGATGCCTGATGCAGTCCGTCTATGTTCTGGGTGACGACGGCGGAGAGCTTGCCTGCTTTTTCAAGCTCAGCGAGCTTTAGGTGAGCCTTGTTTGGCTTCTTGTCAAGGCAGAGCATCTTGTCGCGGTAGAATCGGTAAAACTCCTCTGTCTTTTTCATGAAGAAGGTGTGGCTGAGTATTTCCTCGGGCGGATAGTCGTACTTCTGGTTGTACAGTCCGTCCACACTGCGGAAGTCGGGAATGCCGCTCTCTGTGCTGACGCCCGCTCCGCCGAAGAACACTATTTTTTTGCTGTTGTCAATAACTCTTTGAAGCTCTTCTATGGTTGCCAATTTCATCACTCCTTTTATTTTATTGTAGCGCGTCAAAATCCCGTTGTCAATATGGACAAGCGCTCTCTTTTGTGCTACAATGAGGGCGGTGATGAATATGACGAAAGGCGAAATCGCAAAAAACAACTTTCAAAACGGCTGCAACTGTGCTCAGGCGGTGCTGCTCGCGTTCTGTGAGGACTACGGCATGGAGCGTGAAACCGCGCTGACGATCGCCGCGGGCTTCGGCTCGGGCATGGCAGGTCTGCGCGAGACCTGCGGAACCGTGACAGGCGCGAACATGGTTATCGGGCTTGCGAAGGGCAAAAACCGCATGGAGGCAAACCGCACCTTCCGTGAGTTTGCCGACCGTTTCCGCGAAAAGAACGGCTCGCTCGTTTGCAAAGAGCTGCTGGCAGCCAGAATAAAAACAAGACTTACCTGCGCCGACTTGTGTTACGACGCGGGAAATCTGTTGGAGGAAATCCTCGCAAAATAAAGCAAAGCCGCCAAATGGCGGCTTTAATATTTTTAATTATCAAACTAACGCACTCACATTTCCGTGACGATCTCGTTGATCGTCTTTCCGGGCGGAATCATCGGGAGGACGTTTTCGTCGGGGCTGATCACGCAGTCGATAACCACGGGGCCGTTAAGCTCCATAGCCTTGCGGATAGCTGGCTCGATCTCTGTGTCGAGGCTAACTCTCATGCCCGTTACGCCGAACGCCTCTGCGAGCTTTACGAAGTCTGTCGCTCTGTGGGGGTCGGTCTGAGAGAAGCGGCTGCCGTAGAACAGCTTCTGCCACTGGCGAACCATGCCGAGAACGGAGTTGTTCATCACGAGCACGATCACGGGCAGGTTATACGACTTGAGGGTGACGAGCTCGTTGAGGTTCATGTGGAAGCTGCCGTCGCCCGTAAAGAGGAACACGCGCTTGTCGGGATTGGCGATCTGAGCGCCGATAGCCGCGCCCATGCCGAAGCCCATAGTACCCATGCCGCCCGAGGTGAGCAGAGTGCGCTGACCCTCGATTTTTGCGAACTGGGCGACCCACATCTGGTGCTGACCTACGTCGGTAGCGATGATATCGTCGTTGTGCTTGAGCTTGTTTACGACATCGATGATATCCTGCGGCTGCGGAAACTCGTCATTGTAAAGCTCCTCGTTGTCGAAGTGGTGCTTCCAGACCTCGATCTGTTCGAGCCACTCGGGGTGCTTCTGCTGCTCCATGCCTGCCGCGAGGGCTGTGAGGCTCTGCTTGAGGTCGCCGAGGACGTACTCGTCAACATGGACATTTTTATTTATCTCGCGCTCGTCGATTTCGAGCTGGACGATCTTAGCCTGCTCGCCGAACTTCTCTCGATCGCCCGCAACGCGGTCGGAGAAGCGCGCGCCGCAGGAAATCATGAGGTCGCACTCGGCAGTGACCATACCTGTTTCGTATCCGCCGTGCATGCCGATGTTGCCTACGCAGAGAGGGTGCGACGCGGGGATCGCGCCGAGAGCCATCAGCGAGCAGCATACGGGAGCGTCGATCAGCTCAGCGAACTCGACAAACTCCTCACAGGCGTCCGCGCTGAGAATGCCGCCGCCCGCGTAGATCATCGGGCGCTTGGCGTTTGCGATGAGCTTCTGGATCCTGCGGATACTGTCGGGATTCTTGATCTGGATAAGCTCGGGCGGAATAGGCTCCTGAGGCTCGTAATCCGTTGTCTGAGCGGTCAGATCCTTCGGCACGTCGAGAAGAACGGGGCCTTTTCTGCCGTGGTTTGCGAGAGCAAACGCCTTGCGGATAGTGGGAGCAAGATCCTCAACACGCTCGACGAGGAAGCTCGCCTTGGTGATCGGCTTGACGATGTTTACGATGTCTACCTCCTGAAAGCTGTCGCGGCCGAGCTGGTCGGTGTTGACGTTGGCGGTGATCGCAACCATCGGGATAGAGTCGATATTAGCGGTGGCAAGACCCGTTACTATGTTCGTAGCGCCGGGACCGGAGGTCGTGAGCACAACGCCTGTTTTGCCTGTGGAACGGGCATAGCCGTCAGCCGCGTGAGAAGCGCCCTGCTCGTGGGCGGTCAGGATATGACGGATTTTGTCGCTGTATTTGTAGAGCGCGTCGTATGTATTGAGAGCCGCGCCGCCGGGATAGCCGAACACGGTGTCTACGCCGTGCTCGAGCAGACATTCGCAGATGATTTCCGCGCCTGTTAACTTCATAAATATAACCCCTTATATAACTATTTTAACGCTTATCCTTTATTTTACCGCATTAAAGCGCTGATGTCAAGTGTGACAGCCGGCAGTTTCGCGGTGTTTTTAAGGTTTTGCGATAAAAAAGGAACGCGGGCAGTGCTCACGCTCCTTCTTGTTTTATAGATCGGTAATCAGAAATTCGCAGCTCACGGGCTTGAGGTACAGCTTGTGATTCTCGAGCCTTGAGCCGAAGAATGCCCGCGCGTTGGAATATCCGGGCGGAGTGTCGAGAACCATCTCCTCCTCGGACATATTGTAAACGCAGTAAATCGCGGTTTCGTGGTCGTAGCGGACATACGCAAGGCGCTTGCCCTGGGCGTAGGCGTTGATGAAATCGCCGTCCCAGAGAGCCGAACAGCTCGCTCTGAGCTTGCCGAGACGTGAGTGGTACTCGACCATCTCCTTGTCCTCTCTGCCCCACGGATAGCAGCAGCGGTTGAACGGGTCCTTGTAGCCCTCCATGCCTGCCTCGTCGCCGTAGTATACGCACGGGAAGCCCGGCAGGGTATACTGCATCGCGGCGGCGATCTTGAGCAGCCTCAGACCGCGTTCTCTCTGCTCCTTCGTCATCTTTGTATTAGCCTGCCACGCTCTGTCCCTTCCGTTGAGCGGCTCGCCCGCAAGGAGCGTGAGAATTCGCTCGGTGTCGTGGGTGGACAGGGAATTCATCAGTACTCTAAGCACAGGTCGGGGGTAGTTCTCGATGACGCTCATGATAGTCGCCATCGTGTAGCGCGCGTCCTGACCGCGGCAGAAGTCGATTATCGCGCCGCGAAAAACGTAGTTCATAACGGAGTCGAGCTGATAGCCAAGCAGGAACTTGCGCCTTGCGCCGTAGCTCTCCTTGTTGCTCGCGTCCTCCCAGACCTCGCCGATGACGATAGCCTCGGGATTCTCAGCCTTTACGCTGTTGCGCAGGTTCTCGAGGAACTCGTCGGGCAGCTCGTCGGCTACGTCGAGTCTCCAGCCGGAATTGCCCATGCGCATATATTTGCGGACTATGCCGTCCTCGCCGTTGATGTACTCGTTGAACTCGGGCGAGGTCTCGATGACCTCGGGCAGGGTGTAGAAGCCCCACCAGCTGTGGTAGTTGTCGGGCCAGTCGTAGAACTTGTACCAGCTGCGGTAAGGCGAATCGGGGTCGCGGTAAGCGCCGCCGTCGCCGTAGCGTCCCGAGCGGTTGAAGTATTTGCTGTCGGAGCCTGTGTGAGAGAAAACGCCGTCGTTGATAACGTGGATTCCGCGCGCCTTAGCCTTTTCGCAAAGCTCCCTGAAATCGTCCTCGGTGCCGAGGATCGGGTCGATGCGTGAGTAGTCGCCCGTGTCATAGCGGTGGTTGGAGTACGCCTCGACGATCGGGTTGAGGTAGATGCAGCTCACTCCGAGGCTCTCGAGATAGTCGAGCTTCTGTGTGATGCCCTTGAGGTCGCCCATAAAGAAGTCGGAGTTTGTGATCTCGCCGTGCTCGTTTGGCTGCCATACGGGAAGAGCGTACCAGTCCTTGTTGCGCGTAAAGTCCTTGCGCTTGAGCTTCTTTTCCTCGCCGCTGAAATTGAAGCGGTCGGGGAAAATCTGGTACATAACGCCGCCGACAGGCCACTTCGGGGTTTCGAAGCCCTTTTTGTAACAGGTAAGCTGCCAGCTTCTGCCGGGTGAATCCTCAATGGTGCTGATCTTGTACGCGTCGGCAGGCTGCAGATAGCGGTTGCCGTTGGGTGTCTGCAGACGGAAGCTGTACCAGTACAGACCTACGCGGTCGGGAGTGAATTCGCACTCCCAGATTTCTGTGGCGTCATCGAACGCGCCGCACCAGATGAGCTTGATATATTCCCAGTTGTAGTCGTAGTCGTATTTGACGCAGAGCTCGGTGTATTTTGATCGTTCCGCGCGCGGCAAAAGCAAGCGGAAACGCACGGTCGTATCCTGTTCGACCGCGCCGAAGGGCGAGCGGTAGAATAATTTTTGAGAGTCAAACGGTGTAGGCATAAAGTCCCTCCTCTTTTTGCCGTACAAATGCACATATATACTATATTGTACCACGCTTCAACAGATAATTCAACTGTATTTTAATATTGTAAACGAGGCTGCGCTCAATATGACAGCCATGTAATAATTCTTGTCAACGCTTCTTGCGCATGATATAATATTATATGTATAAATATTGGAGCGTGGTACTGTGAAAAAAAGAGTAAGCGTCCAGCTTGACGGAAGAAGCTACGTCGTCATCACCGAGGACGACGAGGAATACGTAAAGGGAATCGCGGCAGAAGTATCGGAGAATCTCCTCAAGGCGTCGCGTTCCGCCAAAAATCTCGACGTGCGCGACTGTGCGATCCTTGTCGCGCTCGACTACTGCGACGACAGCAAAAAGGAAAAGCGCCGCAACAAGGAGTTGGTGGTAAAGGCTGACCAGATAATGCAGCACACCAACGAGCTCAACAAAAAATGCGCGGACTACAAGGGCAGACTGACCGACGCGATCAACGAGAACACGCGGCTGAGCAAGCGTATCCGCGCCCTCGAGGAACAGCTCCGCGTTCTCAACAAGGACAACGAGCGACTGCGCAGGTTTGAGCCGAAGAAAACCGACGCGGAGAAGCAGTTTGAGAAAACCGTCCAGGAAAAACGCGCCGAAAGGCTGATGGGTTACGTGCCAATGGAACAGGGCTCGCTCTTTGACGACGAGGAACCGCAGCAGCCCGAAATGCCCGTGAATCCCGCAAAGCAGGGCAAAAAGAAAAAGCATGGAAAGCATTGAGATTTTAGCGCCCGCGGGCGGCTTTGAGAGCGTCATTGCCGCCGTCCGTTCGGGCGCGGACGCGGTTTATGTGGGAGAAAAGCAGTTCTCCGCGCGTTCGTCGGCGCATAATTTCGACCCCGGCGAGCTGAAAAGAGCCGTCGCCTACTGCCACATTCACGGCGTAAAGCTGTACGTAACGCTCAACACTATAGTATTTGATGACGAGTTCGAAGAGCTCGCCGACGCGATAAAAACCGCCGCCGAAGCCGACGCGGACGCGCTTATCGTCCAGAACATGGGAGTCGCGCGGCTCGCACGCGAAATCGCGCCCGACCTGCCTCTGCACGCCTCGACGCAGATGAGCGTGCACACACCCTCGGGCGTAAGAGCGCTGCATGAGATGGGCTTCAAGCGCGTTGTGCTCTCGCGCGAGATGAGCCGCGACGAAATTAAGGAATGCGCGAAAATCCCGATCGAGCTCGAGGTTTTCGTCCACGGTGCGCTGTGCATGAGCGTGTCGGGACAGTGCTACTTCTCGGCTATGCTCGGCTCGCGCAGCGGCAACCGCGGAGCCTGTGCCCAGACCTGCCGCCTGCCGTTTTCCGTTCAGGGACAAAAGGGCGGCCACGCGCTAAGCCTGAGGGATAACAGCCTGATTCCGCGCCTCGGAGAATTACAGGAAATCGGAGTTTACTCCGCCAAAATCGAGGGCAGAATGAAGCGCCCCGAGTACGTCGCGGCGGCTGTCCGCGCGTGCAGGGAACAGCGCGACTTCGGATTCATCACTGACGCGACGGCTGAGATGCTGCGAGGGGTTTTCTCGCGGACGGGCTTCACCGACGGCTACTTCTCGGGCAGAATCGGGAAAGAGATGTTCGGCACGCGCACCAAGGGCGATGTTGTTTCTGCCGACGAAAAGCTCCTCTCCTCTATCCGCGCAGGATACCGTGACGAGGTGCAGGACGTTGATATCACAGCCGCGTTTTCGGCGCGTGTCGGCGAGCCTGCAGCGCTCACCGTGACCGACGGCGCGCTCGTCATCACAAAAACCACCGAAATGAACTGCGAGGCCGCGCAGAAGGTCGCGCTCTCCGTGGAAAAGTGCCGCGCACAGCTGAGCAAGACAGGCGGCACGGCGTACAAAATGACAGAGCTTACGCTCGACCTCGGCGATAATGTCAGCCTGCCGCTGTCCGCGATCAATCAGCTTCGCAGAGCCGCTCTCGAGGAGCTTGACCGCGCGCGGAGCGTTCGCCACAACTACAGTATTAATCCGCCGAAAAAGTTCGATTTCAAACCCTACCGCCGCAAGAGCAATGAACAGCGCGCGAGGGTCACGGGCACGAAGCTCGGCGCGGGATTCAGGGAGCTCGACCTCGTTTTCGTTCCGCTCTTCGCCGACACAAGGGAGCTTGAGCGGCTGAAAAACGAGGGCTATAATATCGGCGTTGAGATTCCGCGCGGAATGTTCGGGCGCGAGAAATCAATCACCGCGCAGCTTCGGAAGGTCAGGTCGCTCGGCATAAGTCACGCGCTGTGCGGCAACCTCGGAGCCGTCTACCTTGCAAAGCAGGAAGGGTTTACAATCCACGGAGGGTTCGGGCTTAACCTCGTCAACACCTACGACCTGCTCTGGGCTGAGGAATACGGCATTGAGGATGTCGAGCTGAGCTTTGAGCTGACGTTTTCGCGGATAAACCGTCTCGGCGGAAATCTTCCGAGGGGTATAATCAGCTACGGACACCTGCCCGTAATGCTGTGCCGCGCCTGTCCGAACAAGAGCGCGGGCATCAGCTGTAAATCCTGCAAAAACCAGAGCAAAATGACGGACAGAAAAGGCAAGCACTTCCCGCTGAAATGCGACGGCGGCTGCACAGAGGTACTCAATTGCGTGCCTCTTTATATTGCTTCGCAGGAAATTTCAAATCTCTCCGCGGACTTCAACATTTGGCGGTTCAGTGTGGAAAACTATGTGGAAAAAGTGGAAACAACCGCCGATTTTAACCGCTTTTCGATGTTGAAAGATAATTTTACACGCGGATTGTACCGCCGCGGTGTGGAATGATATGTGTAAATTGTGAAATGTTAAAATAATTTTTTAACGGAAAAATAAAATTTTCTCCTTTCGAAATATGAGGATTTTTAATTTCCTTATGATAATTTCCTTTTCGAAAAATAAATCTCACAAAAATCAAATTTATGCAGGAAACTGCTCAAAATGAAGGATGGTTAATATGGAACTCAAAATCAGAAAGCTCAGAGAGGGCGCGAAAATCCCTCAGAGAGCCACCTCAGGCTCCGCGGGAATGGATCTTTACGCCTGTATCGACGAGCCGATCACCCTCGCACCCGGACAGCTCTCTATCGTACCCACCGGCATCGCGATCGAGCTTCCCGACAACGGCTGCGCGGCGTTTCTCTACGCGAGAAGCGGACTCGGCGTGAAGCACGGAATCTGTCTTTCGAACGGCGTAGGCGTTATTGACAGCGACTACCGCGGCGAGGTCTGCGCGGGACTGTGCAACGTCTCCGACAAGCCCTATGTGATCGAACCGAATGAGCGCGTGGCTCAGATGGTCATAGCTCCCGTGTTCACTCCCGACATCGTCGAGGTTGACGAACTCAGCGACACCAAGCGCGGCGCTGGCGGCTTCGGCTCGACAGGACGAAATTAATAAGAAATAATTATGGGTGCTTCGGCACCCTTTTTCTTTTTGCCCCGATAATCCGACAAATAATACGCGCGCGGCGGTGTACAATAAACCCGATATCCTATACTGCAAGGGGAGTGTAAAAATGTTTTCATTTTCAAAGGACGTCGGGATCGACCTCGGCACGGCAAATACCCTCGTCTGCATACGGGGGCGCGGAATTATCCTGCGCGAGCCGTCCGTTGTCGCGATAGACGCGCGTGAAGGAAATGTGCTCGCGGTAGGCACGCCCGCCCGCGAGATGATAGGCAGAACGCCCTCAAACGTCAGCGCGCTGCGGCCGCTCAAGGACGGTGTCATCGCTGACTTTGAGATTACCGCCAAGATGCTGCAGCACTTTCTTCGCAAGGCGGTCAAAACAGGGCTGTTTGCAAAGCCGAGGGTGGTGATCTGCCTGCCGACGGGCGTTACGGAGGTCGAGCGCAAGGCGGTAGAGGACGCGGCGTATCAGGCAGGCGCGAAGCCGCCCGTTACTCTGATCGAGGAACCGATGGCGGCGGCCATGGGCGCAGGTCTGCCTGTGGACGAGCCTGTCGGCAGCATGGTCGCGGATATCGGCGGCGGCACAAGCGAGGTCGCGGTGATCTCGCTCGGCGGCATCGTTTCGTCATGCTCCGTCAGGGTCGGCGGCGACTGTCTTGACGACGCGATCATCCGCCACGTAAAACAGAGCTACAGCCTGCTTATCGGCGAGCGCACCGCAGAGGACGTGAAAATCCAGATCGGCTCGGCGTTTCCCCTCGGCGAAAACGAGGAGATGGTCGTAAAGGGCAGGAGCCTGTCCGACGGTCTGCCAAAGGACGTGACTCTCACCGCCGACGAGGTTCGCGACGCGCTGTCGCCGCAGCTCGAGAAGATCATCGACGCGATAAAGTCGACCCTCGAGCAGACTCCGCCCGAGCTGTCGGCTGACATAATCGACCACGGGATCACGCTGACGGGCGGCGGCGCGCTGTTGCGCGGAATCGACATGCTCGTGGCACAGCAGACAGGGCTTACGGTGCATATTGCCCAGAAGCCGCTCGACTGCGTGGCAGACGGCGCGGGCAAACGCCTCAGCGGAAATCACACGCCGCGGCTCAGACGGCTGTCCCGATGAAAAACCGCCGCAAAAACAGAAAAGTCCTGCTGCTCACACTCATCGCTGTGCTGCTGATGGGTGTTTTGTCAGTGGGCGACAACCCGCCAGTGCAAAGCGCGTGGAACGCGGTCACGGGCGGGATTTTCAGCCTGAGCGCAAGGATTGCGGCAGAGCTTAAGACTCCGTCAACAGACGAGCTGCTCGATGAAAACGAAAGGCTCAGATCCGAGAACGCCGCGCTTCAAAAAGCCCTCGCGGAAAACCTCGAGCTCAAGGACGAGAACAAGACTCTGTGGGGTTATTTCGGCATGAAAAAGGACGCGCCCGAGCTGGAGCTGAAGCCCGCGTTCGTTCTGCGCCGCGCATCAGCCGACGACTTCGGCGGCTTCACCCTCGGGGTCGGCTCAGACCTCGGAGTCAAGGTCAACAACGCGGTCATATGCGAGAGCGGACTTGTCGGTCGGGTCACGGCTGCCGACAGCTCGTCATGCCGCGTCGCGACGCTTTTCTCGCCCGACTCAAGGGTCGCGGTGATTGACGGCGAGACCTCGGACAGCGGTATCCTCGTCGGAAAGGACGGAGGTCTTGTGCTGACTCAGCTCTCGGAAAGCAATCACATAAAAACAGGCGATATGATTCTCACCTCGGGCGACGGAGGAGTTTATCCGCCGCGGGTCATCGTCGGCAAAGTCAGCGAGCTCGGAACAGACACGTCCGACGCGTCGTCGTACGCTCTGATCGAGCCCGCCGCGGATTACGGATCGCTCACCGAGGCGGCGGTAGTAATATCGTTCACGGAGAAAGGAGTGACCAAGGCTGAATAGGCGTATTTTGCGCGCGGCGCTGATATCGATCGAGCTGTTCGCGCTGTACATTCTCGAAAACACGCCGCAGCTCTCACCCGAAGCAGGCGGCGTAAAGCCGCTTTTTCTTGTTGCGGCGGCGCTGTCACTCACATCCGACGAGGTGACTGCCGCGACGATATACGGCGCTGTCTGCGGCGTACTTACCGACCTCGAATCGGGTGCAGTGGGCTTCTTCGCGGTCACGCTGACGGTTCTCTGTTACTTTCAGTCGACCCTGCTTCACACCGCCTTCCGCCGCAACCTGCCGTCGGTCTGGCTGCTCTCGCTCGGAGCCGCCGCGGCGGTTTTTTCCGCGGATTTTGTAATACGGCTTGTTTTCGGCACGGCGGTATGGCAGCGGTGCCTGATACGTGCGGCGCTGACATATCTCGCCATACTGCCGCTGTCGGTGATTAATTTCAGGAGAATGAGCGATGAAGAATAAGGCTCACACGATTTGCATAATAATCATGTCGCTGCTGTTTCCGGTCTTTGCGGCACGGCTCGCGGACTGGCAGCTCGTTCACGGCGAGGAATACCGCGAGCTTGCAGCGCGCGAGGGTACGGTCAGCGTTACCACAGAGGCTGTGCGCGGTGAGATCCTCGACCGCAGCGGAAAGGGTCTTGTGACGAACACTGCAAAGCGGAAAATCGTGATCGACAAAACAAAACTCAGCGACGATGAGATTCTCAGGCTGAGCGATATAATCAAAAGCTGCGGCGACAAATTGAACGACGACCTGTCAGCCGACGGTGTTTTCACACTCGCGGACGACGTCAGCCGCAGGTGTGTTAGCGCCGTAAGCGAGCAAACTCAGGGTATAGACGGGGTCGAGGTGCAGACCTATCACGTCCGCTCATCATCACAGCCGACACTCGCGCCGCATATCCTCGGCTCAGTCGGCGCGATTTCCGCCGAGGAGTACGATGCGCTATCGGACAAGGACTACAAGCTGACCGACAGCATCGGAAAGTTCGGGATAGAAGCCGCCTGTGAAGACGAGCTGCGCGGCAAAAGCGGCAGGCGTATCATCTCGGGCGACTCGGCCAGCGGCACCGAAGCCCGTCGCGGCAACACAGTCTGGCTGACCCTTGACAGCGAACTGCAAAAAGCAACGGCAACCGCCCTCGGCGAGAACGTCACGGCGGCTAAAAACGCCGGCGCTGACGACTGCGAATCAGGCGCGGCGGTCATGCTCGACGTCAGCGATTTCTCCGTCCTCGCGGCGGCAAGCTGCCCGACCTACGACCTCAACCGCTACTCCTCCGACGGCAGCTACTACCTCAGCCTTGCGGAGAACGAAGCCGCGCCCATGTTCAACCGCGCGTGCTCGGGCAGCTTTGCCTGCGGTTCGGTTTTCAAGCCATGTGTGGCTCTCGCGGCGCTCAGCGACGGCGTTATCACTCCCGAAACCACGATCTACTGCGCGCGCTGCTACGACTACTACCCCTCGAACGTCGTCGCCTGCATGCACTACCACGGCAGCGAGAATCTCTTCACCGCCCTTGCACACTCCTGCAACGTCTTTTTTGCGGAAACGGGACGGCGGCTCGGCATCGAGAAAATGTCCGCACTCGCGGAAAAGACGGGACTTGGCGAATACACGGGACTTGAGATCGAGGAGAGCCGCGGCGTTCTCGCGGGGCGCGACAGCGAAAGCTGGACGGACGGCAACACGGTTCAGGCGGCTATCGGTCAGTCGGACAACGCCTTCACGCCTATGCAGCTCGCGACCTACACGGCAACTATCGCAAATGGCGGCAGGCGGCTGAAAACCCACCTTGTGAAGCAAATCACCGACTACAGCCGCAAAGAAGTAATCTCAAAGACCGCGCCCGGGGAAATCTGTGACCTCGGCGTAAAGCAGGAGTATATCGACGACGTGAAAAAAGCCATGCTTATGGTGACTCAGGATCCCGAGGGCACAGCCTACAGCGAATTTTCGGACTTCCCCGTAGAGGTCGGCGCAAAAACGGGCACGGCGGAAAACGCGGGCAGCGACCACGCGGCGTTTATCTGCTTTGCTCCGTTTGAGAAGCCCGAGGTGGCGGCGGCGGTGATAATCGAGCACGGCGCCAACACGAAATTTGCCATGCGCACGGCAAAGGAAATGCTCAGGGCTTATTTTGAGAGCAAGCCGCCTCAAAACTAATAACTAATAACTCTATACAATTGCGACAACTTATTAAGCACTATGCCCAAAATAATAAATAAAAATTTGTTTGATAAAATCCTCCGCTTTTGTTGCTCTTTTGGAAATTTTGTGTTAGAATAGACAAGAGGTATTGTAATTATGAACAATGTGATCGTTGTGGCGTCCGGAAAGGGCGGCACAGGCAAGTCAACCGTCTGCATCTGCCTCTCGGTTTCCCTTGTCAAGCAGGGCAAAAGAGTGCTGCTGATTGACTGCGACTGCGGAATGCGCGGACTTGACATAATGCTCGACATCGAGCAGGATATTCTCTTTGACGCGTCCGATGCCGTCTGCGGCAATTGCGCCTTCGGCGAGGCGGTCTACAAAAGTAAAAATAACGATAATCTCTTTCTTATGGCGGCTCCGTTCGACGCGGAGAACGAGCTCAGCCCGTCCGTGTTCCGCCAGTTGGTGGACGCGCTCAAGGGCAGCTTCGACTATGTGATCATCGATTCGCCCGCTGGCATAGGCTCAGGCTTTGTCACAGCTGCCGCACCCGCGAACCGCGCGCTTATCGTCACCAACGCCGAACCCACAAGCGTTCGCGGCGCGGTCAAGGTCAGGAAGCGTCTTGAGGCGCTCGGCATCAACGACGCGCGTCTGGTGATCAACCGCTTTGACAAGCGAGTTTTCCGCAAGCTCGGGTTCTATCCCGACCTCGACGCGGTGATCGACGCGGCTCAGACTCAGCTGATCTCGCTTGTTCCGTTCGATATCAACATCTCGGTCGTCATGCAAAAGGGCGCCGCAGGTATCGAGAGCGGAGCATCGTTTACCCCGTTTGAAAGACTCGCGCGGCGTGTTGAGGGTACGCCGTGCCCCCTTGTGCTCAAGGGTATGTTATAAATTTGGAAGTTTCAGATAATTAGAAATTCTGTAGTGTTTGGAGGATTTTGGATATGAATATTGCGCTTATAGCTCACGACGAAAAGAAAGAATTAATGGTGCAGTTCTGCATCGCGTACTGCGGCGCGCTCAGCCGCAACAACCTTTGCGCCACAGGCACAACGGGTAAAATGGTATCCGAAGCGACAGGCCTGACGATCCAAAAGTTCCTCGCGGGTTCTCAGGGCGGCAGCCAGCAGATCGCGGCGCGCATTGCGTGCAACGAGGTCGATATGCTCCTCTTCTTCCGCGACCCGCTCAGCCCCAAGCCCAACGAGCCCAATGATATGAATATGCTCAGGCTCTGCGATATGCACAACGTGCCTGTAGCCACCAACATCGCTACCGCCGAGGTTCTGATCCACGGCCTTGAGCGCGGCGACCTCGACTGGAGAAATATTCTCAAGTGATCTGCGCCGTACCGTGCGCCCTTGCGTGCGTCTTGCGGCAATAAAAATGTTAATTCAGCGTCGGGCGGCGTAATGTCGCCCGATACTTATGTATATGGGAATTTGCAGCGGCGCACGGTGGTGCGCCCTTGCAGGTTATATGGAGGTATATCATGGCATTAATTACGAAGAAAATCAAGGGCACCGAGGACGTCCTGCCAAAGCAAAGCTACCGCTGGCAGTTCATCGAGGGCATCATGCGCGAGGAAGCGAGAGCCTACGGCTTCAAGGAGATCCGTACTCCCGTCTTTGAGCACACCGAGCTTTTTGCGCGCGGCGTCGGTCAGACAACCGACGTTGTTCAGAAGGAGATGTACACCTTCGACACAAAGGGCGGCGAGAGCGTAACTCTCCGTCCCGAGGGTACCGCGGGCGCGGCGAGAGCGGTGCTTGAGCACAACCTCGAAAACGACGGCCTGCCGATCAAGGCGAGCTACTTCGTTTCCTGCTACCGCTACGAAAAACCCCAGGCAGGCAGACTCAGAGAGTTCCACCAGTTCGGACTTGAGGAGTACGGCACACAGTCGCCCGTAGCCGACGCGGAGCTTATCTGCGCCGCACAGTCGATTCTCGACAGGCTCGGTCTTGACCGGGTAAGACTTGAAATCAACTCCATCGGCTGTCCCGAATGCCGCGCAAAGTACAACCAGGCGCTGCGCGAATACTTCGGCGGCTACCGCGAGCAGCTCTGTTCCACCTGTCTGAGCCGCCTCGAAAAGAACCCCATGCGTCTGCTCGACTGCAAAAGCCCCGAGGACAAGGCTATCGCGAAGGACGCTCCCAAGATCACCGATTACCTCTGTGAGGAGTGCGAAGCGCACTTTGAGGAGGTTCAGAAATATCTAAACTGCGCCGGCGTTGAATACACCGTCAACCCCACGATCGTGCGCGGTCTTGACTACTACACCAAGACGGTCTTTGAGTTCGTGACCGACTGCATCGGCGCTCAGGGTACGGTCTGCGGCGGCGGCAGATACGACGGACTTATGGAAGAGCTCGGCGGCAAACACACACCGTCGCTGGGTTTTGCGATGGGACTCGAGCGTCTGCTGATGGTCATGGACGCACAGGGCATCGAGATTCCCGACACCAACTCCTGCGCACTCTACATCGCCACAATGGGCGACGGCGCTAAGGCAAAGGCTTTTGAGCTGCTCAAGCGCGTGCGCGAATGCGGACTGACCGCCGAAACCGACGTTGTCGGCAGAGGTCTGCGCGCCCAGATGAAATACGCCGACAAGATCGGCGCGCGCTACTCGATGGTTCTCGGCGACAACGAGATCGCCGAAAACAAGGCAAAGCTCAAGAACATGGAGAGCGGCGAACAGACAGAGCTCACGCTCGACGAGAGCTTCGCGGAGAAGTTCTCGGTTTTGCAGCTCGCTGACAACAGCTCGTTTGAGATTTGATAACCGGTAGTTCAGCGCTACCGTTCTCACATACAGGAGGAAGAAAAAATGGCAGAATATATGACAGGCTTGAAGCGTACACATTACTGCGGAGACCTCAGGATCTCCGACGTTGGCAGGGAGGTCACGGTCTGCGGCTGGGTTCAGCGCTGCAGAGACCTCGGTCAGCTCATCTTTATCGACCTGCGCGACCGCACAGGCATTGTACAGCTCGCCTTTACCGATAAAACAGACAGAGAGATCTTCGCCAAGGCGTTCGCGTGCCGCGGCGAATTCGTCCTCGCCGCCAAGGGTACGGTGTGCGAGCGTTCCGCGAAGAATTTTGAGATCCCCACGGGTGAGATCGAGGTTGCCGTCAGCGACCTCCGCGTGCTCTCAAAGGCACAGACTCCGCCGTTCGAAATCGTCGACGACAGCGACACAAACGAGGAGCTTCGCCTTCGTTACCGCTACCTCGACCTTCGCCGCCGCCCGCTGCTCAACAACCTTCTGATGCGCAGCAAGATCTCAAAGGTCGCGCGCGACTACTTCGCGGAGAACGGCTTTGTAGAGATCGAGACACCGATGATGATAAAATCCACCCCCGAGGGTGCGCGCGACTACCTCGTGCCCTCGCGTATCCACAACGGAAAATTCTACGCCCTGCCCCAGTCGCCGCAGATTTACAAGCAGCTGCTGATGGTTTCGGGCTTTGACCGCTATATCCAGCTCGCGCGCTGCTTCCGCGACGAGGATCTGCGCGCCGACCGCCAGCCCGAGTTCACCCAGATAGACATGGAGCTCTCCTTCGTCGACGTCGAGGACATTCTCGAAATCAACGAGGGTCTGTTCAAGCGCCTGTTCAAGGAGGTTCTCGGTCAGGAGCTAAAGACTCCCTTCACCCGCATGACCTACAGCGAGGCAATGGAAAACTACGGCTCCGACAAGCCCGACGTCCGCTTCGGCATGAAGATTCAGGATATTTCCGACCTCGTCAAGGACTGCGGCTTCGGCGTGTTTACGGGCGCGATCAAAAACGGCGGCTCAGTACGCGCTATCGTCGCGAAAAACGCCGCGTCAACCTACACCCGCAAAGAGATTGACAAGCTCACCGAATATGTCCGCGGCATCGGTGCGAAGGGTCTTGCCTACGTCAGATGGGTAGACGAACCCAACGCCTCGTTCAAGAAATTCATGACCGACGGCGAGCTAAGCGCTGTTTACGAGCGTCTCGGCGCTGAGAAGGGCGACGTTATCCTGATCGTCGCCGACAAGAACAGCACCGTTCTTTCGACTCTCGGCGCGCTCAGACTCAAGCTCGCCAAAAGACTTGATATCATTCCCGACGATTTCAAGTTCGTCTGGATCGTCGACTTCCCGTTCTTCGAGAAGGACGAGGAGAGCGGCGAATGGGTAGCTATGCACCACCCGTTCACCATGCCCAAAGAGGATTGCATTCAGTACCTCGACACCGACCCCTCAAAGGTTATCGCGAAGGCGTACGACCTCACGCTCAACGGCGTGGAGCTCTCGAGCGGCTCGATGCGTATCACCGACCCAGAGCTGCAGCAGAGAATGTTCCGCGCGCTCAAGCTCACCGACGAGGAGATCGAGGCGAAGTTCGGCTTTCTCGTTGAGGCGTACAAGTACGGCGCACCGCCTCACGGCGGCATGGGCATCGGCCTTGACCGCGTGACCATGCTTCTCTGCGGAGCCGACAGCCTGCGCGACGTCACCGCCTTCCCGAAGGTTCAGAACGCCAGCGAGCTTATGTCGGCATGTCCCGCGCCCGTTGACAAGGAAAGCCTCGACGTGCTGGGAATCGAGATCAAGAAAACCGAAGAATAATCCCGCGTTCTGGAAGGAAGTGACGGCATGGGCTGGGCAAGCATAATAGTGCCGCTCGCGATAATCGCGGCGCTCGCAATCACCATACTTGTGATTTTTCTGTACATAAAATACCGCCTGCAGAAGTTCTCGAAGGAAGCCTTCGGCACCAAGGACTTCGCCAAGGCGATGAAGGATATCGATAATTCAACCGAATCTGCGCGCTCGGTTCACGGCATGACCGACATCTACCTGCCGCTGATCCAGAAGGACTTCCCCGATTTTGACTACGACGTGTTCAAAGGCAGGGTCGAGGGCGTGCTCAAGAGCTATTTTGCCGCCATCACCGCAAGAGATGAAGGACTTCTCTCGCCGGACTGCTCGCAGTCGATGCACAACACCGTGATCGGTCTGATCAACGAGCTCGAGGCGAAGGACTACATACACGAGCATAGCGAGGTAACTCTCCACCAACTCGAAATCGCCCGATATATAAAGAAAAGTCCTACGGTGACGATAGTATTCAACGCCGCTGTCGGAATGTACGACTACGTGACCGACGCAAACGGCAAGGTCATCATCGGCAAGAGCGACAAAAAGGTTCAGAAGCTGTACGACGTTGCTCTCGTCTACGCTCAGGATCCCGACAAGATGAGCGTTTCATCAATGACCACCGCGATGGGCGTAAACTGCCCGAACTGCGGCGCGCCGATAACAAACCTCGGTCAGAAGTACTGCGACTACTGCGGCACGGGTATCCGCGAGATCAACGTCCGTTCGTGGAGCTTTGAGTACATTCAGGAGAACAAGACCACCAGCGCACCGTATTAATGTAAAATTGAAAGTTGAAAATGGAAAATTGTGGGCGGGCGCTGCCCGCACCCGATTGATATTTCGGAGCAAAGCGACCCGACGCTAACCGCTAACCACTAATCACTAATTCCCTCTTGCAATTTAAAGCAATATATATTAAACTATAAATACCGGGAGAAAATTTTTCTCTAATCTGTTATAAAAAAGGAGTTTTTACTATGGGTATTATCAAGGCTGCCATTAACGCGGTAACAGGCGCGCTTGCCGATACATGGCTTGAAGTCATCGAATCCTCCCCGATGGGCAAAAACGACGTTATTGTCCCCGGTCAGGCTGTTGACCAGAGAGGAAGAAGCCAGAACAAAAAGGGCGGCGAGAACCTCGTTTCCAACGGCTCTATTATTCATGTTTTAGACAACCAGATGATGATCCTTGTCGACGGCGGCAAGATCGTCGACTACTCTGCGACCCCGGGCTACTTCAAGGTAGAGAACAGCTCTCTGCCCTCAATGTTCAACGGTCAGCTCAAGGAAAACATCAAGGAGAGCTTCAGCCGTATCAAGTACGCCGGTATCTCCTCGACCTCACAGCGCGTATTCTTCATCAACCTTCAGGAGATCAGAGACCTGCAGTTCGGCACACAGAACCCCGTCCAGTACTTCGACGAGTTCTATGAGGCAGAGCTTTTCATGCGTCTGCACGGTACCTTCTCCGTAAAGATCACCGACCCGTTCAAGTTCTACATGGAGGTTATCCCGAAGGAAGTTATCACCAACAACGAGAGCTACGCCTTCAACCGCCAGAATATGCAGCAGTTCTTCGACGAGTTCGTAGCGGCTCTCAGCGCGGCATTCAACCAGTACTCCGCAGATGGCAACCGCATCAGCCACATCACCTCCAAGGGTCCTCAGATGGCTAAGTATATGCAGGATGTTCTCGACGCCGACTGGACAGAGCTCCGCGGTCTTGAGATCGTACGTGTCGCTATGCAGAACCCCGCATACGACGACGCAAGCCAGAAGATCGTCACCGAGCGCAGCAAGATGGCTTCCCAGGTCAGCTACCTCAAGGACGCTGCAAATCAGCAGGCGTTCATGGCGAAGTCCGTCGGCGAGGGCATCAGTGCAGCAGGCAGCAACGCAGGCGGCGCGGCAGTCGGCTTCATGGGCATGAACATGGCTCAGAATATGGGCGCAGGCGTAATGGGCGGCTATATGCAGAATCCCCAGTACGCGCAGCAGCCTCAGCAGGCTCCTCAGGCTCAGCAGCAGCCTCCACAGGCTCCCCAGCAGGGCGGCTGGACATGTGAGTGCGGCGCTGTCAACAGCGGCAAGTTCTGCACCGAATGCGGCAAGCCCAAGCCCGAGGCTCCCAAAAAGCGCTTCTGCACAAACTGCGGCGCTGAGCTGAATCCCAACGCTAAGTTCTGCCCCGAATGCGGCAGCAAGCAGTAAGAATAATATCAACGGGGCGGCAATAAAACGCCGCCCTTTTGAAATATACCCATAAACGGAGAAACAACTATGGCTACAATGGAATATAAATGCCCGAGCTGCGGCGCTCCGCTTAGCTTCAACCCCGAGAAGCAGAACTTCGCGTGCGACTACTGCGGCTCGGAGTTCACCGTTCAGCATATCCAGTCGCTCTACGCGCAGTCCGAAAAGACCGAGAGCATAAACGAGCAGGAGGTCAGGCAATCGGAGGAGCAGCGCGCGCAGGCTCAGAAAACAGGCAGAGAATTCAATGAGGACTTCATGGTGTCCTATTCCTGTCCGTCCTGCGGCGCCGAGATCATGACCGCCGAGAGCACAGCAGCGACCGAGTGCTATTACTGCGGAAACCCCGTCGTCCTCGGCTCGCGTCTTTCCGGTGAGTTCAAGCCCGACAGCGTGATTCCCTTCGCGCTGACGAAGGACATGGCGGTTGACGCGTTCATGAAGATGTGCGGCAAGAAGAAATTCCTGCCCGCGGGCTTCGCGAACAAAAAGCAGTTCGAGAAAATGCAGGGCGTGTACTTCCCCTACTGGTACGTCGACGAGAAGATGCAGTCCAGCGCGGTCGCGACGGGCAAGAAGGTCCGCCACTGGACGTCGGGCAACCGCCGCTACACAGAGACCAGCACCTACCGCCTGTTCAGAACGGGCGATATCGAAATCCGCAACGTATTTGAGGAGGCTCTCCGCGACAAGCAGGGCGCTCCCACAGAGAAACCTCAGACAAACCGTCAGGCAAACGCTCAGGAAGCGATGAAGTACCTCGACAACTACCATATGCAGCAGCGTCACGAGATGCTGCAGTGCGTACACCCCTTCGACGTGACGAAGGCGGTGCCCTTCTCGATGAGCTACCTTTCGGGCTTCAAGGCCGAGAAGCGCGAAATCGGCAAGGAGGAGATCATGGACACCATCGCCGAGCGCATGGACGCCTACGCAAAGCAGCTGCTCGAGGACACGATGTCGGGATATCAGGGCATTTCGCTCGAGAACTACTCCGACCGCACCTTCGACCAGCGCTGGCGCTATACCCTGCTGCCTGTCTGGATAATCACATACAAATTCAAGGGTCAGATCATGCCCTTCGCGATCAACGGTCAGACGGGCAAAACCTACGGCAAACTGCCCGTCGCAGGCGGCAAGCTCGCCCTCTGGGGCGCGATCGTGGCGCTGATCGTATTTGTCATCGCCGTGCTGGGAGGTATGTTCTTCCTATGATTAAAACAAGAATTTCAGTAAAGATCTCAGCGGCGGCTATCGCCGTGCTGTTGCTGCTCTCGTCAGTGGCTACGGCGTTCGCGGCAAGCGACTTCAACAGCTACTACCTGATTTCCGACGACGCAGGTCTTTTTGACAGCTCGTCCTTCAGCGGTCTGACCGAAAAGCTCGAATCCGTCGGCAGACACACAAGCTGGCAAATAGCCGTCGTCACCACAAACGACAACGTTAGCTCGTCCAAGATGGACAGCCACTACAACAAGCTGTACGACAACAACCGCAATTATTTTGAGTCCGACTGCGTTATGTTCGTGATCGATAACGCCTCGGGCAACCGCATTATCCTGACCCACGGCGAGACCGAGTCCTACTTCTCCGACCAGCGCATGAACGAGATGAAGTCCGCTCTCAAGCCGTACCTCCAGAGCGGAGATGTGCTCAACGCGTGCTACACCTTCGCCGACAAGACTCAGGAGTTCTACGACGCGGGCATACCTTCAAACGGCTCCTATGACAACCACGTCGAGGGCACCGAAACCGCCGACCAGAAGCTCAAAAGGGAAAACAAATTCCTCTATGTCCTCACAAAATGGGGCTGGCTGATGGGTCTTATCGCGCTCGCCGCGGGCGGTATCTTCGCGGGCGTCAACGTCGGCAGATACAAGTTCAACGGCAAGTCCGGCACCTACAACCTAAAGGAGAACAGCAGCATGAAGCTGCTCGACAGTCAGGATCAGTTCCTGCACAAGAGCACGACCTCGACCGTCATCAGCTCAGGCTCGTCGTCATCGGGCAGCAGCGGCGGTTCGTCGTCGCACGGCAGCTCAGGCTCCTTCTAAACCACAAAACGGCCTTACGCACCGCCATCGCTTTGACGGTGTGTTCGCCAATATCACAAATACAATCCTAACGAGAAAGTATTACTGACTCCGCAGCATTGGATAACCGTCGGGTTCGCCCGTCAGTATTATGCTATTCAAACGGCGGTGTCTGTCACCGCCGTTTTTGTTATTTAAAAGAAAAGGAGGGATCATATGCCCGAAAACACACGCGTCGCCGTAATCAGCATCGTCGTCGAGAACCCCGAATGCGTCACCGCCATCAACGGGATTCTTCACGACTACTCCGACTATATCATCGGCAGAATGGGCATACCATACCGTGAGAAGAACATCAGCATTATCAGCGTCGTGATCGACGCGGAACCCGACGTAATCAACAGGGTGTCGGGCAAGCTCGGCAGGATAGACGGCGCGACCGTCAAGACCGCCTGCTCAAAGAAGTGAAGCTATATGAATTGTAACGAAATCATCAACAAACTCAGAACCACCCGCAACGCCGAAAAAGACGAGTTGGTCTACCTGCTTGACAACATCACCGACGACGGGCGCGAGGTGCTTCGCCGCAACGCTCAGGAGGTCGCTCAGGAGCACTTCGGCAATAAAATTTTCATACGCGGACTGATTGAAATTTCCAGCTTCTGCAAGAATGATTGCCTGTACTGCGGTATCCGCCGCTCTAACAAAAACGCCGTCCGTTACCGCCTGAGCAGAGAGGATATCCTCGCCTGCTGCGACAAGGGCTATGCGCTCGGCTTTTGCACCTTCGTTCTTCAGGGCGGCGAGGACAGCCGCTTCACTGACGAAATGCTCTGTGAATTAATCGGCGAAATCAAGCGCCGCTGTCCCGGCTGCGCGATCACCCTCTCGCTCGGCGAACGCAGCTTTGACAGCCTTCAAAAGCTGTACGACGCAGGCGCGGACAGGTACCTGCTGCGGCACGAAACCGCCGGCAAAACCCACTACGAAAAGCTGCACCCGAGTGAAATGTCGTTTGACAACCGAATCGGCACGCTGTACAAGCTGAAGGAAATCGGCTACCAGACAGGCGCGGGCTTCATGGTCGGCTCGCCTTACCAGACAACGGATAATCTCGCGGACGACCTGCTGTTTATAAAGAAATTGCAGCCGCAGATGTGCGGAATCGGGCCGTTTGTGCCGCACAAGGACACAGATTTCCGCGACATGGAGCACGGCGGACTGAACCTGACGCTGACGCTGCTCTCGATAATCAGGCTGATGAATCCCGATATCCTTCTGCCGGCCACCACAGCCCTCGGCACGATAGATTTCCGCGGAAGAGAGCTCGGGATCCTGCACGGCGCGAACGTCGTAATGCCGAACCTCTCGCCCTCAGACCACCGCAAGGACTATGCGCTATACGACAACAAAATCTGCACAGGCGAGGAAGCCGCCGAGTGCCTGAACTGCCTTAAGGGCAGAATGCGCTCGATAGGCTATGAGATCGTAAATTCAAGAGGCGACTACCGCCAACTTAACAATAAGGAGAAATAACAATGACACAGTACAATCCCAAATCACTAAACGCGGAGGAATTCATCAACGACGCCGAGATCCTCGACACCCTCCGTTACGCCGACGAAAACAAGGACAATATGGAGCTAATCGACTCCATCATCGAGAAGGCAAAGCTGCGCAAGGGTATCGACCACAGAGAGGCGAGTGTGCTTCTCGCCTGCGAGGATCCCGAAAAGCTCAAGGAGATCTACGCCCTCGCCGAGCAGATCAAGAAGGACTTTTACGGCGAGAGAATCGTAATGTTCGCGCCGCTGTATCTCTCGAACTACTGCGTAAACGGCTGCGTTTACTGTCCGTACCACCTCAAGAACAAGCACATCTGCCGCAAGAAGCTCACCCAGGAGGAGGTAAAGGCTGAGGTCATCGCGCTCCAGGATATGGGTCACAAGCGTCTTGCTATCGAGGCAGGCGAGGATCCCGTCAACAACCCGATCGAGTACATTCTCGAGTGCATCGACACGATTTATTCCATCAAGCATAAGAACGGCGCTATCCGCCGCGTAAACGTAAACATCGCCGCCACCACCGTCGAGAACTACAAGAAGCTCCACGACGCAGGCATCGGCACATACATTCTCTTCCAGGAGACCTACAACAAGAAGAGCTACGAGGAGCTTCACCCCACAGGCCCCAAGCACAACTACAACTACCATACCGAGGCGATGGACAGAGCTATGGAGGGCGGAATCGACGACGTAGGACTCGGCGTACTCTTCGGACTTGAGCTGTACCGCTACGAGCTCGCAGGTATCCTCATGCACGCCGAGCACCTCGAGGCTGTTCACGGCGTAGGCCCCCACACGATCAGCGTACCGCGCGTAAAGCCCGCAGACGATATCGATCCCGACGAGTTTGACGGCGGAATCGACGACGAGACCTTCTGCAAGATCATCGCTATCATCCGCATCGCCGTTCCGTACACGGGCATGATCATCTCCACCCGCGAGAACAAGACCGTCCGCGAGAAGGCTCTCCGTCTCGGCATTTCCCAGATAAGCGGCGGCTCAAAGACGAGCGTCGGCGGCTATGTTGAGCCCGAGCCCGAGGAGGAGAATTCCGCGCAGTTCGACGTTTCAGACCAGCGCACCCTGGATGAAGTCGTCTGCTGGCTGATGGAGCTGGGCTACATTCCGTCCTTCTGTACCGCCTGCTACCGCGAGGGCAGAACAGGCGACCGCTTTATGTCGCTGTGCAAGAGCGGACAGATCCAGAACTGCTGCCACCCCAACGCCCTGATGACTCTCGAGGAATACCTCGTCGACTACGCAAGCCCCAAGACGCGCGAGATCGGCGAGAAGGTGATCGAGAAGGAGCTGCTCAATATCCCGAAGGAGAAGGTCAGAAAAATCGCCGCCGAGCACATCGAGGATATCAAGAACAACAACAAGCGCGATTTCCGTTTCTGATACACAGGAGAAGCATATGAGCCTTAACAGTACACCCTCGGGCGAGAGGGTGCATATCGGATTTTTCGGACGGCGCAACGCGGGAAAATCGAGCGTCGTGAACGCCGTCACAAACCAGCAGATCTCGGTCGTGTCCGACGTAAAGGGCACCACCACCGACCCCGTCCAGAAGGCGATGGAGCTGCTTCCTCTCGGGCCTGTCATGATCATCGACACCCCGGGCTTTGACGACGAGGGCAGCCTCGGCGAACAGCGAGTAAAGCGCACAAAGCAGGTGCTCAACCGCACCGACATCGCCGTTCTCGTAGTCGACGGCACCGTCGGCAAGACCGCCGCGGACGAGGAGCTTATCGGTATTTTCAGGCAAAAGGATATCCCCTACATCGTAGCCTACAACAAGTGCGACGAGTCGGGAATAAAGGAATACGCCGACGGTCTCGCCGTCAGCGCGGTCAACCGAACAAATATAAACGAGCTCAAGGAGCGCATGGCAAGGCTGACCGTCGCTCAGAGTGACCGCAAAATCTGCGCTGATTTAGTCGGCGCAGGAGAGCTTGCCGTCCTCGTCGTTCCGATTGACAAGGCGGCTCCCAAGGGCAGGCTGATTCTGCCGCAGCAGCAGACTATCCGCGACCTGCTCGATTCGGGCGCGGCGGCGGTAGTAGCGCGCGACTCGGAGCTTGCCGAAACACTTTCCGCTCTCGGCAAAAAGCCCGCGCTCGTCATTACCGACAGTCAGGTTTTCGGCAAGGTCAAAGACATCGTTCCCGACGACGTGCCGCTGACCTCGTTCTCGATACTGATGGCGAGGTACAAGGGATTTCTCGAGACCGCAGTCAAGGGCGCTGCGGCGATCGAGAACCTGCGCGACGGCGACACGGTTCTCATCTCTGAGGGCTGCACCCACCACCGCCAGTGCGACGATATCGGCACCGTAAAGCTGCCGCGGTGGCTCAAAGCCCACACAGGAAAGGATATTAATATAGAAACCACCTCAGGCAAGGGTTATCCTGACGATCTCTCGCCGTTCAAGCTGATTATCCACTGCGGCGGCTGCATGCTCAACGAGCGCGAGATGACCTACCGCCGCAAATCCGCCGAGGACAGCGGCGTTCCGTTCACAAACTACGGCACCGCCATCGCCTACCTCAACGGCATACTAAAGCGCACCCTGAGCGTTTTCCCCGATCTGCAGAAGCTGGTATAAAAAGCGAAGTCCGCACGAAAAAACGTGCGGACTTTTTTATATCAATATTAACTTTCATTGACGAGCTTGCCCGTCATGTGGTCGATTTCAAGCTCGAGCATACATACGCGGCTGAGAGTTCGCCCGATTTCGCGCTCAACGTCCCCGTCAGATGGATAATACTTGTTGCCGAGCAGTCTCAGCTTCTCAAGAATCCTGCCGCTGTCGGTCATGATTTTTGCTCTGCCGAACACAACCACGCTGCTGATATTGAGCGCCCATTCGCCTTCTTTGCGAAAGCCCTCGTTCATCACACAGAAGCTCACCTTGTCGCAGTTCTTTAACGCGTCGAGCTTATGACCTTCCTTTGCGCAGTGAAAATACAGCCTGCCGCCGTCGTACACAAAGTCTATCGGAAAAGCGTAGGGATAGCCGTTCTCACCCGCGACCGCCATAACTCCGCGAGGTTCGTTTTTCAAAATCTCAACGCAGCTTTCCTCGCTGAGCTGCTGCTTAAAGCGTCTCATTTTTCTGAATTCCATAGTATCACCCTCTCCGATTATACAACACGGAGAGGGATTTTTCAACTAAAGCTTCTTTCTCATCAAGCCGCCGAGATACTTCATAAAGCCGTAGCCCGCGATGCCGTTCTGAGCGTAGCCGCCCTTTTTGAGCACCTGATTGACGGCGATCTCGGTGCCGTCGCCGAAGATGTTGTTCTCGTCCATACCCTGAGTGATGATGCCCTGCTTCTTCGCGGTGAGGAGCATCTCCTTGAGCGCCATAACGCCGTAGGTTCTGTCACCCTTCTCAAAGCCGTTCGTGTCGAGAACAGGCTCCGACGGCTGCCAGTTGTTCCAGCCGCCCTCTTTGATGATAGTCGGGTAATCCTTGTAGCATTTGTCCTTGTCGACCGTGCCGACGCCGGGGATAGAATTCGACTCGAGATAGTTGACCTCGCCGCCGTACTGCCACATTCCGTAGCTGCCGCGGTAGTCGCAGGTGGAGTTCCACTGAGCCACCCAGATGTCGTAGTTGTCGAGCAGGCTCGGGTCGTTGAGCTTGCCGTTGAGCCAGCTCAGCGCGGAGTAGAGCATCGGGTAGTAGCCCGCCTTCTTTATCTCGCTGAGGAAGGTCTTGCATATCGCGACGAGCGTAGCATTGCTTGGGTTTCCGTTGCGCGCCTTGTAGCCGTCGGCGTCCTCCATATCGAAGGCAACGGGAAGTGTGGGCTTCTTGTTTTTGAGCAGGCGGATAACGTGCCTCGCCTCGCTCTTCGCGTCGTCGGTGTTGACCGCGTAGGAGTAGAGATACGCACCCCACGGCACGCCCGCCGCCTCGCACTTGCGCACGTTGTTCTCAAACTGACTGTCGTCCTGGACAGCGAGGTCTGAGCCGTAGCCGCAGCGTATCATCACGAAGTCGTAGCCCGCGTCCTTGATTTTCTCGATACTGACGTTTCCGTTGAGCGAGGAGATATCCACGCCCTTTTTTCCTTTAAGATTCATAATTTCCTCCCTTTTTGTTTTTCTCGGAGAGCGCTCTCCGTTAACATAATATGCGGAGACAAAAAACCTGTCCCTCACCAAGGGAGCAAATCGGACGGTAATTGCATAAAAATATGCAATCCAAAAGAAAAAACGCCGCGTTGATACGGCGTTTTGATTTATTTCTTGTTCGGGTTCTTTACCATTCTTCCGTTGACGAAGATGTAGTCGTCCTCTGTGTTTTCGGTTACGATAGGAGTATCGACAACCTCTTCCTTTATCGGGTTCACAAAGTCGCCTACGCTGTCGATCAGACCCTTTGAAACCATCGCTATTTCGATGTAGGTTATCAGCATCGGGTATACCGCCGCGACGATCACGGCAACGATGATTTTCCACACGCCCTCGGCGTATACGACAGCGAGCACCGCGATCGCCACAGCCGCGACGATCATCACCAGCGCGATTAGGTTGCGCAGGATTTTGCCGAGGATAAGCAGCAGGGAGTTCTTGTAGATATCTCTCCAGCGCAGCTCGTAGGTCACGCTCATGAGCGGCGCGTAGAACATCATGATAAGCAGAGCCGCGGTGAAGAAGCCGTAGAAGCTGAGGATATAGGCGAAGGTGACGTCGGTCTGAGCCTGAATGAAGTAGTACATAAAAGCGAACATCGCGCAGGAACAGATCAGGTAGCTGATGACTCCGTGTAGGATAAAGACCTTCCAGTTTTCTCTGACCGCCGCGAAGAACGTCGGCACAACGGGAACGTAGTCGTTTTCAATGGCGTACTTGCGTATGACGACGACCAGACCCGAGTAGAATATCGTGCCCGGGATCACACCCAAGCCCCAGACGAGGACGTTGTTGTAGCCCGTTAGGATGCTGAACGCGATCGACGCGCCCATACAGAGGGCAAGCGCCGCCGAAAAAATCACTCCCGCGAGCAGGAGATACGGCAGCTTCTTGAAGAACACCATAACAGGTTTGACTCTTTTTTTCATAATTTCAATCCTTTGCTTGCATAAAATAACGCTTGTATAATCATAACACAAAACGACAGTGGATTTCAATATTTCACAAAAAATTATTTTGAGAATAAAAGGGATAAAATGAGCGAATTCGGTAAAAGGTTGTCAAAATTATTTCAAAATACTTCAAATTTGAAAACAAAATTAATAAAATATCCCTTGATTTTTTAGCGTTTTGGTGATATATTATTAGCAAGAGGGGCTTGTCTGCCCCTGCGCGATACCCGACGCTTTCGGGTAAATATCTTTTAGAAAAGGTGATTAACGTGAAAAAGGAAACAATCAAGAGAGCGGCCGCTGTCACTCTCGCTGCCCTTATGGCGGGATCCGCTCTCGCTGGTTGCGGCGGCAACGCATCCTCAAACACCGACTCCAAGGGTGATTCCAAAGCTGAGTCCTCAAAGACCGAGTCCAAGGCTGACGCTACAGGCGGCAAGGTTTACTATCTGAACTTCAAGCCCGAGCAGGATCAGGCATGGCAGGATCTCGCGAAGAAGTACACCGAGGAGACCGGCACTGAGGTAACCGTAGTTACCGCTGCTGAAGGTACCTACGAGCAGACCCTTACTTCCGAAATGGCTAAGGGCGACGAGGCTCCCACCCTGTTCCAGGTTAACGGCCCCGTTGGTCTTGCTAAGTGGGAAGACTTCTGCAAGGATCTTTCCGGCACCGACATCTACGGCCAGCTCACCTCCAAGGACTACGCTCTGGAGAAAGACGGCAAGGTTTATGGTATCGCTTATGTAATCGAGTCCTATGGCCTTATCTACAACAAGACACTTCTCAACAAGTATTTCGAGTCTGACTTCGCTACCGTTAAGAAGATCGACGACCTCAACAGCTTTGACAAGCTCAAGACTGTTGCTGAGGAAATCCAGAAGAACGCTGAGGCTCTCGGCGTAAAGGCTGCCTTCACCTCCGCTGGTATGGACAGCTCCTCCGACTGGAGATTCAAGACCCACCTCGCAAACCTCCCCATCTACTTCGAGTATCAGGCTGACGGCATCACCGATACCGACGCTATCAAGGGCACCTACCTTGAGAACTACAAGAACATCTGGGATCTCTACATCAACAACTCCACCTGCAAGCCCACCGAGCTGGCTTCCAAGACAGGCGCAGAGTCTGAGGCAGAGTTCATCAACGGCGACGCAGTATTCTTCCAGAACGGCAGCTGGGAGTACAGCGCTGTAACCGAAGGCGGCCTCAAGGACGAGGATCTCGGCATGCTCCCGATCTACATCGGCGTAGGCGACGAGGCTAACCAGGGTCTCTGCACAGGTACAGAGAACTATTGGTGTGTAAACTCCAACGCAAGCGAAGCTAACCAGGCTGCTACAGAGGCGTTCATCAACTGGTGTGTAACCTCCGAGACAGGCACAAAGGCTATGGCTGAGGCTATGGGCTTTGTAATTCCCTTCAAGGCTGCTCAGGAGTCCAAGAACGTATTCGTAAAGGCTGACAAGGAATACACCGACGCAGGCAAGAAGCCCGTATCCTGGAACTTCACCACAATGCCTTCCGAGGATTGGAAGAACGGCGTTGGCGCTGCTCTCACTCAGTATGCTGCAGGCACAGGCGACTGGGATGCTGTTAAGACCGCATTCGTAGACGGCTGGAAGACCGAAAAGGCAAAGGCTGCTGAATAATTAAATTCATCCAGGGTTTTGGCTTTCTGAGTTTTAACTAAAATCAAGGAGGCTGGGAAATCTCAGCCTCCTTTTTCATTCACTTTAACTCACGGTATGAGTGTTTTTCAAGAAAGGCAAAGAGTATGTTCAAAAAACCTAAAAGAAAACTATACGCCTTAATCTTTGTCCTTCCTACTTTCGCTGCCTTTGTCATCGGATTCATCTATCCGTTCTTCAGAGGCATCTACCTCTCGTTTTTCCAATTCCAGATTGTATCAAAAACGAAGTTTGTAGGCTTTGACAATTATATCAGGGCTTTTCAGGACGAGAGCTTTCTCCGTTCCTTCTGGTTCACACTCGGCTTCGTTGTCGTCAGCGTAATCCTGATAAACCTTATCGCGTTTTTCGTAGCTTACGCCCTGACGCTCAAAATCCGCGGCTCGAATGTATTCAGAACCGTATTCTTCATGCCGAACCTTATCGGCGGTATTATCCTCGGCTACATCTGGCACCAGATTTTCGACGGACTGCTCCGTAACCTCGACATGCCCTCTCTCGTAACAAACGAAACTCTGGGCTTCTGGGGCTTGGTAATCCTGATGTGCTGGCAGCAGGCAGGATACATGATGATTATCTACATCGCGGGCTTCCAGAGCGTACCCGCGGATCTGTACGAAGCCGCAAAGATCGACGGCGCGAACAAGGGACAGCTGCTCACAAACGTAACGCTGCCCATGATGATGCCCTCGATCACGATCTGCAGCTTCCTCACGCTCACCAACTCCTTCAAGCTGTTCGACCAGAACCTCGCGCTCACAGGCGGCGCGCCGCTTGTTGACGGTGTATGGACGACACGAATGATGGCGCTCAACATCTACAAGACCTTCTACGGCGAAGGAAAGGCCGCGAAGGGCGCGGGACAGGCGGAAGGCGTAATCTTCTTCCTGATCGTTGTCGTCATCTCTCTCGTACAGCTCTACCTCACCAGAAGAAAAGAGGTGCAGGCATAATGGCAATGGTTAAAGCGGTTGAACCCAAGTACAAGAAAAAGCAGACCGCGGGAATGAAGTTCCTGACCATTCTGTTCGCGGTTGTGTCTGTGATCTACGTGATGCCCGTCATCATCGTACTCTATAACTCCTTCAAGGCGAACTCCGACATCGCGACAAATCTTTTCGCGCTGCCGAACGCAGATACCTTCTACGGTCTGCAAAACTACATCAAAGGCATGACCTTCGGTAACTATCCCTTCTGGGAAGCTGCCCTCTGGAGCCTGCTGATCACCGTCGGCGGCGTTGTGCTTATTCTTTTCTGCACCTCGATGGCGGCATGGTACATTCAGCGCTCCAACACGATTATCTGCAAGATCATCTACTTCTTCTGCATATTCTCGATGGTCGTACCCTTCCAGATGGTAATGTTCACCCTCTCCGACACTGCAAACTCACTCAAGCTTGTTACTCCCTGGGGTATCCTGCTGATCTATCTCGGCTTCGGCGCAGGTCTTGCCATCTTCATGTTCTCGGGCTTTGTAAAGTCTATCCCGATTGAAATCGAGGAAGCGGCTGACGTTGACGGCGCAGGCCCGCTGAGAACCTTCTTCAGCGTAGTTCTTCCGATCATGAAGCCCACCTTCATCTCGGTTGCGATCCTCGAAACAATGTGGATCTGGAACGACTACCTGCTTCCGTACCTGATTCTGGACGGCAAGCTGTATCGCACTATCCCGATTCACATGCAGTTCCTCAACGGCAGCTACGGCCAGACCGATAACGGCGCTATCATGGCGCTCGTTGTACTGAGCATTCTGCCTATCGTAATCTTCTACTTCGCTTGCCAGAAATACATCATCGAGGGTGTTGTTTCAGGCGCGGTCAAGGGTTAAGGAACAAACAATTTAAAAGATAAACAGGAGAGCTTTCAGAACTCTCCTGTTTTTTTGTTAATTGATTTTGTCCGGAAGGTTTTCGACCGTGCCGATAAACAGCGGCGTGTTGGTCTTTGTGTTGATGATCATGTAGAGGAACGGTCTGTCGAGATAAACATAGTGTTCCTCCTCAATGGGAGCTGCACCATAGAGAACCTCCGCGGTCGCAGCCGCCGCTCTCGTGCCCTCCTCTGTAACTGTAATCGTTGTTTCGTGAAGCA
>ONDL01000025.1 GCA_900316555.1 uncultured Eubacteriales bacterium | reverse complement strand
CAGTTATCTTTGTAGTTGTAGTCGGCGCTCTCGGCGTATTCTACTTCTCACGCAAGAAGTACAACAAGTAATTAACTGACTACCATAAACGCTCCCTTTATCTGAGGGAGCGTTTGTTTTTGTAATGCTTGATTTTTAATACAACTTAGGGTATAATGTATAGAGAAAATGCTGTTCGGAGGTTTTCGTGATGTCTAAATGGACGGTTTGTCTTTTTATGACACTCGTCCTCGTGATTGCGTCCCTTACGGGAGTTTACGCTGAGGAAGAGCCTGAGGAAACACAACTGAATACGCCTGCTGCCCAAGATAGCACCGAGCCGTTGTCATCAACCGCTGAAACGACGCAGCCGACTTCAACCGAGGAGGTCATTCCCGCGGATTATCCCGCGCTTACCGTCAATGCGATCTCAAATTTTTTCCCGAACGCTACGGCTGAGTATTCCGTCAGCAAGAAGCAGGTTGAGGTTACCTATTCTTTGCGTTGTTCTATGAACATGATGAACGTACAATGGTACCTCTATTATGACCCCGAGGTTTTCACTGTTTCCGAGGAACTGAACAATCCCGAGTCGATCTGTCCCACGATCGGCGACAAGGCAGCCATCACCTACGGCGAAAACGTGATTATCTACCGCTCGTCCAGCATTAATCTTTACGATTTTTCCACGAAAGAGGTTCCTTTCGTTAAGATTATCTTCAATGTCAATGAGCTTGACCCTGAGCAGCCTGTTATTACAAAGTGCGACCTCACGGTTGATGTGCTCTGCGCTTCTGAGCTGGATCCAAAGACCCGCAAAAGCGATGTAGATAAAGAAGTATTTTTTGTATCAAATTCGGAGCTGAGCCAGAGAGCGATTGATTCTGTACGTCTTTCCCGCAACACTTTCCTCACGCAATCGAACTTCGTCCAGGCGACCACCGCTCCCGTAACGACAGCTCCGCTGGCAACGGACGAGCACGGAAACATTATTCCAGCAACTCCCGATGAACCCGAGGAGAGTACCGCATATAACACGGCGTCGACAGACGCGACCTCTGCAACAGGTGAAAAGCCCGAACCGCCGACAGCTCCGACTGAGCCGCCGACCACACCCGAGGAAAAGGCTCCCGTAGGCACGGGCGGCCCCGGAAATGCGCTTATCTGTCTGGGCGCGCTGTTTATTGCGACGTCCGCGCTGTTCGTAATGCGCAAGAAGGAAATTCTTTATAACTAAACGAAAAAAGGTCGGACTCACAGTCCGACCTTAATATTTTTACAGATATGAAAAAAGGGCTGTTCCGGTGAACAGCCCATTTAATTCTTAGTTGGCACGGGTTACCTTGCCTGAACGCAAACAACGGGTGCAAGCATATACACGCTTGGGAGATCCGTCAACGATAGCCTTTACGCGCTGTACGTTGGGCTTCCAGGTTCTGTTGGAACGTCTGTGTGAGTGAGATACCTTGATACCGAACTTTACATCCTTACCGCAGAATTCACATTTTGCCATGCGTCTGCACCTCCTTAGTCAAATCAAATATTATTCCTAACTTTGTTATAATAACAGAAAAATGAAAAAAAAGCAAGTGTTTTTCGAAAATTTCTCAACTTGTTTTTTTATCTTGTAATTTCGGTTACGATATTGTATAATATATATTATCTATAAATCTATTATGGAGGCTTATATGCTTTCTCAGTTACTCAGCGGAAATTTTACAATCCAGACGATTATCGCCGAAATTCTGGCGGTTCTCGTCATCATCTTTCTGATTTTGCCGTTCCACGAGTGGGCTCACGCGCAAACCGCCTACCTGCTCGGCGATAAGGGCATAAAGCAGCGCGGCAGACTGTCGCTGAATCCTCTCAGCCACATCGACCCAGTTGGTGCGTTGGCAATGCTGTTCATCGGCTTTGGCTGGGCAAAGCCCGTGCCTGTTGATGCGCGCTACTTCAAGAACCCGAAGGTCGGAATGGCGATCACCGCGTTCATGGGACCTGTCGCGAACCTCATCGCTGCTCTCGCGGGACTGTTTGTTTTCCATACGCTGTGGTGTATAGTACCAACGTTTTTCACGGCAGGCGGATTCGGCAGCTACGTGCTGGCGTTTTTGCAGTTCTACATCATTGTAAACGTCAACCTCGCAGTGTTCAACCTTCTGCCCATTCCGCCGCTCGACGGTTCAAAGATACTGTTCGTTTTCCTGCCCGACAAGGCGGTAATGTTCTTCTACCGCTACCAGATGTTCTTCATGATCGGCCTGATCGTACTGCTGTGGGCAGGCCCGCTCAGCTACGTGCTGACCTTCCTTTCGCGCGGCGCGCTCTATGGAATATATCAGTTCTCGACTCTGCCGTTCCGGCTTTTCGGACAGAGCACGGTTCCGTTTAACGCGATTTTCTGAGGCTGAGAATGGAAGCACAGTTACAGTACAAGTTCGACGTATTCGAGGGACCTCTGGATTTGCTGCTTTCGCTGATTTCGAAGAATAAGATCGACATCTACGACATTCAGATATCAGAGCTGCTCGACCAGTATATGGAGCAGATCGCGCAGATGCGTGAAAACCGGATGGACATAGCCTCGGAATTCCTGACAATGGCGTCGCGGCTTGTCTATATAAAATCCGTCATGCTTCTCCCGAAGTACGAGGAAGAGGCTGAGGAGCTTAAGAAGGAGCTGACAGGACAGCTGCTTGAGTACGCCGTATGCCGTGAGATCGCGGCAAAGCTCGGCGGTATCTACGACTTCGACGCATTTTTCCGCGAGGCTTCTCCCGTGGAATATGACTTGACCTACAACCGCCTTCACCCTAGCTCTGATATCGTCAAGGGCTATATCAGCGCGGTGGGCAGAGGCAAACGAAGGCTGCCGCCTTCCGAGCAGGCATTTTCGGGCATTGTCGCCCACAAGATCGTCTCGGTAAACAGCAGAATCATTCACCTCATGCGAAGGCTGCGCCACGGTAAGCGGCTTGAGTACCACGAGATATTTGAGGCGTGCGACGGCAAGAGCGAGCTTGTCGCGACATTTCTCGCAACTCTCGAGCTTGTCAAGGGCAAGCGCGTACGCATTGAGGGCGAGGGCGAGCATGCTGTCGTCAGAATGATCGAAGGGGATAGAGAATGAGTGAAATAAACTACACCGCCGCGATTGAGGCGATACTCTTCGCGAGCGGAGCGTCGGTTGAGGCCTCGCGAATAGCCGAGGCGCTCGAAATCAGCGAAAAACAGGCGATTGAGTACGCCGAAACGCTGATTGAGGAGTATAAAGCCGCCGACAGGGGAATAACAATATTGCGTCTGGATAATTCCTTCCAGATGATTTCGAATAAGGAATACGCGCCTCAGATACGCACGGTTATGGATCTGCGCCGCAACACTCCGCTTTCGCAGGCGGCTCTGGAGGTGCTCGCGGTTGTCGCCTACAACCAGCCCGTCACAAAGGCGTTTGTCGAGCAGGTGAGAGGCGTTGACTGCAGCGGTGTTATCGGCAGCCTGACCTCGAAGGATCTGATCGAAGAGAAGGGCAGGCTTGAGCTGCCGGGACGGCCGCTTTTGTACGGCACGACCGAGAACTTCCTGCGCTGCTTTAATCTGCAGAGTCTGGATGATCTGCCGCCGCTTCCCGAGGACGAAAAAAAGGACGAGCCTGAAGCACAAACCGCTGAGGAATAAACAAGAGGGAGGGTTATTTTGCTCTGGCTGTATATATTAATCGGAATAATCCTCTTTTTCCTGCTGATACTGCTCATACCCGTCGGGGTGAGGGTGTGCTACAACGAAGAATTTATCGCGGAGCTTAAAATCGGTTTCATAACGATACAGCTTTATCCGCCGAAGCCGAAAAAGCCCAAAAAGAAGAAAAAGAAGAAAGAACCAAAGAAAGAGGAGAAGCAGGAGGAAAAGCCGAAGGAAAAGAAGCCGAGCCTGCTCAAGGAGAAGGGCATCGGCTGGTTTGTCGATTTGATTCGGCAGATCGCGACCCTCGCGGGCGGAGTAATGAAGGACTTCTTCAAGCACCTTGTGATCCGCAATCTGCAGGTCAGCATCACCTACGTCGGCTCAGACGCGCAGGACACCGCCGTTAAGTACGGCTACTTCTGCCTTTCGGTCTATCCCGCGGTCAGCATTCTCGCTGACGTTGCCCACTGCAGACACTACGGCGTAGACATTGCGCCGAACTTCAACGAAAAAGACAAGTCCGTATATTACGCCGAAATCGACATCAGGATCCGAATAATCTGGGTCGTCGGTCTGGTATTCAAATACGGCTTCCGTATAATAAAGCTCCTGCTCGCGCTAAGGCGCGGCAAAACCGAGGAGCTTGAAAAATTCCTGAATGAACAAACTTCAAATAAAGGAGAGAGCGATATGGAACATCCAATCGGCAGCTTAATGAACATCACAATGGAAAAAATCAAAGAGATGATTGACGTCAACACCATCGTCGGCACTCCGATCACGTCTGCTGACGGCACGCTGATTATCCCTGTTTCCAAGGTCAGCTACGGCTTCGCCTCGGGCGGCTCCGACCTCCCCACCAAGAAGGAGAACAAGGACTGCTTTGGCGGCGGTTCGGGCGCAGGCGTTACGATTCAGCCTGTCGCCTTTCTCACGGTATATCAGGGCAATGTGCGCCTGATTCCCGTCGACGGCAACAAATCAGCGCTTGACGGCATAATCAACGCGATTCCCGATGTTGTTACCAAGGTAAAGGAGTTCGTTGGTGACCGCAAGAAGAATAAGGAAGGCGAAATTGCCAAGACGGACGACTTCTCAGAGATCACGGTGGACGATATCGATATTTGATTTCATAAAACAGAGCCCTTCCGCGTAAAATTAAGCGGGAGGGGTTCCTATGAAAAGACTTGCCGCAATCATGATCTGCGCCGTTTGCGCGTTTATTCCGCTCAAAGCGTACGCCGCCGACGTCCCCGAAACGGGCGCTCAGGTGTACGTGCTCTACTGTCCCGACAACGGTGAGATCCTCGCTTCAAAGAACGAAAACGAGCGCATGAAACCCGCAAGCACGACCAAGCTCATGACCACGCTGATTACGCTTGAGAGCGCCGCAAAGGGCAATGATATCATCACGTTTAACAAGGACATGACAGCCGAGGGCAGCTCGATGTACCTCAAGCTCGGCGAGCAGGTCACACTGCGCGATCTGGCTGTCGGAATGATGATGTCCTCGGGCAACGACGCGGCAAACGCTGCCGCGATCACTATAGGCGGCAGCTCTGAGGGCTTTGCGGAGCTTATGAATGAGCGTGCGGCAGAAATCGGAATGAATAACACTCACTTTGTCACGCCGAGCGGACTCGATGACGACGACCACTACAGCACCGCCTATGACCTTGCGCTGCTGATGGCTGAGGGCTTGAAGAACGCTGATTTCGCCGATCTCACCTCACTGAAAAGCGCTCAGGTGGTGTTTCGCGAGCCGAATGACAAGCGCGTGACATATACTAACCACAACCGCCTGCTTTCTCTATATGAATACTGCATAGGCGGCAAGACGGGTTACACCCAGGCCGCGGGCAGGTGCCTTGTTTCGGCGGCAAAGAAAGACGGTCTGACGCTGATCTGTGTCACGCTTAACGATAAAAGTGACTGGGACGACCACATTTCGCTTTACGATTACGGCTTTTCGAGGCTGAAGGCTGTCCGTTCAGATGACAGTGAATATCGGCTCGACGTTCCGCTCGTCGGCGGTGAAAGCGACTCCGTACCCGTTGTCGGCGGCAAGGACTTCTCCGCGACGGTACCGGATGACGCTGAGGTCGAGCGCAGGGTCGTGCTCGACAACTTCCTCTACGCGCCGATCGGGGAGGGTCGTCAGGTCGGCAGAATCGAATACCGTGCGGACGGCGAGCTGCTCGGCGCGGTACCCCTTATAGCGGCGGCTGACGCGCCCGAGCGGCAGTACCAAAGGGGATTTTTTGACTGGATAAAGGATTTGTTTACACATGGATAAAAAAGAACCCATCAGATTACAAAAATTTTTGGCTCAGTGCGGCATCGCGTCGCGCAGAAAGGCTGAGGAGTTGATTTTGCAGGGCAAGGTCAAGGTCAACGGCAAGCCCGCGATCCTCGGCGACAAGGTGACAGACAAGGACAAGGTCTTTGTCAGCGGCAAGAGGATTGTTATGCCGCGCACCAAGTACCGCTACATAATGCTCAACAAGCCGCGCGGCTTTGTCACCACTATGAGCGACGAGAAGGGCAGAAAGTGCGTCGCGGAGCTCGTCGCGGACGTAGGCGAGAGGGTTTATCCCATCGGAAGGCTGGACAAGGACTCTGAGGGAATGCTCGTTTTCACAAACGACGGCGAATTTGCCAACAAGGTCATGCATCCGCGCAACAGCGTGTATAAATTCTACCGCGTGACCGTCCGCCCGGGCATCACCGAGGAACAGCTCGTAAAGCTCGAGACAGGCGTTGAAATCGACGGCAAAAAGACCGCACCTGCGATCGTCCACGTTCTCGTACAGGACAAGGAAGCTAACCGCGTTGTGCTCGAGATGATCCTGCACGAGGGCAAGAACCGCGAGATCCGCAAAATGTGCGCGGCGGTGGGGCTGGAGGTCGCGAGACTTCGCCGTACCCAGATAGGCGGCGTCAAGATGGGAATGCTCAAGCAGGGCGACTGGCGCGACCTCACCGAGAAGGAAGTAAAAAATCTTCTCGCGAACCCGATCGTTAACGGACGGGTTATTTAAAAATCTATTGTTTTTTATCTCATTTTGTAGTATACTATAAGATGTTTGAGTAATATTGGCATTGGAGGAATAATGTAATGAGTATGGAACAAATCAATGCCGCAAGGGCTGAAATCGCAGCGACCTCCGCGTACAAGACGATCACGGAGTTTTTTGACGCTGACAGCTTTTGCGAGATTGACGCTTTCGCAAAATCAGGCGAGGGCTTTGCCGAGGCAGTAGCTGGCTACGGCACCGTTGAGGGTCTGCCGGTTTACGCGTTCGCGCAGAACAGCGATATCAGCGGCGGCGCTCTCAGCAAGGCGCAGACAGCGAAGCTCAGGAAGCTCTACGCTCTCGCTCTCAAGACAGGCGCACCCGTTGTCGGCTTTTACGACAGCGTCGGCGGCAGACTCGCTCAGGGCACAGAGCTGCTCGCGGGCGCAGGTGAGGTGCTGAAATACGCGTCGAAGATTTCGGGCGCGGTACCGCAGATTTCCGTAGTAACGGGCACCTGCTTGGGTACAAACGCTCTGGCTGCGGCAAGCGCTGATTTTGTGATTATGACAGAGGACGCGCAGCTTTCTCTCGACGTGACAGGCAAGGACGCGGACGCGCAGACAAACGCAAAGAAGGGTACCGCTTCCTTTATCGCGAAGGACAGCTCCGACGCGGTGGCAAAGGCGAGAGAGCTGATGACATATCTTCCCTCCAATAACCTGACCACAGCGCCCCAGTACGACAGCGTTGAGCCCGACGGTGAAAACACCAACTGCATCGTCAGCAAGCTCGTTGACGCAGGCTCAAAGCTCCGTATCGCGGACGATTTCGGCGACAACGCGCGCATCAGACTTGCCCGTCTCAGCGGACAGGTTATCGGCGTGGTTCGCACCACAGGCGGCAAGCTCGACTGCAAGGCTGCTAACAAGGCGGCAAAGTTCGTCCGCTTTTGCGACGCTTTCTCGATTCCCGTGATCACCTTCGTCGATTGCGACGGATTTGAGGGAATTAAGGCTGCCGCGAAGCTGACTTCCGCGTATGCCGAGGCCACCACAGCGAAGATTTCCGTTGTTGTCGGCAAGGCTGTCGGTTCCGCTTACATCGCTCTCGCGGGCACAGGCGCGAACGCCGACGTGGTTTACGCTCTTCCCGAGGCGGTGATTTCTCCCGTCAACGTTGAGGCTGCCGCGTTCATCATGGCTCCCGAGGAGATGAAGGTTCCCGTTTCCGAGCAGAAGGCTGTTGCCGATAAGTTCGCTCAGGAGAAGCTCAGCGCGTTCAACGCCGCTCAGAACGGCTATGTCGACGGCATTGTTGAGTTTTATGAGCTCAGAGCAGCGCTGCTTTCAGCTCTTGAGATGCTCTCAGGCAAGAGAGTTCCGACTGTCGCCAAGAAGCACAGCACCATTTAACCGCATTTTGTATTGATAAATTAACCGTTCCATTGGAACATTACTGAGATAAAGGGGAAATCAAACATGAAGAATCTTAGAATTACCGTAAACGGCACCGCATATGATGTACAGGTCGAAGAGCTTTCCGGCTCCGAGGCTCCCGCAGTTGCCGCTGCACCCGCAGCCGCAGCTCCCGCTCCCGCCGCAAAGCCCGCAGCTCCCGCAGGCGCGGCAGGCAGCATTGTTGTAAAGGCTCCCATGCCCGGTACCGTTGTTAACGTCGTTGTTTCCGCGGGACAGGCTGTAAAGTCCGGCGACGACCTCGTATTCATCGAGGCTATGAAGATGGAAACTCCCGTTAAGGCTCCCCAGGACGGCACCGTCGCTACAATCGACGTGGCCAAGGGCGAGGCTGTTGATTCAGGCAAGGTACTCGTAACACTGAACTAAAGGGGAGAATAAGGCAATATGGCAAAGAAAATCAGAGTAACGGAGACTGCGCTGCGTGACGCGCACCAGTCTTTGATTGCGACCAGAATGACAACTGAGGATATGCTTCCGATTCTCGACAAGCTCGACAAAATCGGCTACTATTCCCTCGAATGCTGGGGCGGCGCGACCTACGACTCCTGCCTTCGCTTCCTCAACGAGGATCCGTGGGTAAGACTTCGCACGATCAAGGATCATTGCCCCAATACAAAGCTCCAGATGCTCTTCCGCGGACAGAATATGCTCGGCTACCGCCACTACGCGGACGACTGCGTTGAGTATCTCGTACAGCGCTCGATTGCGAACGGCATCGATATTATCCGTATCTTTGACGCGCTCAACGACATCAAGAACCTGCAGACCGCTATCAAGGCGGCTAACCGCGAGGGCGGCCACGCTCAGGTTGCCATCAGCTACACCACAGGTCCCGTTTTTACCGACGAGTACTATGTTGAGTACGCTAAGCGCATTGCCGACGCGGGCGCTGACTCGATCTGCATCAAGGATATGGCGGCGCTTCTCACTCCCGTGCGCGCCGAGAGCCTTGTCAAGGCGCTCAAGCAGGCGCTTCCCGAGATGCCTGTTCAGCTCCACACCCACTACACCTCCGGTCTTGCTTCCATGTGCCTTCTGAAGGCGGTTGAGGCAGGCGCCGACGGTATCGACACCGCTATCAGCCCTCTCGCTCTGGGCACCTCTCACGCTCCCACAGAGTCCATGGTTGCGGCGCTTCAGGGAACCGAGTACGACACGGGTCTTGATATCCGTCAGCTCGCCGAGATCCGCGCATACTTCATGACTCTGCGCGACAAGTACATCGAAAACGGTCTGCTCGACCACAAGATGCTCGCTACCGACGCGAAGGCGCTGATTTATCAGGTTCCCGGCGGTATGCTCTCAAATCTCCTCTCCCAGCTCAAGCAGGCGGGCAAGGAGGATAAGCTCGACGAGGTTCTCGAGGAGGTTCCGCGCGTGCGCGAGGATTCAGGTTATCCGCCGCTCGTAACCCCGACCTCACAGATCGTCGGCACACAGGCTGTGTTCAACGTGATCACAGGCGAGCGCTACAGCATGTGCACCCGCGAGTTCAAGGGCATGGTTGCAGGCGAGTACGGCACGACCCCGATGCCTATCGACCCCGAGTTCCAGAAGAAGATCTGCGGCGATATGGAGATCATCCACGGCAGACCCGCAGACCGTCTTGAGCCCGAGCTCGACAAGCTCAGAGGCGAGATCTCCGAGTGGATCGAGCAGGAGGAGGACGTTCTCTCCTACGCTCAGTTCCCGAAGGTTGCGCTCGACTTCTTTGAGAAGCGCAGAAACGCGAAGGCGGGCATCAACGGCGATCTGCTCGACAAAGAGAATATGATTCACCCCGTCTAAGGGTAAGCTAAAGGGACAGCCTCGGCTGTCCCTTAATTGTTTGTATTCAGATGTGACGGTACAGGAAGTCAAGCGCGTATTCTGTCGCTTCGTCGTGGTATTCTCCCGAGAATCCGTGACCCGCGCCGTCGATTATGTGGTACTCCGAGTCGGGGTACAGCTCGCTTGCTTCCTTTGTGACGGACGGCAGGACAATGTTGTCCTCGCTGCCCTGTAAAATCAGCACGGGCTTTGTGAAATCGGAAATCTCCTCGCGCACGTCGTAGTCCTTGATATCCTCAAAGAACTTTTTGCCGACGGTGATACCGCTGATGTCGGTTTCTTCCTGCATATCCTCGCTGTACAGATATTTCGCGAAGTCCACCATTCCGAAGGCGGGGTAGAGGAGAATCAGACCCGCGACCTCGTCCTGATGCCGCATTCCCGAGATAGCCGTGACAAGACCGCCCTGACTGCCGCCCTGGAGGAAGATTCTGTCCGTGTCGACAAAGTCCCATGTTTTCGCGCCGGCGAGAATCACGTCGATATCCGACACCTCTGTCATGACCGACATATCGAGTGACGAGCCGTCGCTTTTGTTCTCGTTGTTCTTATTGCTGCCGCCGCGGAAGTCGAAGGTGTATACCGCGAAGCCCTTGGGAGCGTATTTTTTGGCGTATGACGCGCCCGATTCGTGGTTGGCGCCCAGACCGTGGGAGGTGATGATAAGCGGAGATCTGCCGTCTGTTTTTGGTACGAACGCCTGACCGTAGATTTTCTGTCCGTCGTTCTCACACCAGATTTCGCGCACCTCGTAGTCGTAGGTTTTATATTTGTCAACAACAGCAGCAGGTGCAGTTGACGGTTCCGTTGTCTGAGCCGCGGTTGTCTGCTGCGAGCTTTGCTGAGGACTGCCGCATGACGTAAGCGATAAAGCCGTAACCGCTGCCGCTAATATTGCTGCTATTCTGTATTTCAGTTTCATAGCACGCCTCCTTTTTATTATATTATATCGTATTCAATTCAAAATATCAAATAAAAAAAGAGACCCGATTTTCGTCGGGTCTTTTTTGTGCATTTGGATTATTCAGCCTGGATCTTTACGAACTGCTCCTGCATGTACTCGTATACCTCGGGGTCGAGGTTGCCGAATACGTAGCACTTGTCGAGATACTCGTCGCTCGGGAGAGTCAGCTCGTTGTTCTTGATTTCATCGTCGAGCAGCTTTACAGCCTCGTCGTTAGCGCAGCCGTAACGGAGGTACTTGCAGTTCTCGGCGGCGATTTCGGGCTTCTGCATGAAGTTGATGAACTTCTCGGCGTTCTCCTTGTTCTTGCTGCAGGTGGGAATGCACATAGCGTCATAGAACAGGTTTGAGCCGTAATCGGGCAGGCAGTAGTCGAGATCCTCGTTCTCGTCCATCATAGCAGCGATATCGCCGGCGTAGTAGGGAGCGATCGCGGACTGAGAGGTCTCCATCTCGGTGAATACCTGATCCATTACGTACTTCTTGAGCAGGGGCTTCTGCTCGCGGAGCTTCTCGCTTGCCTTGTCGATATCCTCCTTGGTGCAGTTGGAGGGGTCGATGCCGAGAGTCTGCATGGCGATAGCCATAGCGTCACGGCTGTTGTTGAACATCAGAATATCGCCCTTGAGATCCTCGTCCCAGAGAGCGTCCCAGTTCTTGGGAGTGTTCTCGACCTTTGTCTTGTCGTAAACAAGAGCTGTAACGCCCCACTGATAAATAACGGTGTACTTGTTGTCGGGGTCGCAGTCAAGGCCCTTGAAGCGGTCGTTGATATACTTGTAGTTCGGAATGTTGTCGTAGTTGAGCTCGAGCAGCATGCCTTCCTTAATCATCTTAGAAATCATGTATTCCGAGGGAACAATAACGTCGTAGCTTACGTTGCTGTTCTTGAGCATATTGTAGAGGTCCTCGTTGGTCTCGTAGGTGGTGTAGTTGACCTTGATGCCCGTTTCCTTCTCGAATTCCTCGATAACGTTCATCAGACCGTCCTGACCCTCAGCGATATACTCGCCCCAGTTGTACACGTTTACTTCTCCCGCGTCGGTCTTGCCGCAGCCTGCGAACATTGTCGCGAAGGAGCCGAGCATTACAACGCAGAGAGCGATGGCTAAGATTTTTTTCATTTCCCAATCCTCCAAAAAATATTATTAGTCACCTTGTGACGGGATAACAGATTTTACAGACTCATTTTTTTCTTTTCAGCCCTGCGGTCGCGGATATTGATAAGCACCATGATAATGATGATCACGAGGAACAGCAGGGTAGAGAGCGCGTTGATCGTGGGCGGAATCTTGCGGCGGAGCATGCCGTAGATTTCGGTACTGAGGTTCTGGAACCTCGCGCCCTGTGTGAAGTGAGTGATAACAAAGTCGTCGAGCGAATATGTAAAGCTTATCAGCGCGCCCGAGAAGATACCGGGCATCAACTCGTGAATGACGACCTTGCGGAACGCCTGGAACGGTGTGCAGCCCAAGTCGAGAGCAGCATCGTACAGACTGGAGTCCATGCGTCGGATTCGCGGCATGACATTGAGCACAACGAACGGTACGCAGAAGCAGATATGCGAGAGCAGAACCGTTGTGAAGCCCATCTCGAAGTTGAAGATCACGCCGAGGAAGGTAAAGAGCAGCATCAGCGATACGCCCATTACGATATCAGGGCTGATGATCGGGATATTGGACGCGTTCTGCACGAGCATGCGCGTTTTGCCCTTAAGGTTGCTTATGCCGATTGCCGCAGACGTGCCGAGAATCGTCGCAAAGAACGAAGCGAGCACCGCTACCAGCAGCGTATTTGTGAGCGCGTTCATGATTGAGCTGCTCTTGAAGAGCTGGATATACCAGTCGAAGGTGAATCCGCCCCATGCAGCCGAACGGCTCTTGTTGAACGAATAGAAGATAAGCACCGCGATAGGCGCGTACATGAACACCATTATCAGCGCTATGTAGACCTTGGTGAGAATACCTTTGTTTTTCATTACGCAATCGCCTCCTCATCGCCGAACAGGTTCATCAGTACGAGGAACACGAGAATGAATATCATCAGAACGAGCGAGATCGCCGCGCCGATGTGGTTGTTTGTGAAGAAAATCTTGTCTATGATATCACCGATCATGATGTCGTCGGTGCCGCCGAGGTACTGAGCCACGACGAAGGTACTTGCGCTGGGCACGAAAACCATCGTGATGCCCGAGATGATGCCCGGGATACTGAGCGGAAAAACGACCTTGCGGAAAACCATCATCTTGTTTGAGCCCAGATCCTGAGCCGCCTCGATCAAACCCTTGTCGATCTTGCCCATAACGGTGTAAATCGGCAGCAGCATGAAGGGCATGTACTCGTAGACCATTCCGACGATGACCGCCGCGGTGTTGTTGCTGTAGGAGCCGTGGATACCGATTGCCGAGAGCAGGGTATCGAGAGGGCCGCCGCTCTGAAGCAGCAGGACCCAGGCGTAGATCCTGAGCAGAAAGTTCATCCACATCGGGATCATCAGCAGCATGATGACAGTGTTCTGGGTCGACTCGCGCATCTGGGTGATCATATACGCCAGAGGGTACGCGATGATCAGGCAGAGTATCGTCGAGAGCAGCGCGATCCACAGCGACTTGAGAAAGACGTTGGTGTACTCAAACGCCGAGCTGAACGCGTCGAGCGAAAAGCTGCCGCTGTTGTCGGTAAAGGCGGTTATTCCTATCATCACCAGAGGAATCATCGTAAAGACGAGCATCCAGACGAGGTAGGGAACCGAGAGGAGCTTTGATTTCATTTCTCACCCTCCCCGTTTTGCGGTTCGGGGTCAAGCACCTCGAACTGAGCCTTTGTAAAGTCAAAGCTGAGCGGCACATATGTCGCGACCTGTTCGTCGGTATCGCTGAGCATGAGCCATTTGCGCTCGTCGGACTCGAGAATGATCTCGTTATGCTCGCCCTTGTAGACGACAGACTCGATGTAAACGTCCTGCAAATCGCCCGTGCCGTCGCCCGCGAGGGAAAGCGCTGAGGGCGGAAGAGTGATTCTGACTCTTGTTCCCTCGGGGAAGAAGTGACCGTAGACCTTGATGGTTTCCTTCTCGAGCTCAAACTCGAAGTACTTTTCTTCCTTGCTGCCGTAGCTGACGGTGGTTTCTATTATATTATCATAGAAGGGCAGGAGCTTGTTCATGATCTGGATATTGAACGGTACGACGCTCATGCCGACGGTTGTGCCGACTTCGGCGCTTCTTGTGGAGTGAACGAGAATCTCGCACCTGCCGCAGCGGATGCTCATCTCGTAGTGAACGCCCTTGAAGGTGACCTTCTCGACGACGCCCGTCAGCTGACCCTTATCAGGAGGTGTGATGATGATATCCTCGGGGCGGATAACCACATCAACGGGAGTGTTCTTGCCGAAGCCCTTGTCGACGCACTCGAGCTCCTTGCCGAGGATTCGGATTCGGCAGTCGTCAATCATGATGCCGTTGAGGATATTCGCTTCGCCGATGAAGTCTGCGACGAAGGCGTTGACAGGCTCGTTGTAGATATCCTCGGGAGTGCCTGTCTGTTCGATTACGCCGTTGTTCATGACTACAACGCGGTCGCTCATGGTGAGCGCCTCTTCCTGGTCGTGGGTGACGTAGATGAAGGTTTTCTGGGTGTTCTTCTGGATCTCCTTGAGCTCGAGCTGCATATCCTTGCGCAGCTTGAGGTCGAGCGCTCCGAGAGGCTCGTCAAGGAGAATGATGTCAGGGTCACAGACGAGCGCGCGCGCGATCGCGACACGCTGCTGCTGACCGCCCGAAAGCTTCTGCACGGGACGCTTCTCGTAGCCCTTGAGGTCTACGACGGCGAGCATCTTTGTGACCTTCTGTTTTATCTCATTCTTCGGCAGCTTCTTGAGCTTGAGGCCGAAGGCAACGTTGTCATATACATTCAAATGCGGGAACAGCGAATATTTCTGAAAGACAGTGTTGACGTTTCTCTTGTGCGGCGGCAGGCCGTTGATCCTGTTGCCGTCAAAAATCACGTCGCCGCTTTCGGGCTCGACAAAACCGCCGATAATGCGCAGCGTAGTGGTTTTTCCGCAGCCGCTCGGGCCGAGAATCGTCACGAATTCCTTTTCATGAATATCAAGGTTGATGTGGTTGAGAATTACCTCTCCGTCGAATCTGACGAAAATATCCTTTAAGGATACGATCACCTTTTTAGATGTCTGTTCCATTTATGCACCCCTGTTCTGTAATTGTATTCAGGCTTGGGCATATTCGCCTACAAAACCATTTTAGATTATATTCGAATAGCCCCGAAATGTCAAGGATTTAGCACCGTTAAAAGCACCAAAGAAAAGATAATGAATTGTAAATAATACAATTTAAAACAGTCAGCTTGCGCGAAGTTGCAGTAATTAAGGCGTATTGATAAAATAGTGGTAAAAATACATGAAAGTCAAAAGGAATTAAAAGGACAAATGCGCTAAAAATTTTTATCATTTCGCATAACAAAATGAATTAAATAAAATTTCAACAAAATATTTGTTATTTATTTGTAATAAAAACCATATACTTTTGATTATTGATTTGATATAATAAAAATGAACTTTTATGAAAGGATGATTTTTGGATGAAAATGTTCAGAAAGCTCGTAAGCGTAGTTGCGGCTGCGACAGTGCTTACGTCCTCTTTGGCGTTTACCTTTTCCTCCTACGCGGCGACAGTTCCCGCCGATACAGAGGTCTCCGCGGACACCGCGATACAGGAAAACGTTCAGGACGGCGTAATCCTGCACGCGTTCAACTGGTCTTACAACTCAATCAAGGAAAATCTGCCTGCAATCGCAGCCGCGGGTTATTCCACTGTACAGACTTCACCTGTGCAGCAGCCCAAGGATTTCAGCGCGTCTACCGACGTTGCGGGTCAGTGGTGGAAGCTCTACCAGCCCGTCAGCATGCAGATCGCGCAGAAGTCATGGCTCGGCACAAAGGCTGAGCTGACCGCTCTCTGCTCCGAAGCGGACAAGTACGGCATCAAGATTATCTGCGATATCGTATCAAACCACTTCGGTAACCTTTCAGAGCAGGCGGGCGCAAACTCGCTCAGCGATCAGGTTGCAACCTATCAGCCCGATTTCTACAACAACAAGTCCTCTTACTTCCGCTCAAACAACTTCAATGCGGACGACAGCTCAATCCAGAAGACCGTTCAGGGTCACGTTTCCAACTGCCCTGACCTCAACACAGGCAACTCCAACGTACAGCAGGCTGCTCTTAACCTGCTCAAGGAGTGCATCGACTGCGGCGTAGACGGCTTCCGTTTCGACGCTGCAAAGCACATCGAGACTCCCAACGACGGCAGCTACGGTTCACAGTACTGGCCGGTTGTTGCGAACGGCGCAAAGACCTACTACTCGCAGAAGAATCCCGGCAAGAGCCTCTTTATCTACGGCGAGATTCTTAACACCTGCGGTACAGGCAGAAACTTCGGCAACTACACCCCCTACATCAACGTTACCGACAACAAGACAGGCGACGCTTGTCTGGCGGCCGTTAACAACAAGAACGCGGGCTCAGCGGCAAGCAGCCAGTACAAGGCAGGCGTTGCGGCTTCCAAGGTAGTTCTCTGGGCAGAGTCCCACGATACCTACGAGGGCAACTCCGGTTCAGGCGGTCTGAGCAACACCTCAGGCGTTTCCGACGAGACCATCGCCAAGGCTTGGGCGATCGTTGCGGCGAGAAAAGACGCTACAGCTCTGTTCTTCGCGCGTCCCGGCACCGCTCACATGGGCGAAGCTTCAACCGACGCTTCCTACAAGAGCTCAGCGGTTGCCGAGGTCAACAAGTTCCACAACCTCTTTGTAGGCCAGAGCGAGAAGCTCGGATCCTCGGGCAGCATCGCTTATGTACAGAGAGGCGGCAAGGGTATCGTTCTCTCCAACGTAAGCGGCACCTCTACCACCGTCAGCGTTGCAAACACCGGTATGGCTAACGGCACCTACACCGATATGGTTTCCGGTAACACCTTCACCGTTTCGAACGGCACCGTTTCCGGTTCAATCGGTTCCACAGGCGTAGCGGTAGTTTACCAGGGTCAGACCACTCCGAAGGCAACAAGCTCCGTTGAAAGCTGCACCTTCAAGGGCGAGACCATCACCGTTAAGCTCGCCTACGAGAACGCTGTAAGCGCTACCTACTGCCTCGACGATTCCAGCCCCGTAAGTTTTGCAAACGGCACCGCTATCAAGATCGGTTCCGACTATAACTACGGCGACACAATCACTCTCACCCTCAAGGCTACAGACAAGAACGGCGTGACCGAGACCAACGTATACAAGTACAAGAAGGAACAGGATACAGGCTCGGGCATTTATATCTGGCTGAACGCAGCCAATAAAAAAACCTGGAAGGCTCCCTTCAACGTATATATCTACGATGAGGACACCGAAAAGGGCAAGACCTACGTCAACGCTGTTGCATGGCCCGGCGATGGTATGACCTATGATGAGACCCAGAAGATGTGGTACTATGAGGTTCCCACCACCAGCTACCTCAACGGTCAGGTCAGCAACTTTGACCTCACAAAGTCCAGCAACGCATACTTCATCATCAACGGTATTTCTACCTCCACAAACCAGACTGTTCAGTATCCCGCGGACGGTACTGCCCAGAGCAAGAAGCCGAAGGTAAACGGTCAGTCATGGGAATATGCCGTAACAAACGGTAACTCAATGACCACTTCCACCAGGAAGCCTTCAAGCGTTGACATTCCCGCTACGGTAGTAACAAAGGGATATGAGGCTACAACTGCGGCTCCCACAACCCAGGCTCCCACAACCACACAGCCTCCCACAACAACCCAGCCGCCCACAACAACACAGCCTCCTACAACTGCGGCTCCCACAACAGCGAAGCCAACTCAGGCTCCCACAACAGCGAAGCCCACTCAGGCTCCTACAACAGCGAAGCCCACTCAGGCTCCTACAACCCAGGCTCCCACAACCGAGCCTGAGCCCGAGATCATCAGATATTACGGCGACGTAACAGGCGACGGCGTCATTGACATCAAGGACGTTTCTTTCGTACAGCTTCATGTCGCGAACTCGAGAAAGCTCACCGGACTTGATCTTCTTATGGCTGATGTTGACGGCAACAACGAAGTCAATATCACCGACGCTACCTACATTCAGCTCTACATAGCTAAGTATGAAAAGCACGCTAAGGTTGGCGAACCCTACGCAGTTCCCAGACCCACACAGCCTACAACGGCAAACCCTACTGAGCCTGCGACGACCGGCAAGTCGCTGACGGTAACGGCAAAGTCCAATATCTTCCCGCAGGCGACAACAAAATTCGATCCCATCGCAAACCAGATTACCGTTACCTATTGGATTAATATCAAGGAGTACCCCATGGTTAACGCTCAGTGGGCGCTCTCCTATGATAAGAATTATCTGACAGTCGACATGTCCGATGGTGTGAATTTCAAGACCGGCAAAAACAACAAAAAGGTTCCGGCGGTATTCCCCGCAACCGACGACGGCAATTCTCCCGTTATCAACTTTGAGCCCGAGTCAATGCCCAACGGCGGTATCCTTGGCAACGCTTCCGACCTCTCCGGCTATGACCTCACTACAGAAGACGGCGGAAGAGTACCGTTTGTAACCGTTACCTTCAATCCCGTAGAGGGCGCTGAGGGCAGCACTACCGTAAATCTTGACGTTATTGTCATGCAGCTCGGAGATGATCAGGGCAAGCAGTTCTACTTTATCAACGACTCCAAGATCGTACGCCCCGACATCAATTATCTGCCTTCCGATACCGCGACAGCTGTATACGCAGGTACATTTGATAACAGCAAGCAGCAGACACCTGATGTTACTACTCCCCAGCCCACAGAGGCTCCCACAACGGCTGCTCCTTACCCCGGCAGCCTCAGTGTAAAGGCAACATCAAATATTTTCCCGCAGGCGACAACCACATTCGATCCCGTCGCAAACCAGATTACCGTTACGTACTGGATCAATATTAAGGACGCCTCTATGATCAACGGTCAGTGGACAATGTCGTATGACAAGAAGTACCTCACCTTTGACAATACAGACGGTGTTAACAGAAACGGTAAGAAATATCTTATTTTCCGCGCGACCAACGGCGAGTCAACCGTCAATAATATCGACGTTGACACTATGCCCGGCGGCGGAATCAAGTGCAACGGAGCTGACCTTGATGGCTTTGACCTTTCCGGCGAAACCGGCGGAAGAGTTCCGTTCGTATCCGTAACCTTCAATCCCGTAAGGGGCATGACAGGGGAGACAACCGTAAATCTTGACGTAGAGTATCTGCAGCTCAAGGATGACTCCAATCCGCAGTACTACTTTATTAACGATTCCAAGATCGTACGCTCCGATATCAGCTACCTGCCTTCCGATACCGCGACAGCTGTATACGCAGGTACCTTTGACAACACCAAGCAGCAGAAGCCCGACGATGTGCAGCCCACAACAGCGGCTCCCACAACACAGGCTCCTACAACACAGGCGCCCACACAGGCTCCTACAACTCAGGCTCCTACAACTCAGGCTCCTACCACGGCTCCTACAACTCAGGCTCCTACCACGGCTCCTACAACAGAGCCTCCCACAGAGCCTCCGACAGATCCGGTTCCTGATGATTTCACCGTGAAGTTCACAAACAACCTCGGCTGGTCAAGCGTATATGTACACTATTGGACAGACGGCGCTTCCTCCTCCGAGTGGCCGGGAATCCAGATGACTGACATCGGCGAAAACGGCTATGATCCCGGCGTACACAACTACTCCGCAACCATTCCCGAAGGCGCTGCAGGCATCGTATTCACCGCAGGCGAACGGTCCCCAGACAACCGACGTAACCGATTTCTCAGCGGAAGGCTGGTTCGTAAACAGCAGCTACACCACCGAAAAGGACGGCAAGACCCTCTACAACGCACTTCCCTGGGGTACCGATATCAGCGGTGGCGGCGGTTCTGACACCTATACCGTCAAATTCTCCTGTAATTGGGGCGGCACCATGAGAGCGTATTACTGGGCAGAGGGTAACACCCCTGTTGAGTGGAACAGCGCTCCCACAATGAATGTTGAGCAGCAGGACAATGGCTACGGTCAGTCTGTTTACGTCATCGACATTCCCTCAATTTACAACATGGTCATCTTCCAGAACGGAAGCAAGCAGACTGTTGATATCAACACCAACAGCCAGAGCACAAATTACTTTGACGCAGGTGAGAGCAACGGCAAGCATAATGTCGGCACCTGGTAATCATTTGAATAACTGAACAAAACGCATCCAATATGCGGCGTCTACCCGGGCGGTAGGCGCCGATTTTGGCGTTTATATCAATAAAAAATGAGGAGTTTATGAAAATTTTTCAAAAATTTTCTCCAAAACACTTTACTTTGATAAATTGTTACTATATAATATTAAGGTATGATTTTTAATCAAATTAAATATTGGAGGAAAAATTATGAAAAAGACACTTGCATTTCTCATGGCCGGTGCGATGGCTGCTGCCGCTCTCGTCGGCTGTTCCGCAAAAAATGACACAAGCTCAGCTGCGTCCGACGCCGCTGCTACTACCGCTGCCACTGCTGACGGCGACTGGGATTACATCTCCGGCAAGGGTGAGATGACAATCGGTATCACATACTTTGAGCCGATGAACTACATCGGTGAGGACGGCAAGCTCACAGGCTTCGAGACCGACTTCGCTACCGCTGTTTGCAAGGAGCTCGGCGTAGAGCCCAAGTTCCAGGAGATCGAGTGGGATTCCAAGGAGATCGAGCTCAACGCTAAGACGATCGACTGCATCTGGAACGGCCTCACCATCACTGCCGAGAGAGAAGCCAATATGAGCATTACCCTGCCCTATATGTCCAACAAGCAGGTAATGGTTGTAAAGGCTGAGAACGCCGATAAGTACAAGACCGCAGAGGACGTAAAGGGCGCCAAGGTCGTTGCCGAGGCAGGTTCCGCAGGCGAAGAGGTTGCAAAGGGCGAGGACTTCTTCAAGGAAGCGACCTACACTCCCGCGGATTCACAGGCTAAGTGCCTCCTCGAGGTAAAGTCCGGCACATCTGACATTGCTATCATCGACTACGTTATGACCATCGGCACACTCCGCGCGGGTTCTGACTACTCAGACCTCAAGATGGTTGAGGGTCAGGATTTCTCTCCCGAGGTATACGGCATCGCGTTCAGAAAGGGCAGCGACGCAAGCCAGAAGGTCAGCGACACTATCGTGAAGCTCTATAACGACGGCAAGCTCCAGGAGATCGCGAAGAAATACAACCTTGAGGAGCAGATTCCCAAGATCAACGCCAACGCAGAATAATGGATCAGTTTTTAAACGTAACTCTTGACCTGCTGAACGGCTTCGGTCAGAACTGTACCATCTTCGGCTTAACGCTTCTGATGGCGATTCCGCTCGGACTTATTATCTCGTTCGGGTCAATGTCAAAATTTCTTCCGCTCAAGGGTCTGGTCAAGACCTTTGTGTGGATTATCCGCGGCACACCGCTGATGCTGCAGCTCTTCGTCGTATTCTATATTCCCTCGCTCGTGTGGGGAGTCTCTTTTGACCGCATGACAGCTGCGATCATCGCCTTTGTCATCAACTACGCGGCGTATTTCTCAGAGATTTTCCGCGGCGGCATCGAATCAATCCCGAAGGGACAGTACGAGGCGGGACAGGTGCTCGGCATGAAGAAAAGCCAGATTTTCTTCAAGATCGTTCTCATGCAGGTCGTAAAGCGCATTGTAGCTCCGATGAGCAACGAGATCATCACCCTCGTCAAGGACACCTCGCTTGCGCGTGTAATCATGGTGCCCGAAATGCTCAAGGCAGCCGAGCGCTTCACAATGCAGGGCTTGATCTGGCCGCTCTTCTACACAGGCGTGTTCTTCCTGATTTTCAACGGCGCGCTCACTCTGCTTTTCTCCTTCATCGAGAAAAAGCTCAGCTACTACAAGGGTTAAGGAGGGGTCGCTATGCTTAAGGTTGAAAATATCGGCAAGAGCTTCGGCAAGAACGAGGTTCTCAAGGATATCAGCTTCTCTCTCAACAAGGGAGAGGTTCTCGCGATCATCGGTTCCTCGGGTTCGGGCAAAACAACGCTCCTGCGCTGCCTGAACTTCCTCGAAACCCCTCAGAAGGGCAAGATCTCCGTAGGGGACGAGGTGCTGTTTGACAGTGACGGAGAGGTGGCTAAGAGCGACCTCGATATCCGCCGCAAGCGCCTGCACTTCGGACTGGTGTTCCAGAACTTCAATCTGTTTCCGCAGTACAAGGTCATCGAGAACATAACTCTGGCGCCGACGCTTATGGCGAAGGAGCAGCTCCGCGAAAACGGCTCCTACAAGGGAGCGAAAAATATGAAGCAGGCTCAGCAGGCGATACGCGAGGAGGCGGAAAGCCTGCTCAAAAGGGTCGGTTTGTACGAGAAGCGCAACTCATATCCCTGCGACCTCAGCGGCGGACAGCAGCAGCGTGTGGCGATTGCCCGCGCGCTCGCGCTTGACCCCGACATTCTCTGTTTTGACGAGCCTACCTCGGCGCTCGACCCCGAGCTGACGGGCGAGGTTCTCAACGTAATCAAGGGACTCAAGAGCTCTGACAGCACGATGATCGTTGTTACCCACGAAATCGGCTTTGCCCACGACGTCGCCGACCGCATAATCTTCATGGACGGCGGTCTGATTGAGGAAGAGGGCACTCCGCAGGAGGTCATCGACAATCCGAAAAGTGCGAGAACCCGCGAATTTCTGGCTCGCTTCAATCAGTTTGGAGATTAAATTTATTTGTATCAAAAGAGACGGCTTTGCGCTGTCTCTTTTTGTTTTTGCGGAAAAAGGCGCTTTTTGCCTAATAATGGAAGTGCGCGCGCCGCTAAATTTTATTTCCAACCTATTGAAAAGGCTGAGGTAAAATGTTATAATATCAATAATTATGTGATATAATCAGTATAAGTATGTGATACGGAGGAATGAAGATGGCTGTCAAGGTTACCTTGCTCAACTACACGCCAAATCCCGAGCAGACCGTCGCGATGGCGGCAAAGCTCTGCTACTCACCGTCGGGTATCGAGGATATCCGCGACGGACTCACCGAAGAAAAGACCGCGGCGTTTATTGATATGCTTTCAGACCTCGGTCACGCCAGCCCGATTGAGCACGCGTCCTTCACCTTCGGAATCGAGGGTATTTCGCGCGCCTGTTCACACCAGCTTGTTCGGCACCGCATTGCTTCCTACAGCCAGCAGTCACAGCGCTATGTCGACGGCACAAAGTTTGACTTTGTAACACCGCCCGCAATCGCCGAAAACGAGAAGGCTCTCGCCGCGTACGAGAAGGTCATCTCCATGCAGAGCGAGGCGTACCGCGAGATCCGCGACGCGCTTGTCGCAGGATATATCCGCGATTATACGGGCGAAAACTCAGGCAGGACCGACGCCGAGATCATGGTGGACTTCAGGGAAACGGACAAGAAGCGCTATTCCGCCTTCGTCAAAAAAGCCAACGAGGACGCGAGGTTCATTCTGCCGAACGCCTCGACAACAAAGATCGTATGTACCTTCAACGCGCGCAGCCTTCATAACTTCTTCGCGCACCGCTGCTGCAACCGCGCACAGTGGGAGATCCGCGAGGTTGCCGAGCAGATGCTTCTGCGCTGCCTTGAGGTAGCTCCGCACCTGTTCAAAAACTGCGGCCCGTCCTGCCTGTTCGGACCATGTCCCGAGGGCGCGATGTGCTGCGGAAAAACCGCGGAGGTCCGTAAAAAATACGGAAGAAAGTGATAGCATGGGAAAGATTATTGTAATAGAGGGTCTTGACGGCAGCGGCAAGGCTACCCAGACAAAGCTGCTGTTTGAAAAGCTGCAGAGCAGGGGAATGAACGTCAGAAGGCTCGAGTTTCCCGACTATGACAGCCCCAGTTCCTCGCTTGTTAAAATGTACCTCGGCGGCGAGTTCGGAAGCAATCCCGAGGACGTCAACGCCTACGCCGCGTCGGCGTTTTACGCGGTTGACCGCATCGCGGGCTTCCTCAAGGACTGGAAGCGCGGCTATCAGGAGGATACAGTGTTCCTCAGTGACCGCTACGCAACCTCGAATATCATCTACCAGATGTCAAAGCTGCCCGAAAGCGAACGCGAGAGCTATATCAGGTGGCAGGAGGATTTTGAATACGATAAATTAGGCCTTCCGCGACCCGATGCGGTGCTCTACCTCGACGTTGAGCCCGACGTTTCGCAGAAGCTGATGGAAAAGCGCTACGGCGGCGACAACTCCAAGAAGGATTTGCATGAGAGCAACCTCGGATTTCTTCTGAGCTGCCGCGAAAGCGCGCTGTACGCCGTTGAAAACTGCGGCTGGCAGCTGATTAACTGCTGCGAAAACGGCGATATCAAGCCGATTGAAAAAATCGCCGCCGATATTGAAGCGGCGCTTGAGAGTATTTTATGCTGAATTTTCAACACCTCGAAAAGTCAAAAATAAAAGAATACGAATCATACTATTCAGACCCCAATGCGGTCGGACTGGAGTACAACTTTGTTTCCGCCTACCTCTGGTCGCGCGAGTACGATATCAAGGTCGCCTTTTATGACGACACCATGATAAAAGCCTATTTCCGCGACAACGGCTCGGTGTGGGGCTATTGTCTGCCATCGGGCAAGAACGTGAAGGGCGCTGTCGATGCGGTTTTCGCGGACGCAAAGGAGAAAAACGAGAGAGCCTGCTTCGGCTACCTCTCCCAAAAGGAGCGCGACGCGCTTGAAGCGCTCTGTCCCGAACGCTTTGTCTTTGAGCGCAGCGACACAACTCAGGATTATATCTACTTTTCCGACGACCTCGCGTACCTCGCGGGGAAGAAATACCACTCCAAGCGCAACCACATCTCAAAGTTCTTCCGCACCTTTGGCAACACAGAGGTCAAAAGCATAGCGCCAGAAAACATCGGCGACGCGATGACAGTGGTTGAGCTGTGGTGTGAGGAAAACGGCATTGACCGCGAGAGTTACGCTGAGTATTATGTGATCCGCGAGGCTCTGGATAATCTCATTGAGTTTGCTATGCGCGGAATTATCCTCTACGTCGAACGGAAGCCCGTAGCGATGACTCTCGGCAGCGAGATTTCGCCCGTGTGCTTTGATGTGAATTTTGAGAAGGCACTGACAGCCTACGACGGCAGCTACGCTGTGATAAACAATGAATTCGCTAAGCGGCTGACCGCATATACATATATAAACCGCGAGGAGGATCTGGGGCTGGAGGGCCTGCGAAAGTCAAAGCTGTCCTACCACCCGGCGATCATCTACGACAGATATGACGGAGTGGCGAAATGGTGAGCTTCTCAAAAACCGACAAGACCGATCTGCCTGCGCTTAAGGCTCTATGGCTGACCTGCTTTGAGGAAGATGAAAGAGCTGCAGAATTATTCTTTGAAAGAACAATGGGCTTTACCCACGCCTACAAGGCGACGGAAAACGGAGAGCTTATAGCCGCCGTTTATCTCGTCGGCTGTACCTTGAACGGCAGGCAGGCGCATTACCTCTGCGGAGCAGCGACCCGCCCCGACTGTCGTAACCGCGGTGTTATGAGCGGACTGATTCGCTTCGCGCTCGACGACGCAAAAAACAGGGGAGACGTGTTCTCCGTTCTTTTTCCTGCCGACGAGGGGCTGTACCGCTTCTACTCAAGGCTCGGGTATCTCGCAAAGTGTACCGCGAGAACGCGCAGATTAACCCGCGCCGACTTGGGCGAAACGCAAAACCCCGGCTGCGGTACTCCCGACACCGACGTGCTGCAAAAGCTGTCACTGAAAAATAATTTTCTTTTTTGGAATAAAGAATTTGTGGCATTTGCCTCTGACTATTACGGAGTGTACGGAGTAAAAACCGCTCGCTCCGAGAACGCCTTCGCGATCTATTCGATGAAGGGAAGGACGGCAACCGTCTACTATTCGATTTATAATGAGATAAAAGAATTAAAAAATCTGCTTTCTACCATCAAAGCAGATACATATATAATCACGGGAACGGGCGCGAATCCGCTTCTTGCGGGAGCAAAGCGCGAAATCTGCGGAATGCTGCGCCCGCTTACAAACGAAAACCCGCCTGACGAAGTGTTCATCGGGATAACGCTCAACTGAAAGGAGCAGCTTATGTTTTATTTGTTTTTAGCAGAAGGATTTGAAGAGACCGAGGCGCTTGCCACTCTCGACGTAATGCGCCGCGCGCGCCTCAACGTCCAGACCGTAGGCGTTACAGGCGTATATGTAACGGGCTCGCACGGCGTGACCGTGAAGCCCGACGTTGACCTCTCGGATATCACATTCGACGGACTCGAGGGCGTGGTGCTTCCCGGCGGAATGCCAGGCACCATCAATCTCGGTTCAAACGAGCAGGTTCTCGAGTGCGTGAGATATTGCTTCGAAAACAAGAAGATCACCGCTGCAATCTGTGCCGCGCCGTCGATTCTCGGCAAGCTCGGCTTTTTGGCAGGCAGAAACGCGACCTGTTTCCCGGGCTTCGAGTCCGAGCTCAAGGGCGCGCTGTGCACAGGCGCTCACGTCGAAACCGACGAGCACGTCATCACCTCAAAGGGTGCGGGCTGCGCGATCGAGTTCGGCCACGCTATCGTCGCCCTTGCTCTCGGCAAGGCTGACGCCGACAGGGTCATCGAGGAAATGCAATGCCTTTGATCAACGTCAGAAAACGCAAGCACGAGCTGCGCGCGCGCTTCAAGAGGTTCCGCGCGGAGTGTCCGCCCGAGCTGAAAAAGTCGCTTGACAAACGGCTTTTTGAGCGGTTCGCTTCACTGGAAGAGTACCGGGCTGCGGACGTTCTCTTTGCGTACATCTCACAGCCGATCGAGTGCGACACCTCGGCGATTATCGCGGACGCGCTTGAAAAGGGCAAGCGTGTCGCGGTGCCTAAGTGCCACAAAACCTCGAATGAAATGGATTTTTATTTCATAAAATCATATGACGACTTAAGCCCCGGCAAATACGGCATTTTGGAGCCTGTGCCCGAGCGGTGCGAAAAGGCGGTGGATTTTTCGTGCGGGCTGTGTCTGGTACCCGGGCTCAGCTTTGATCTGCAGGGCTACAGACTCGGCTTCGGCAAGGGCTATTACGACCGCTTTTTATCGGATTTCGGCGGCACGACCGTCGGTATCTGTTACAGCAAATGCACCATGGGCGAGCTGCCGCGTGGCACCTTTGACCGTGCGGTCGACATCGTTTTGACCGAAAAATTCAGCAACCGCACAGGAGGCTGAACATTCCGCGAAAGCGGCAGATAAAGGAATGAGTATTATGAATAACGACAACAACATCAATTCGCTGGAGGAACAGCGCCGCCGCAAGGCGGATAACTTCCGTCTCCGCATTCAGGACGATTACGACGACGAGGGCGAGTCAGGCTACAGCGACGAACCTGAGGAAATCAGCTCCTACAGCGGCGAAGATGTGAAGGATCAGATAGCGCGCGAGTCCAGACGCTCGCTCAAGCGCAAGATGAAGGAGGAGAAGCGTGAGCTGCGCGCGCGCAACAGGAGAAACAGACGTATTTTCCGTATCGCGTGGCTTGTGTCCGTCGCCATCGTCGGCGGTGCTATCGCCATGTTCCTCATCACCGGCATGAATGACCTGCTCGCGATCAACCGCAAGAATCCCGACACCGTCACCGTCACAATACCCAAGGATCCGACGGTTGACAGCGTGACCGAGGTTCTCGCGAAGAGCGGAGTGATCGGCGAGCCGAATTACTTCAAGATGTACGCGACCGTCACCAAGTCAGACCAGTTCACCCAGGGTACCTACGAGCTGACGAAAAATATGGACTATCAGGCGATAATCTCCAATCTTCAGGGCAATTCGCGCCGTACCGACACCGTTGAAGTCACTATCATCGAGGGTATGAGCGTCGTTGAGATCGCGGACAAGCTGGTTGAGGAGAAGGCGATCGCGGACAAGGACGAGTTCCTCAAGCTCTGCTCGTCCGACGAGTTTGATGATGACTTCGACTTCCTCAAGAGCATCAAAAACTCATCTGACCGCTACTTCAAGCTCGAGGGTTATCTCTATCCCGATAAATACGAGTTCTACCAGAACGACGACCCGCGCAGCGTAATCTACAAGCTGCTCAACAACTTCGAGAATAGGCTGTACCAGAAGCAGGACTTCGGCTACGACAAGCTCTACTCCGTAAACAAGATGCTTGAGGTTTCCGAAACTCCCTACAGCCTCGACGAGATCCTCACGATCGCGTCAATCGTACAGGCAGAGGCTGCCGATAAAGAGGATATGTACTATGTTTCCTCTATCCTGCATAACCGTCTGTCGGCCGATTCATCAATGGGTGTTTCAAAGCTCGGTCTTGACTCGACAAAGTACTATCCGTACCGCAGCGAGGACAAGCTGCCTGCGGATTCCGCCAAGAACTACAAGAGCCGTTACGATACATACGACAAGGAAGGTCTGCCACCCGGACCTATCTGCAACCCGGGTATGGAGGCGATCAAGGCGGCGCTTAAGCCCTATGATACAAGCTACTACTTCTTCTGCCACGACAAGTACGGCAACGCCTACTATGCTTCGACGATCTACGAGCACGAGGCGAATCTGGAGAATATAGATGATTAAGCGGCCTGAATTATTAGCTCCCGCGGGCGATATGGAGAGCCTGCGCGCGGCGCTGAGCTATGGCGCCGACGCGGTCTACCTCGCGGGGAAGCAGTTCGGTATGCGTTCCGCGCCGAAGAACTTTGACAGCGACGACCTGAAGGAAGCCTGCCGTCTTGCTCACGGCATGGGCAGGAAGATTTACGTCACCTGCAACGTGCTGCCGCGCAACAGAGAGCTTGCGGACTTGCCGGCGTTTCTCAGCTACGCGCAGGAATGCGGAGTTGACGCGTTCATCATCGCCGACCTCGGCGTGCTTGAGCTCGCCAAGCAGTACGCGCCGAAGGTTGCGCTTCATATCTCCACACAGGCGGGCGTGACGAACTACGCCTCCGCCAACGCGCTCTATAAAATGGGCGCTTCGCGTGTAGTCCTCGCGCGCGAGATCCCGCTTGATGAAATCGCAGAGATCCGCGCAAACATTCCCGACGACCTCGAGATAGAGTGCTTCGTTCACGGCGCGATGTGCGTGTCATTCTCGGGCAGGTGCCTGATATCGAGCTATCTCACGGGGCGCGACGCCAACCACGGCGACTGCGCGCAGCCGTGCAGGTGGAAGTACCACCTCTTTGAAGAGAAGCGCGAGGGTCAGTTCTTTCCTGTTGAGGAGGACTCAAGCGGCACCTATCTCTACAATTCGCGCGATATGTGCATGATAGAGCACATTCCCGAGCTTGTCAGAGCAGGCGTTTCGAGCCTCAAGATCGAGGGCAGAGCGAAATCCGCTTACTATACAGCCGTAGTCACAAACGCCTACCGTCACGCCATCGACGATTATCTGAGCGAGGGCGATGATTACACGCTCAAGCCGTGGATACTTGAGGAGCTGGAAAAAATCAGCCACCGCGAGTACAGCACGGGCTTCTATCTCGGCGGCGAGCCGGGACAGGCGGTTCACAGCGGCGGATATATCCGCCACTACAATCAGGTGGCTGTCTGCGAGGAAAATATCAACGATAACACAGCCGTTATCACCCAGCGCAATAAATTCTGCGTAGGCGACACGCTCGACATTCTTCCGCCCGACGGTATACCTCGATTAGTCAGGTGCCTTTCGCTCACGAATGAAGCGGGCGAGGAGGTCGAAAGCGCGCCGCACCCGATGGAGCGGCTGACCATAAAAACCGACAATCCGATTCCCACAGGATCGGTTATCAGATTAAAGCTGAATAAGTAAACCCATATAAAGGAGTAATCAGAACAATGCAGTGGACAGGATTAAACGAGCTCAGAGAAAAATTTCTTGAGTTTTTCGAGTCAAAGGGATGTCTCAGACTTCCCAGCTTTTCCCTTGTTCCCAAGGACGACAACAGCCTTCTGCTTATCAACAGCGGAATGGCGCCGATGAAGAAGTACTTTACAGGCGAGGTAACACCGCCGCGCAAGCGCGTTACCACCTGCCAGAAGTGTATCCGCACGCCCGATATCGAGCGCGTAGGTATCACAGCCCGTCACGGCACCTTCTTTGAGATGCTGGGCAACTTCTCCTTCGGCGACTATTTCAAGCGCGAGGCGACCGCGTGGGCGTGGGAATTCTTCACCAAGGTGCTCGAAATGCCCGAGGAAAAGCTCTATGTTTCCATTTATCAGGACGACGACGAGGCATACGACATCTGGACAAAGGAAGTCGGCGTAGATCCCTCACACATGGTTCGTCTCGGCAAGGAGGACAACTTCTGGGAGCACGGCTCAGGTCCCTGCGGACCCTGTTCCGAAATCTACTTTGACCGCGGCGACGAACACGGCTGCGGCAAGCCCGATTGTCACGTCGGCTGCGAGTGCGACCGCTTTGTTGAGGTCTGGAACCTCGTATTTACCCAGTTCGAGAACGACGGCAACGGCAACTACACTCCTCTCGACCACCCGAACATCGATACGGGCATGGGTCTTGAGCGTCTCGCCTGCGTAATGCAGGGCGTTGACAACCTCTTCCTTGTCGATACCGTTCAGAATATCATGAAACACATCTCCGAGATCACGGGAGTTGAGTACGGCAAGGACGCCAAGAGCGACATCTCGCTCCGCGTTATCACCGACCATATCCGCAGCACCACATTCATGATCGGCGACGGTGTTATGCCTTCCAACGAGGGCAAGGGCTATGTTCTCCGCCGTCTGCTCAGACGCGCTGCGCGTCACGGCAGGCTTTTAGGCTACCACGAGCCCTTCCTCTACAAGGTATGTGACACCGTTATCAGGGAAAATCTCACCGCTTATCCCGAGCTCAAGGAGAAGCAGGAGTTCATCACAAAGGTTATCCGCGTCGAGGAGGAGAGCTTCGCCAAGACGATCGACCAGGGCTTCAGAATGCTCAATAACCTGATAGAGAACAAGGAAATCAAGAAGATCAGCGGCGAGGACGCATTCAAGCTCAACGACACCTACGGCTTCCCGATCGACCTGACCCGCGAGATTCTCGGCGAGCAGGGCATCGAGGTCGACGTTAACCGCTTCCAGGAGCTCCTCAAGGAACAGAAGAAGCGTTCGCGCGACGCGAGAAAGAACGCCGGCGCTGACGCGTGGATATCCGATTCCACCGACCTCTCCGATATTCCCGCGACCAACTTCGTCGGCTACACCGACCTTACCGCTCAGTCAAAGATTCTCGCAATCATCAAGGGCGGCGAGCGCGTCGAGACCGCAGGCGAGGGCGAGAGCGTAGCGCTCGTTCTTGACACCACTCCTTTCTACGCTGAGAGCGGCGGACAGGTAGGTGACACCGGTGTTATCGGCGGCGAAGGCTTTGAGGTCGAGGTTGATAACACCACAAAGGATGCCTCCGGCAAAATCTTTATCCACTCCTGCCTTATCAAGGAGGGCGGCGTAGCGGTAGGCGAGAGTGTTACCGCATCGGTAGACTCAGACAGACGCGCCGATATCATGCGAAACCACACCGCTGCACACCTGCTCCAGTCGGCTCTCCGCGAGGTGCTCGGCAACCACGTTCAGCAGGCTGGTCAGCTTGTAAACGACACTATTCTCCGCTTTGACTTCACTCACTTTGAGGCGCTCACAGCCAAGGAGCTGATGGACGTCGAGGAGCTTGTTAACAGGAAGATTTTTGAGGCTATCGAGGTAAATACCCGCGAGATGCCTATTGAAGAAGCCAAGAAGCTCGGCGCTATGGCTCTGTTCGGCGAGAAATACGGCGACGTTGTCCGTGTTGTAAGCGCAGGCGACTTCTCTGTAGAGTTCTGCGGCGGTACTCACGTAAAGAATACCGCGAACCTCGGTCTGTTCAAGATCCGCCAGGAGGGTTCCGTTGCGGCGGGCGTAAGAAGAATTGAGGCGCTCACAGGCAACGGCGTTATCCGCTATATCAACAACGCCAACGCCTTGATTATGGGCACTGCACAGATTCTCAAGTCCAACCCCAAGGCTCTTATCGACGGCGCTCGCCGCGCTGAACAGCTGATCAAGTCTCAGGCAAAGGAGATCGCAGACCTCAACGCGAAGCTTGCTTCTACTCAGCTCGACGAATTCTTTGTAAACGCCGCCGACATCAACGGCGTAAAGGTCGTCACAGGCTTTGTAAAGGGTGCGAACGCCGATTTGCTCCGCGATATGTGCACGCGCGCAAAGGATAAGGAGAGCTCGGTAGTAGTCGTGATCGCCACCGCGAACGAGGGCAAGGTCACCTTTGCTGCGGGCTGCGGCAAGGACGCGCTCGCAAAGGGCGCGAATGCCGGAAAAATCGTCAGAGCGGTTGCTCAGGCGGCAGGCGGCAACGGCGGCGGCAAGCCCGACATGGCAATGGCGGGAGCCAAGGACGAGAGCAAGATAACAGAAGCGCTCGCTGTGGTTAAAGATACGGTTTTATCCATGCTGAAATAATGCCCGGAATAAAATAATCACCGTTAGCATACATATTAGTGTTAAAAACTTACAATTCTGAGAACAGATAATTGTGAATTTATCCAGTTAAAAAATTTGAAAAAGTATTGAAGTTTTGTAACTTTTATTGTATAATTATTGTACTGAGATTTAAAAATTCTCGGATGAACGATCAATTTTAGGAGGAGATCAAAAAATGTTCAAGAAAATTGCAAGCATTCTTCTTGCAGCAATTATGGTTGGCAGCACCGCTGTCGTAGCCGCAAGCGCTGCTGAAGCTGACAACGCTGTTGCTGCTGCAGACGATTCCGCTGTAGCTGCCGCTGACGATTCTGCCGTTGCTGCTGCAGACGATTCTGCTGTAGCCGCTGGAGATGATTCTACTGTTGGCGCAGGCAACAAGGTTTACTTTGAAGTTAACCCCGACCTGTGGAAGAACTTCAAGACAGTTACCCTTTATCTTTATCCCCACGGCGATTCCGCTCTCATTACTTGGGGTTCCAAGAAGGGTAACATGACCGACGAAGGCAACAACGTTTGGTCTTTCGACTTCGACGCTAAGGGCATCGAGCTCGATTCCGGCAAGCAGTACGGTATGATTTTCACAGGTGACTGGAATGTTCAGACCTGCGACATCATCTGGGATCCCAGCATCATGGGCGACACTGCTTATTGCACAGGCGACCAGGTTGAGAATAACGTAGACTCCAACAAGAAGAGCTACTATGTAAAGTGGAAGAACGCTGATGCTTCCAAGTATGCTCCGCCCGTATGCATTACCTCTATCGGTAACATCATCGGTGAAGCTCTTTGGGCTGGCACCACTTACTATGATATGCTCGTAAACTTCATCAAGTCCGACGGTACAGACGGCCTTTCAAACGCTCTTAAGTACAACGGCAAGACCGCTCAGCAGACTCTTGACGATATCGCCAAGGCATGGGGTCTCAGCCAGGACGACATCGAGAAGGCTATCAAGGAAGCTGGCAAAGAAGGTCAGGTAGACTGGAAGAAGTCCAGCTCTTCCGCTTCTGAGAGCTCCGGCTCCGGTTCCGGCGGTTCCTCAAGCTCCGGCGGTTCCTCAAGCTCAAGCTCAGGTTCTTCCTCAAGCTCCTCTTCCTCCAAGACCTCCGGTACAGGTTCTGTAACCTCCGGTGAGGGCGACACTCTTATCTTCCTCTTCGGCGGCATCATGCTCGCTGCTGCAGGCGTAGTATTCCTCGCTAGAAAGAGAAGAGAGGACTAATTCAAAACTGAATTATGTTGAAATAAAGGGAATGGTCCGCCATTCCCTTTTATTTTTCAAAGAGTTTAAAATATCCCTTGACAAATTCGTCTTAATTTGATATAATCTTAATGTTGCATCGGGATGTAGCGCAGTTTGGTAGCGCACACGTCTGGGGGGCGTGGAGTCGCAAGTTCAAGTCTTGTCATCCCGACCAAATAGAGCAGTTTTCGGACTGCTCTTTTTCTTTTGCCATCTTTACTCAAAACACCTAAAATCGGCTTGAACAGTGATTTACTGAGCATTATTAAAGTTAAGTTATCTTTAATAGAACAGCAAACATATCTTGCGCTGATAAACATATGGTGCTGTAAAGTGAATAAAAGCGTGTTGACTTTAATGCCGTACTTTTCGGCAAACTCCTTTTGCTCGTCGGTAGGCGTGAAATCCAAATTCTTTAAGGCGTTAATGATTTCATCGCCTGTAGCACCGTATGGCATTTTATCTCCGTCCATAATGTTGCGAGAGATTTTGAATTCTTCTTACTTTAAGCGGTGAAAAACAAAAGTTTTTTGTCCACTTTTTTTCAAAAAAGTGGGCGGGGTCAAGGGGCGGCAGCCCCTTGGCGGGATTTTAAAGGGTGCAACCCTTTAACTCCCCAAAATTCAAAACAAAATTTGCGTAAGCAAATTTTGGCAATTTTTTTAAATACTAAATCAAACATTAATTTCAAAAAATCAAACAGTAATTTCAAAAAATATCTTGAAAAAATACGGAATATATTATA
>ONDL01000027.1 GCA_900316555.1 uncultured Eubacteriales bacterium | reverse complement strand
TGAAAGCATGAAGTCATAGTTGAGGTCGGTGTTGTCCATGCCGTGCCATACAGCGTTAGCGGGGTCGCCGCCTACGAACTGAACAACCTTAACCTGATAAAGAGCGCCTTCCTCGGCAGCTACTTCGGGAACAACGACAGAGTAAACGCCGTCGTCACCCTTGGTCATTTTGTAAGAATCGGGATCGGGGCTCCAGCCTGTGGAAACGAAGTTGGAGGAACCTGCGAGTACGAATACGTCCTCAGCGGGCTTGGGCTCGGTTGTGGGAGCCTCAGTGGTGGGAGCCTCGGTGGTGGGAGCTTCTGTTGTAGGAGCTACGGTTGTGGGAGCCTCAGTGGTGGGAGCCTCAGTGGTGGGAGCCTCAGTGGTGGGAGCCTCAGTGGTGGGAGCCTCGGTGGGCTCTTCGGTAGTGGGAGCTGCGGTTGTGGGCTCCTCTTCGGGGAGACCGAGAACCTTGCGGACTTCCTTGGGAGAAGCGAGCTTCTTGTGCTCAATGTCCATATTGAGCTTTACCTTGTCATAGCGGATAAAGTCAACGGGGCAGCCGTTGTCAACGTCGGTCTTGTCGGGGTTAGCCGGCTCAACTGTGCCGCCGTTGATGATGTCAGCGTTGTCCTTCATGTACTGGTCGTAAACTTCCTGAGGAGTAACGCCGAGCTTCTCCATGATCTTCTGGTTGTTCTCAAGCTGGAAGTAACCAACGTTGATGAAGTTGGTCAGATAATCCTTGAGAGCGTTGGAGAGCATCTGAGCCTTGGGCTGGTTCTGCGGGAACTGGCCGTCAACAAACTTACCTGTGGAGAGGACGTTAGCCTTTGTTACGAGATCGCTGTGGTTCTTCCAGTGAGCAAAGTAGTCGCTCTTAGCGGAGTTCGCAGCGTTCTCTCTGGTCGAGATGGGATCGTCAAGTACGACTGTGTCGCCGAGGCAGTCAGCAGTCATGTTGACGTCAGCGGTCTGGAAGCCGCCGTTAGCTGTGGTGGAGAAGAGTACGCCGTAATCCTTACCGGGCTCGGTCTCCATGTAGCGGTAGTAGTAGAGCTTTACCTTCTTGCCCTTGTCGTCAACCTCTGAGTAGTGGTTGATGGACATCTCGCTGTTGATGTCATAGTAAACGGTCTTGCCTTCACCTGTATAGGTGCACTGACCGGGCTTGGTTTCCCAGCCGGGATCAAAGAACTCTTTTTCATTGCCGTATACTGCATAGGGGTTGCAATAAACAGGCAGTGTGTTGTTGAGCTTGTTGATCTTCAGATTGCTCCAGTCGCCCCAAGTGCCGTCGGGGAACTCGAAGTAAATCTTCTGCTCGCCGACAGCCTCACACTCTTCCTTTGTCGGTCTCGGAAGAGCGCTCGCGGTAATCGAAAAAGCAGATGCTGCCATTAACGACGCAAGAGCGACGCTAACCAGCTTGATGGACTTTTTCATTGTGTTTTTCCTCCTTTTAAATTAACTCATATTTTGAGTAACTACATTATAGCTTAATTTAATCAATTTTACAAGGGTTTTTCATGAAAAATATGACGAAATTTTAATTTCTTGTGAAACGGAAGTGAAAAAGATTTCATCATATTTCAAAACGCCGCTCCTCATGCGGAGAAAATAAAACTCCCACTTGACAAACCACTCCATATTCTGTAAAATTTAGAGGTACATATGCTTATAAATGAAAAGAGGCTATAAATAATGGAAAACACCAAAAAGACGATGGAAAAAATCGTAGCTCTCTGCAAGGGCAGAGGCTTTGTCTATCCCGGCTCCGAGATTTACGGCGGCCTTGCCAATACCTGGGACTACGGCCCTCTGGGTATGGCGCTCAAGAACAACATCAAGGCGGCGTGGCTCAAGAAGTTCGTTCAGGAGAACAAGTACAACGTCGGTCTTGACGCGGCGATCCTGATGAATCCGCAGACATGGGTCGCATCGGGTCACGTTGGCGGCTTCTCCGACCCCAAGATGGACTGCAAGGAGTGCAAGACCCGTCACCGCGCCGACGACCTTATTGAGGACTTCGACGGCACAAACGTTGCGGGCTGGAGCAACGAGCAGATGACCGACTACATCAACGAGCACCAGATCCCCTGTCCCAACTGCGGCAAGCACAATTTCACCGAGATCCGTCAGTTCAACCTGATGTTCAAGACCTTCCAGGGCGTTACCGAGGACAGCAAGAACGAGCTGTACCTCCGTCCCGAAACCGCCCAGGGCATCTTTGTAAACTTTGCGAACATCGCCCGCACCACCAGAAAGAAGCTTCCCTTCGGCGTATGCCAGGTAGGCAAGTCCTTCCGCAACGAGATCACTCCCGGCAACTTCATCTTCCGCGTGCGCGAGTTCGAGCAGATGGAGCTTGAGTTCTTCTGCAAGCCCGGCACCGACCTCGAGTGGTTCGACTACTGGAGAAGCTACTGCCGCGACTTCCTCTACGCTCTCGGCATCAAGGAGGAGAACCTCAGACTCCGCGACCACGATCCCAAGGAGCTCGCGTTCTACTCAAAGGGCACGACAGACTTCGAGTACCTCTTCCCCTTCGGCTGGGGCGAGCTGTGGGGCATCGCCGACAGAACCGACTACGACCTCAACCAGCACATCAAGGAAAGCGGCCAGGCTCTCGATTACTTCGATCCCACCGACAACACACGCTATGTTCCCTATGTCATCGAGCCGTCGCTCGGCGTAGAGAGACTTTTCCTCGCGACCGTTGTGGAGGCTTACGACGAGGAGCAGCTTGACGAGAAGGACAGCCGCGTTGTAATGCGCTTCCACCCCTACCTCGCGCCCTTCAAGGCAGCGGTTCTGCCGCTCTCAAAGAAGCTCAGCGACAAGGCTGACGCGGTCAGAGAGCAGCTCGCCAAGGACTTCATGGTCGACTTTGACGACGCCGGCTCTATCGGCAAGCGTTACCGCCGTCAGGACGAGATCGGCACACCGTTCTGCGTAACCTACGACTTCGACAGCGTAGAGGACGGCTGCGTGACCGTCCGCGACAGAGATACGATGCAGCAGGAGAGAGTCAAGATCGACGAGCTCAACGCGTACATCTCAGAGAAGGTCAAGTTCTGATAAAACCATATAAATAATCAAAGCGGAAAGGTCTGAGCCTTTCCGCTTTTGTTTTGCCTTATTGAGCGTCGGGACCGAAGATCCTGAGAATCTCGTCCTTGTGCGCCATTATTGTGTCATAGCCCTCCTGGATTGTTTCGTCAACGCTGTCGATCGCGAAGAGCTGGGTGTTCTCGTTCTTGATTTCAATAGCCAGATCCGCGAGCTTCTGGGACTTGCGGGTGCCGTCGATGGAGTAAACGTCGAGGGCGCGCCAGATGACCTTGATCAGACCGTCCAGACCCGCGTCGGGGTCGTACGCCATGATGTCGAAGCCTATCGCGAGAACCCTGCCGACGCCCATGTCCTTGAGCACCTTGACGGGCAGGTTGTCCTTTGAACCGCCGTCGATGAAGTTGTAGTTGCCGTAGTCGCAGGTGGTGTAGATCGCGGGGAAGGACATGCTCGCGCGCACCGCAACGTCGAGCGGCACGTCTGTGAGGTAGTGAATGTGGTCGTTCTGCAGGTGCTCGTTCTCGGTGAGGAAGATGCATTCGTCGGTGGTAAGGGTGTCGACGGTGCAGATCGAGAGGTTGATCGGCAAATCACGGAAGCCGCGTATGCCCTTGAGGAGCATTCCTTCCTTTATTACGTCAGCAATGAGCTGTCCGTCTTTGATACCGTCCTTGTCGACCTTCTTGTTGATGATAAATGTGGCGAGCGCCTTAAAAATCAGCCCGCTGTCTATTTCGGCAAGGGGTTTCCAGTGCTTTTTCGCGAAGTACCGCATTTCCTCGGGGGTCATTCCCATCGCGCAGATCGCCGCCATCGCCGCGCCCGAGCTGGTGCCCGACACAAACTGAGGGCGTATCCCGAGTTCATAGAGCGCCTTTAACGCGCCGATGTGGGCGATACCCTGCAAGCCGCCGCCCGAAAGCGCAAAGCCGATAGCGTTCTTTCTGTCCGCTCTGTCCATATACTATCTCCTTTCGCTGTTATTTATAGAAACGGTAAACGTTGCAGTACGACTCTGTTTCCACAAAGTAGTCGTACCAGTTATAGAATTCGTCGAAGCTGTAGTCCTCCTGAATGAGGTCGTAATGCTTGTAGTCCGTGTTTGAGGTAATGCCGTTGATAACGGTGTCCTTGTCCGCGAGGCGCGAGATGTAGACCGTGACCTCGTTTTCGGATTTGAGATGCGGGTCGGCGTAGAAGTTGACCAGAGTATCGGCTTCCTTCCTGTCCACGTCGCCGTTGTTCATGTATGCGTCCGCAAAGGCGGTGATTTTACCGTTGGTGATAACTCCGCGGTCGTTCGCGAAGGTCTCAAGCTCCTGAGCAAGGGTCTTTGACATCTCTGTCGTCTGCAATATCATTGTGTTGTCGTAGAGCATGAACTTGTCGATGCACTTGTTCCACTCGAGCATAGCGGTGCCGACAAAAACGCAGTCCTTTGTCTTTGGCTCATATAGATTCGTCTTGCCGTAGAGGTAGTAGGGCTGAACGGTCACAAAGCCGATGACGCTCGCGAGAACCACGCAGACAGGCACGGCAAGCCGGATTTTTTTGTTTTTGAACAGGAAGCCCACAACGCGGATAAAAGCGAAGGTGAACATCATCGAGATAAGCGGCAGGCTCGCCATGACGTAGCGGTCGCTGTTGAAGGGCGACACAAGCGAGATACCGATGAAGAACACCAGCCCCGGGATAATCACGAAGAACGCCTTTCGCGGCAGCTTCTTCTTTTTTATGAAGCGCATGAACACACCGAAGCCGAGAGCCGCGCCCGCGCAAAGTGCAAAGAGCCAGATCTGATTGAGGAACAGATCCTTTGAGAGAACCTGAATGTAGGTGCCGATCTTGTAGAAGAAGTAGGTGACGATCGTGATCGCGTCAATCGAGAGGTTTAGCGAGCCTAAGCCGCGGTTGCCGCCGAGGACGTTCTGAATGATGTGCGGATAGATCGCCATCGCGATACCGGCGCCGACAACAGCCGTCGCCGCGTAGAGCAGGAAGTTCCTGATTTTCTTTTCCCTGATGCTGAATATCATGTAGACCAGACCCGCAAGTCCCGCGCAGAGAATGAAGTAATACTGAGTGAGAATGCCGAGGGTGACTACGGGCAGCAGCACCGCGCACTGCCAAAGCTTCACCTTCTCCTGCTCGTAGAACCAGATAGTCAGGTTGATGAAGGACAGCACAAAGAATGTCAGCGAAGCGTACATGCGCAGGTAGATCGTCGTGGTGATACAGGCTATGCTGAGCGCGTACCCTCCGACGGCGATGAGCGCGTAGAGGTTGTTGTCCGTGACGCGCTTGCCTATCTTAAAGAGCATTATCAGCGCGCCTGCCATCATCGCGAGATTTATCACGAACGCCAGCCACTTGCTGAACACCTCGGGGAAGAATGAGCAGACCGTGTGCACCAGCGCGTAGTAAAACGGCGGGTGCGAAGCGTCGATGATCTGATTCTGAACAACCTGAGCGTAGTCAAAGCGGTGCTCGGGATAGACCGCGAGGTACTCGTTCATATCCTCGGGAGTGTTCCAGCCGCCGATGTTGAGCTGCTTTGAGGAATTAGCGAGGTTGTAGGTCAGAAGCTCGTCCTCGTGATAGCCCTGCTTGGTGTTCAGATAGAATGCTGAAATGCACAGGCTGACGACGATGATAGCCGCGAGCGCTATGCGGGAGATTTTGTTGCTGATGGTCATAAACAACACCCTTTTAAATTTATAATCTAATTATAACACTTTTGTATCTGTATCTACAATAGTTAATTTAAAATTTTTGCCCTGACAGCGAAAAAGGAGAGGTCTGATTTCTCAAACCTCTCCGTGATTATATGTTTTATTCAGCCTTCTCCTCAGCCTTTTCCGCTTTCTTGGCGGCAGGCTTCTTGGGCGCTGTCTTCTTTACGGGAGCCTTCTTGGCGGGCTTCTTCGCTGCGGGCTTCTTTGCGGCAGCCCCGCCCTCTTCCTTCTTCTTCTTTACGACGCGCTTCTTCGGCACGGGCAGAGCTTCCTTAAGGCGATAGTAGCAAACGCCGAGAGGCGGCAGGGTCAGCTCGAGGGTGTAGTCGAGCTCATGATCCTTCTCGTTCTTTGTCTTGAGGTCGCCCGCGTTCTTGATGCCGCAGCCGCCGAACTCCTCGCTCTCGGAGTTGAATACTTCCTCGTAGATACCGTAAACGGGAGCGCCTACGCGGTAGAACTCACGGGTAACGGGCTGGAAGTTGCAGACAACGAGGATCTCGCTGCCGTCGTTGGCGATCCTGCGGAACGCGATAACGCTGTTCTGATAGTCGTCGAGAGCTACCCACTGGAAGCCGTTCCAGTCGTAGTCATTCTCGTGCATAGCAGGTGTGTCGCGGTAGAACTTGTTCGCTTCGGCGAAGAAGTGGTTGATCTGGCGGTGCTTCTCGTAGTCGAGCAGACCCCACTCGAGCTGCTCGTTGGCGTTCCACTCGTCGAACTGGCCGATCTCACTGCCCATGAACATGAGCTTCTTGCCCGGGTGAGCGAGCATGTAGGTTACAAAGCCTCTTACGCCCTGGAACTTCTGGTCGTAGCCGCCGGGCATCTTATTGATAAGCGAGCCCTTGCCGTAAACGACCTCGTCGTGCGAGATGGGCAGCATGAAGTTCTCGGAGAACGCGTAAACCATGCTGAAGGTAAGGGTGTCGTGGTGGTAGTTTCTCCACAGGGGATCGAGGGAGATGTAGGACAGCATGTCGTTCATCCAGCCCATGTTCCACTTGTAGTCGAAGCCCAGGCCCAGACCCTCGATCGGGTAACGGGTAACGCTCGGCCAAGCGGTACTCTCCTCGGCGATCATCATAACGTCGGGGTGGAACTCGTGAACAACGTTGTTGAGCTTCTGGAGGAAGTCAACCGCGACGAGGTTCTCTCTGCCGCCGTAAGCGTTGGCGATCCACTCGCCGTCCTTGCGGTTGTAGTCGAGATAGAGCATCGAAGCAACGGCGTCAACGCGGATACCGTCGATGTGGTACATATCGAGCCAGAACATAGCGGACGAAATCAGGAAGCTTGTGACCTCATATCTGCCGTAGTTGAAGATATAGGTGCCCCATTCCTTGTGCTCGCCGATTCTCCAGTCCTCGTACTCATAGCAGCCTGTGCCGTCAAAGCGCGCGAGGCCGTGAGCGTCCTTCGGGAAGTGAGCGGGAACCCAGTCGAGGATAACGCCGATGCCTGCCTGGTGAGCCTGGTCGATGAAATACATCAGATCCTTCGGCTCGCCGTAACGGGAGGTAGCAGCGAAGTAGCCTGTGCACTGATAGCCCCAGCTTCCGTCGAACGGGAACTCGGTGAGAGGCATGAACTCAATGTGTGTATAGCCCATTTCCTTTACATAGGGAATAAGCTCCTCGGCAAGCTTGCGGTAGCCGTAGAAGTTGCCGTCGTCATATTTGCGCCACGAGCCCGCGTTTACCTCGTAAACGTTGATAGGACGGGTCTTGTGGGGATGAGCGTTCTTGAACTCGTACCATGCGGCGTCGTTCCACTCGTAGTCATAGATATGATATGTGCGGGAAGCGTTGTCGGGACGGGTCTGGCAGTGGAAAGCGTAGGGGTCGGTCTTCATTACGCGGTCGTTCCACGGAGTCTCTACGCAGTACTTGTAGCAGCAGAACTCCCAGAGGCCCTCGATAAACAGCTCCCAGACGCCTGAGTCTGAGATACGGTACATGAAGTTCGCGTCGGGATTCCAGTCATTGAAGTCTCCGACTACGGAAACTGATTTTGCGTTAGGCGCCCATACTCTGAAAACTACGCCTTGACGGCCGTCCCAATTTTCAAAGTGGGATCCCAGGAAGTGGTAGGCTCTCGCAGCCTCACCCTGCAGGAATTGCTCCAGCGGTGGTCTTGTGTCATTGATTGAAAAAGCCATAGGATACCTCTTTTCTAAAGTTTTTTACAGAACTTGCGATAGATATTCAAAGGATACAAGATTCCAAAATATTCTATACTACTATTATAATATATTTTAACAAATATACAAGAGGTTTTTCGAAATTTTATGTAAAATTTATTTGGATTTTTCGGCCTCTATATCGCACAATCGTCACTTTTCACGATTTTCTCTCAATATTCTTGTGCAATAGTCTGAATTGGACGGCATAATTTCATCATATGCAAGCGCCGCGATGTCGCACGCTCTTACGTCAAGGCTCAAATGTGGCGTATTTTCGTCGTTTTCGCGCAGCGCCTTCGCCGCCGACGTGATTATTTTGCACGTGCACGAGCGCAAGATTTGCTCTCCCTCGTCTGTAAAACCGAGTATTCTGGCGTATCCCGCGGGCGTGGTCTGCAGCTCCTCCGTAAGTCCCAGAAACGCGCAGGCGAGTATCCTCCGCAGCCGCGCGTGAGTGTAGCGTTTTGTCTTGACCATCGTCAGCAGCTCCTCCACCGACTGAGCCCGTCCTGCCGCTTCGAGGATACGGTTCTCAAGCCCCTCGCCCACCTCGGGCAAGGCGCGAAGCTCCTCTGCGGTCATCGTGCGCAGGCGGTACAGCACCGCGCGGTCGAGCAGCCCGGGTCGGGTTACTTGGCGCGGTATTTCGGGCAGCAGCTCTGCGCATTCCTTCCCTTCACGCAAAAGAGAGCGGATATATGACGCTGATGCAAAGCCGCCGCTTGTTTTGTCGCTGTCATGCGCGGCGCCCTGACGCATGATCGGGAGCGGACGGATCTCTGTACCCTCGAGCGCGCGGATATACTCCACCGCGAGGATATTGTTCGGCGAGGACACAGCCGCCGCGACCTCCCCGCCGCAGACAGTCCTCAGAGCTTCCTCGAGCGCGCGCGGATAGTAACCGCCGCCGCGCATTTCAGCGGCGATCAGCGCGTTGACGCGTTCGCTTCTTATCGCTGCCGCCGCAGCCCTGAGCGCGTCAAGATCATCCGTCTCGCAGCCGAAGGCGAGCGTATGCACGCCGGAGAAGAACTTAGCTATCCTCACACCGCCCTGAGCGAACCTCTCGGCGTTAGCGACGGCAAAGGCTGTCGGCAACTCGACGACCAAGTCAGCGCCGTGACGCAGGGCAGCGGCGGCTCGGGTGAACTTGTCGCACACCGCGACCTCGCCGCGCTGTGTGAAGCTGCCGCTCATTATCACCATGTTCGGCTCGCCTGTCAGACGCTTTGCCTCGCTCAAAAGATAGGCGTGTCCGTTGTGGAAAGGGTTGAATTCACATATTATCGCGGTAGCCATACTTCCTCCTGTATAAAAAAGGGTGAAAATTCTGTATAAAATCTCAAAAAGTACTTGAAAAATAGCCATTTATGTAGTATCATTAGTGAGTATATTTGTAATTATTATACATTAAAGAAAAATTAATTGCAATAGCGCAATAGTAAATGAAGGGAATTGAGACAATGAAAGTATTAGTTATCAACGCAGGCAGCTCCTCTCTGAAGTATCAGCTCATCGATATGACAGACGAGAGCGTGCTCGCAAAGGGAAACTGTGAGAGAATCGGCACCGACGGCTCGTTCATCGGCTTCAAGACAAACGACGGTCAGAAGATCGAACGCAAAACAGAAATGAAGAACCACACCCAGGCGTTCCGGGCCGTCAAGGAAGCTCTCCTCGACAAGGAGTACGGCGCTATCACAGACCTCTCCGAGGTTACCGCTATCGGTCACAGAATCGTACAGGGCGGCGCATATTTTGACCGCAGCGTACTCATCGACGCTGACGTTCACGCGAAGATCGAAGAGCTTTCTCCGCTCGCACCCCTGCACAACCCCGCTCATCTCCAGGGCATCGACGCGTGCACCGAGGTATTCGGCACCGAGATCCCCCAGGTCGCGGTATTCGACACCGCTTTTCATCAGACAATGCCCGAGAAGGCGTTCATGTACGCTGTTCCCTATGAGTATTATGAGAAATACGGCGTGAGAAAGTACGGCTTCCACGGCACCTCTCACCGCTATGTAAGTGCTAAGATGGCTGAGCTGCTCGGCAGACCCATCGAGGAAACAAAGATCATCACCTGCCACATCGGCAACGGCTCCTCTATCACAGCGGTTGACGGCGGCAAGGTTATCGACACCACCATGGGTCTTACTCCCCTCGGCGGCTTCATGATGGGCACACGCTCAGGCTCGCTCGATCCCTCCGTTGTCACCTTCATCGGCGAGAAGGAAGGCATGACAATGGCTGAGGCCTCCGAAATGCTCAACAAGAAGTCGGGTCTGCTCGGCGTATCGGGCGTTTCCTCCGACGACCGCGACGTTACCGCCGCTGAGAAGGAAGGCAACCACCGTGCAAAGCTCGCTCACGAGATGCTCTACTATCAGATCGCCCAGTACATCGGCAGCTACTATGTAGCTCTCGGCGGCTGCGACGCTATCGTATTCACCGCGGGTCTCGGCGAGAACCAGCCCTGCCTGCGCGAAGGCGTCTGCAACTACCTCGAGTGCCTCGGCGTTAAGCTCGACAAAGAAGTAAACAACAACACTATCCACGGCAGACAGGGTACGCTCACCGCTCCCGACTCCAAGATCCGCGTAGAGCTCATCGCTACCGACGAGGAAATGGTTATCGCGAGAGATACCAGAGATATCGTCGCCGCTCTTTAATTGATAATTTAAAACAATACGACCTCCGAAGCTCAGTGTTTCGGAGGTCTTTTGTTTTGCTTATTTTTCCGCGTGAGCGAACCGCAGCGTCGGCTTGTCGAGGACGGTCTCCCTGACAAAGATAAACGTGACGTACGCGTACAACGCGATATTGATTATTGAGGTCTGACCGAGAGTCAGAGCTTCGTAGTTTGCAAACAGGTAATAGCAGTAACCGCGCAGGCTGATAAGCAGCGAGGTCAGCGCAACGAACGGGTGCTTCTTCGTCATGAAGAAGTACGCGATAAGCAGAATGTCGAGCAGGTACGAATATCGCTCGTGCATCGACGAGAGGAACATCAGGCAGGTAAACGAAGTCCAGACGCCTGTCATCATCAGCTTGTCGCGCTTTGTGAGATCGACCTTTTTGTGCAGCACAAGGAACAGTCCCGCCGCGAGAATACCCATCGTCAGCACGATCGAAAGCGGCTTGAGAAGGTAGTAATTCTCGACGCTCTGACCGTTGCACATAAATGCATAGACGTTCGGGTAGTTCATCTGGATCTGCTTGCCGTAGTCGGTCTGGTCGGCGTAGATCTTGATGATATCCAAAAACGGTCTGCCGAAGAACACCGCGGGCAGGCACATGACGATATCTGTCAACGGAATGATGAAGAAATGCAGAATGCTTATCTTCTTCGAGGACACGTAGTAGTAGATATAGAGCGGCAGAATGAAAACCATCTGCAGCTTGAACGCCAGCGCCGCGCCGAGGAGGACAAAGGCGGGAATGTGCTTGTCCTTCATCGTACAGAAAATCGCGAAGATGATCAGGCTGACGTACATTGAATCGCACTGACCCCAGAAGGAGGAGTTGAGCACGACCGTCAGCGTGCAGAGCGTGACCGCGTAGCTGAGCGCGGGCACGAAGCTGAAAAAGCTCTCTCTGCGGTGATTCGCGACGAGAAGGCCTACGCCTCCGGCGAGCGCGAAGTCAAAGACGATCGAAACTATCTTGTAGGCGTGAAGCGCCTCGCCCGTGATACGGGTGAGAAAGAAGATTATCACCTGATACGGAATGTTGTAGTTGCCTACCTGCTGCGAGAGTCCCGAAAAATCCTGGTCTGCGATGACGTTCCACCAGCCCGAAAGAAAGCTGTTGTAGTCGTCGCTGCGGAAATCCATACCGGCCATGCGGATAAGCATGCCTGCCAGCGTGGCAATAACAAAGATAATCAAGGGCGCGTATTTGCGCGCGATACCGATCAGTTTTTTCTCGATGTTCGTCATCTGACAAAGCCTACCTTCTTCATGACCTTGCCGAGGGTGCGGCTGCTGATTTTGAGAGCGATCTCGTCAGCCTTGTGATAGCAGTCCTCGAGGTACGCCTTGTCCTTGACAAGACGCTCGTAGCGCTCGCGGATAGGACGCAGCTCCTCGACAACAGCCTCGCCGGCCGCGGTCTTGAAGTCGCCGTAGCCCTTGCCTGCGAACTCGTTTTCGATTTCCTCAAAGGTCTTGCCCGTAACCGCGCCGTAGATAGTCATGAGGTTGTTTACGCCGTCCTTGCCCTCGGCAAAGCGGACGCAGGAGTCGCTGTCGGTGACAGCGCGCTTGAACTTCTTCATGATGACCTCGGGGCTGTCGAGCAGATGTACGCAGCCGTTGACGTTCTCATCGGACTTGCTCATCTTGTTGAGCGGATTCTGAAGGCTCATTACGCGCGCGCCGTTCTTCGGGATAAAGCCCTCGGGGATCTTGAACACGTCGCCGTAGAGTCCGTTGAAGCGCTTCGCGATGTCGCAGGTCAGCTCGATGTGCTGCTTCTGGTCGGCGCCTACGGGCACCTTGTCAGCCTGATAGAGCAGAATGTCGCCCGCCATCAGCGAGGGGTAGGTGAACAGTCCGGCGTTGATATTGTCGGCGTGTTTTTTGGACTTGTCCTTGAACTGGGTCATGCGCGAAAGCTCGCCGAACTGGGTGTAGCAGTTGAGTATCCATGCAAGCTCCGCGTGGGTGTGGACGTGGCTCTGAATGAAGAACAGGCTCTTTTCCACGTCGATGCCGCAGGCGAGGATCGAAGCGTAGGCGTCGATGATGTTCTTGCGCATCTGAGCGGGGTTCTGTCTGACGGTGATGGTGTGAAGGTCTGCGAGCGCGTAGATGCAGCTGTATTCCTCCTGCATCTTCACCCAGTTGCGGACCGCTCCGAGATAGTTGCCCAGCGTGATAGTGCCGCTCGGCTGGATCGCGCTGAATACGACCTGTTTCTTTTCTGTCTGTTCCATTTTATATATACCTCTTACTTGTTATATGATTTGATCAGCTCGCCGAGGAGTCTGATACCCTTCTCGAGCTGCTCGTCGGTCGGAGTCGAGAAGTTGATGCGGAAGCTGTGGCACTCGTCGCGCTCGTCGGTGAGGAAGGCGTTTCCGGGGACCACGCATACCTTGTTGAGAACCGCGTCCTTGCAGAACTTCGGCATATCTACGCTCTCGGGCAGGTCGCACCAGATGAACAGGCCGCCGTCAATGCGGTTATAGGTGATCTCGGGCGCACAGTACTTGTCGAGCAGTTCCATGCAGAACTCAGCCTTCTTGGTGTAGATATCGCGGAGACGCTGCAGGTGCGCGTCGAAGTCGTACTTTGAGATGAACTCGTCGCAGACGACCTGCGACCAGATGTTGGTGTGAACGTCGTTGCCCTGCTTGCAGACAACGAGCTTCTGGAAAATCGGCTTGGGCGCTATCGTGTAGGCGACGCGCATACCGGGAGAAATTACCTTGGAAAACGAGCCTGCGTAGATAACGATCCCGTCTGTGTCGAAGGACTTGATGTTCGGCAGGTTTTCGCCGCTGTAGCGAAGGTCGCCGTAGGGGTTGTCCTCGATGATCAGCACGCCGTACTTCTTGGCGAGCTCATAGACCTTTTTGCGCTTCTCAAGGCTCATTGTAACGCCGGAGGGATTCTGGAAGTTCGGGATAGTGTAAATCAGCTTCGCGTCGGGATTAGCCTTGAGCTTTTCCTCGAGCTCGTCGGTGTTCATGCCGTCGGGCTCAACTGTAACGCCGACAAGACGGGCGTTGTAGGCGCGGAAGGTGTTGAGCGAGCCGATGAAGCTCGGAGCCTCGCAGATAACAGCCTCGCCCTCGTTTACAAGAGCCTTTGTGCACAAGTCCATGATCTGCTGAGCGCCTGTTGTGATGAGGATATCATCGTTGTCGCTGCCGGTGTTGTGGGTTTTGCGCATGTACTCCATCATGTGCTGTCTGAGCGGCGTGTAGCCCTCGGTGACGCTGTACTGGAGAACGGAGATGGGATTCTCGCTGAGGATACGCGCGGAAATCTCGGCGATTTCCTTTGCGGGGAAGGCTTCGGGAGAAGGGTTGCCCGCGGAGAGAGATACCACCTCGGGATCGGCGGCGTACTTGAATATCTCACGTATCGCGCTGGGCTTTAAATTTGAAACTCTGTCAGAAAATTGATACTCCATGTTTCTACCTCTTTTAACAAAAAATATACTATATTATTGTATCACGATTAGGTTTAATTGTAAAGAGAAAATGCCGCACGGCTTGACCTATGCCGTTTCCGCGCCTGCATAGTCTTTATCCGGGCCGCATATACATGAAAAAAAGCATGGAGGACGGCTATGGACACAGTAGAAGAACGCGCGGCGACACTCGGCGCGTACATAATCGAGCACAACGCGACCGTCAGAGAGGCGGCGAAGCGCTTCGGAATCAGCAAGAGCACGGTTCACAAGGACGTTACCTTCCGACTGAGAAGCGTGAATCCCTCTCTGTACAGCGGGGTGCGCGCGGTTCTCGAGAAGAACAAGAGCGAACGGCATATACGCGGCGGAATGGCAACGCGTGAGAAATACAGAAAAAAATCTTTACAACCCCCGATGTTTGTTGTATAATGTAGAGTAGTTGTGCGCTGTTGTGCCATTTAGCGCGAAGGCGGCAACAAATCATCAACCGCTACTTACACTCTGTTCAACAAGTGAAGGTGTTTTCAGAATGAGAAAGATTCCATTTTCTCCGCCTGATATTTCACAGGCTGAGATCGACGAGGTTGTCAAGGTTGTCAAATCAGGTTGGATTACCACAGGTCCCGAAACGAAGCTGTTCGAGAGCAGGATCGCAGAATACTGCAACGTGCAGCGCGCGGTATGTCTTTCATCTCAGACCTCCTGTGCGGAGCTGACTCTCAGAATCCTCGGAGTAGGCCCCGGCGACGAGGTTATCCTTCCTGCCTATACATACACCGCCACGGCGTCCATTGTCTATCACGTCGGCGCGAAGCCCGTTATGATCGACTGCAAAAGCGGCAGCTTTGAGATGGACTACGACAAAATGGAAGCGGCGATCAACCACAACACAAAGGCAATCATCGCGGTTGACCTCGCCGGAATCATCTGCGACTATGACCGTATCTTCGAGGCGGTCGAGCGTCAGAAGCGCGTGTTCGAACCTAAGAACGAGCTGCAGGAGAAGTTCGGCAGGGTATTTGTCATCTCCGACGGTGCGCACGCTTTCGGCGCAATGCGCGAGGGCAAGATGTGCGGCGAGATCGCGGACTTCACGAATTTCAGCTTCCACGCCGTAAAGAACATGACCACCGCGGAAGGCGGAGCCGCTGTTCACCGCTCGCATAAGGCGATCGACGAGGACTGGATGTACAAGCAGTACATGCTCCTCTCGCTCCACGGCCAGACCAAGGACGCGTACACCAAGAACAAGGTCGCTTCGTGGGAATACGACGTAGTTGACACACAGTATAAATGTAATATGCCCGACGTTCTCGCGGCTCTCGGTGTAGCCCAGCTCTCGAGATACGACAAGATTCTCGAAAGGCGTCATCAGCTCATAAAGCTCTACAATGAAGAGCTCAAGGATCTGCCGATCCAGGTGCTCAACCACTGCGACGAGCACCACCGCAGCAGTGGTCACCTCTACTTTGTCCGCTTCATCGGCAAGGACGACGAGTACCGCAACAAGTTCTACAATATGATGGCGGAAAACGGAGTAATGTGCAACGTCCACTTCAAGCCTCTGCCGATGCTCTCGGCATACAGCAACAAGGGCTTCCGCATTCTCGACTTCCCCAACGCCTACAATATGCACAAGAACCAGCTCTCGCTCCCGCTGAACACGACTCTCAGCGACGACGACGTGTGGTACGTGCTCGAAACCTTCAAGCGCACGATCAAAACTCTGTAATACAGCAACACGGAAAGACCAAAAGTCTTTCCGTGTTTTTTGTTGCATTTAGTTTTACAATTAACGAAAGGCGGAGAAAGCACCCACCGGTGTTCGAATTTTTGTGCGAAAAAAGCGTCTTCAGGTGCGCATAGGGAAGTTTATTGGACACCTTCTCGTTTAAAATTAAAGTACAGGAAAAACGAGGAGGAAGGTAAAATGGTAAATTTTTGTTTGTTTGTATTTGTGATTCACGCGGTGCGCGATTCGGCTCAGGAGATTGTGTTCGGCAAGCAGAAGAAATCCGCCGTATACGCGAAGAAACGCCGTATGCGTGAATATGAAAAGCGCAAACAGCTGCGCATGAGAAAGCCGCGGAGAATTCACTCCGCGGCAATTATTTTTTGTATTACAGCTCGAGCAGCGTAGAAGCCACGCCGAAATAAATCAGCAGAGACAGAGAGTCGCAGACCGTTGAAATCAGCGGATTCGCCATTACCGCAGGGTCGAGTCCGATCTTGCTCGACAGAAGCGGCAGGCTTGAGCCGACGATCTTCGCCATAATAATAGTGCCTACCAGTGTCAGAGATACGACAAGCGCAATGACGACCGCATTCTCGTTGCCGCGCAGGTCAAAGACCATCAGCTTCACGAAATTCGCCGCGGCAAGCGTAAGGCCGCAGAGAGCCGCGACGCGCAGCTCCTTCCAGAGCACCTTGAACATGCTCTTGAACTCTATCTCGCCGAGCGACAAGGCTCTGATAACCGAAACCGACGCCTGAGAGCCCGCATTACCGCCGGAACCCGTGATCATCGGAATGAATGACGAGAGGATAATAACGCTCGCGAGCATTCCGTCAAACGCCGAGATGATCGTACTCGTGAAGGTCGCCGAGAGCATGAGCACGAGCAGCCACGGCACGCGCTTTTTGTAGATACCCCATACGCTTGTGCGCATGTAGGGCTTGTCGGACGGCAGAACCGCCGCCATCTTCTCGATATCCTCGGTCGCCTCTTCGCGGATAACATCGATCGCGTCGTCGATGGTTACGATGCCGACGATACGCTGCTCGTTGTCGACAACAGGCAGCGCCAGAAAATCGTAGTCCGAGAATATCCTCGCGACCATCTCCTGGTCGTCGAGGGTGTGGACGGAGATCACGTTCTCCTCCATCATGTCCTTGACAAGATCGTCATCGTCCGCCAAGAGCAGATCCTTGACGGTGGTGATTCCGATAAGGCGGTTGTAGTCGTCGTTTACATAGCAGGTGTAGATAGTTTCCTTGTCGACACCCGTGCGGCGGATTCGCTTGATAGCCATTTCGGCGGTCATATCCGGCCGCAGCGAAATGAACTCTGTCGTCATGATCGAGCCTGCGCTGTCCTCGGGGTACTTGAGCAGCTCGTTTATCTGCCGCCTTGTTTCCTTGTCAGCCTGTCTGAGAATACGCTTGACGACGTTCGCGGGCATCTCCTCGATAAGGTCAACCGCGTCGTCGACAAACAGCTCGTCAACGACCTCCTTCAGCTCGTTGTCACTGAAGCCGTGAATCAGGAACTCCTGAGTGTCCTCGTCCATCTCGACGAAGGTTTCCGCCGCCAGTTCCTTTGGAAGAATGCGGAATAAAATCGGAGTTTTCTCGTCCTGCAGCTCCTCGAACACCGCCGCGATGTCGAAAGGCTTCATTGTGGTCAGGATATCCCTGAGGGTGCTGTACTTCTTCTCCTCGAGCAGCACCTTGATGGTTTCCGTAAGGGTTACGTTCACCTGAATCATTGTCTTTCCTCCTCAAATCTGCGTCGTGGAAAGACGTGTTCTGAACAAAGCGTATTTGGTAAACAATAGCTACAGGGTCTGTTGCCATTGTTTACCAAATATTGACCGAATGAACGCCGCAACCGCGTTCACACATGCTTCGTCGCGGAACAGCGCCTGTATTTCCGTCTGCGTCCATTCAAATTTCACCTCACAAATCAGTATCCTTTATTATTTTAGTCTATTTTGTACCTAAAGTCAACGAAATTTTCAAGCGTCTTGATTTTTATAAAAAATAATGTATAATAATATTGTATCAAATAATTTGGGGGTAACTCATGAACGGTATGATTAAAAAATATCTGCCCTTCGCGCTTATTATCTTCGGCGTTTACCTTCTGGTTCCGCTGATTTTTCTGATTCCGGGGCTTAACAATTTCTCCGCTGTAGCGTATTACTTTATCTTTCTGGTAACACAGGTCGCGTGCTCCGCGTTCTACTGCTCAAAGCACGGACTCGACTTTCTCTTCGCGCTTATCGCGCCTATCGCGTTCCTGTTCACGATGATGATTTACGCGGGCGGTTTCACGAACTTCACAAACATCATTCTGCTGGTCGTTTACCTTATCGCGGGTATTTTCGGACTGTTTCTCGGCGATCTCGCTTTCGGTGACGAAAGACGCAAGCGCGAGAAGAAGGAAAAGCAGGCTGCCGAAGAGCTTCTTTTGCAGGCAAAGCGCCGCGACGAACGCGAGCGTGAGCTTCACAGCGAGAGCGGCAGCGCGCCTCAGCGCACACGAACAGAAAGACCCCGCCGTCCTCAGCAAAGCACAGGCAGTCGCTACGCGCAGCCTTCACGCGCTGCACAGAAGGACAGTGACGACGATTTCTACAGCCGCTACACCGCTGACATGGACAAGGAGCTTGACGAGCGCGTCAACAGACTGCTCGACGAGGATTAATAAATCAAACGGAGAGGCTCAGGGTGATATTCTTAACGGAAAAATAGGTGGCTTAGATACCCTGAAGGTTTTAATCGCCTTCAGGGTATTTTTCTGTTTAGTTTTTGTCTATCTGAAATGTGTATTGGATGACGATTGTGTTGCCGCAGGTGCGAGAGTATCTAACTTCCTTTTCGTAGACATCGATTCGCTTGATGAAGGCACGGAGGATTTCGGGAGTGAGTTTTTCAATGTCAATGTACTCTTTCGCCTTTGCAATGAAATCCTTGACGTATTTCTCCTGCAAATCAATCTCATTGATTTTCTCGTTGAGTTCATTCAGCTTAATACGAATCTGCGCCTGTTCTTCCTCGTAGCCTGACGCGAGAAAATCATAGCGTTCCGGAGTGATACGTCCGACCACTCTGTCCTCGTATAAGCAACGGATGATGTTGTCAAGCTCGTGAAGTCTTGTGGTCAGCTGAGTTCTTTCTTTTTCTGCCGAAGCATAATACTTCTTAGCTTCGGCTTTTCCTTTCTCGGTTGCCATTGCGTAAATCTCATCGCTGTGGTTACTCGCCAACGCTATCATGGATTTCA
>ONDL01000030.1 GCA_900316555.1 uncultured Eubacteriales bacterium | reverse complement strand
TATCGCGTTCCAGGGCGGCGTTCAGATCACGGCAAAAACGTATCATGTTTTCTGGGATTCAGCTCCCGACGCGCTTACGTCTGAGATCGAGCAGGGTCCTGCGGCAGGTATTCTTACCACTGAAACTAACGTCAATAACTACAATACAATGTACAATGATCTGGCTCAGCTGCGCGCGAAGGAACCCGACAACATCCTCTTTATGAGCTTCGAAACATGGCCTTACCTCTCGATGAACGACTTCCCGTACGCTACGTTCTCAGCGTGGACCGGCAACGAACAGGGTGAGATCACGCTTTCGAGACTGCGCACTTATTTTGAGATGAACCCGGATAAAACTCCGAAATATATTTATATTCCCAAGTCGGCAAAATGGAATATCAACACACTGCTGCCTGAGCTTAAATCCAAAGGCTACACCGTCAGCGAAACTCAAGTAAGCTATCAGCTTGAGAAAAACTAAATAAACTTTTAAAACGGCGAAAAGAAGTTGCAGAAAAACTTGTATTTTTCGCCGTTTTATGTTATGATTATATAAAATTCGGATACCATTAAATCACTATCTTTTTAAAGGGGGATTATCCTATGGAGATTACTAAATTATATGAATCCTGGTGCAAAAACGCCGTTGAGGATCAGGATCTGATCGCTGAGCTCGAGAGCATTCGCGGTAACGAAAAGGAAATCTACGAGCGCTTCTACACCGCCCTCAAATTCGGCACAGCCGGTCTGAGAGGCGTTATCGGCGCGGGCACAAACAGAATGAACATCTATGTTGTCCGCCAGGCCACTCAGGGACTTGCAAACTATGTTATCAACAAGTACGGCAAGGGTGCTGTCGCTATTTCACATGACAGCCGTATCAAAGCCGACCTCTTCATGATAGAGGCCGCTAAGGTACTCGCCGCAAACGGAATCAAAACTTACATTACAACCGAGCTTCAGCCTACTCCCGTTCTCTCCTATCTGGTGCGTTACTTCAAGTGCCAGGCGGGTATCATGGTTACAGCCAGCCACAACCCCGCAAAATATAACGGCTACAAGGCATACGGCGAGGACGGCTGCCAGATGACCGACAACGCGGCTCAGGCAGTTTACGACGAAATCACAAAGCTCGATATCTTCAGCGACGTCAAGACAATGGACTTTGACGAAGCGATTGAAAAAGGTCTTATCGAATATGTTGACGACAGCGTTTATGACTCTTATCTCGACTGCGTGCTCGAGCAGCAGGTCAACCCCGGCATCTGCGAGGACGCGGATATCAGCGTTGTTTATACTCCTCTCAACGGCGCCGGCAACAAGCTCGTCAGAAAGGTTCTGAGCAAAATCGGCGTTAAGGAAATCAACGTCGTCAAGGAACAGGAGATGCCCGACGGCAACTTCACTACCTGCCCCTACCCCAACCCCGAAATCAAGGAAGCTCTGCAGAAGGGTCTTGAACTCTGTGAAGAAAAGCAGCCCGATCTGCTTCTTGCCACCGACCCCGACTCCGACCGTGTAGGTATCGCCGTAAAGGATTACGACGGCAGCTACCGCCTGATTACAGGCAACGAGGACGGCGTAATGCTGACCAACTATATCCTCTCCTGCAAGAAGGCTAACGGTACTCTTCCCGAAAAGCCCGTTGTTGTTAAGACTATCGTTTCTACAAAGCTGATCAACAAGCTCTGCGAAAAGTATGACTGCGAGCTCAAGAACGTTCTTACAGGCTTTAAGTACATCGGCGAGGTTATCCTCAACCTCGAAAAGAAGGGTGAAGAAAACCGCTACCTCTTCGGCTTTGAGGAAAGCTACGGCTACCTCTCGGGAACTTATGTAAGAGATAAGGACGCTGTCGTTGCCTCCATGCTGATTTGCGAAATGACCGCTTACTACAAGAAGCAGGGCAAATCTCTCGCTGAGGTTATCGACGGTCTTTACGAGGAATTTGGTTACTATCTCAATCAGACCTTTGCGTTTGAGTTTGAGGGCGCTGAGGGTATGCAGAAGATGGCTGATCTGATGTCGTCCACAAGAGAGAATCTTCCCGCTTCTGTCGGCAAATACAAGGTCGTCAAGGTTAGCGACTACCAGCTCAAGAAGGAAACCGACCTCGTTACAGGCGAAGTTGAGCAGCTCACTCTTCCCACCTCGAATGTTATTGCGCTTCACCTCGAGGGCGATAACGGCGTTATTATCCGTCCCAGCGGCACAGAGCCCAAAATCAAGCTCTACATCACCGCAGTCGGCACAGATAAGGTTAACGCGATTGCTGTTTGCGACGAAATTGTCGCGGCTTCAAAGCAGCTTCTCGGACTGTAAAATAAGCAAAAATTTTCCCCTGACAATTGTCAGGGGATTTTTTTATGAATAAATTTTTTTGCGTTTCCATTCGGCTCCGTCAGAGATTGCGGAAGCGTACGGCACATCAACCTTATCGTCATAGCTAAGTCCGAAATACGTGCTCTTATTGCTGTGCATACTCCACTCGGGGTCGTATATAAGACCGTTTATTTCAGCCCAGCCGTGGCCGCCGCTGTTTACAGCGTAGCTCTCCGTGTAACCGATTGCCCTGCCGACATAGGCGAAGGCTGCTCCGTAGCTGTAGCAGTCACCCTTGCCGTAGACAAAAATATCGTTCGCGCAGACCACAGGCCAGTCGTCCTCGCGGTACGGCGGATTATGACGGACGCCCTCCAGGTAATCACTCTTGATTGAGTCAAAGCATACCTTCAGCTTGTCCTCCTTGGACATTGATGAATTTGTCCATCTCGCAACGTCCTTGCAGGCAAGATGCAGCGTCTTGTCGGACTCGGAAACGACCTTCGTCGCCACGCCGCAAATCACATTCCAGTCAACTCCGTCTACTGTCACGGCGTCACAGTAATTGTAATCGACCTCGCCGTTCGAGCCGAAATAATAATACCCGTCGGTATCATTCCCTTTTATTGTGTTAAATGACGACTGAGTTGCAGGTGCTTGCGTAGTAGGCTGCGCTGTAGTCGGTGCAGCGGTAGTTTCAGGCTCCTTGTGCTTTACAAGAGTAATCGTCATTCCGTTTGTCAAATAACTCTTCATGTTGTCAGGGGTCTCGTATTGTTTGATATCAAATCCCGCCTGAGTAATCGCTTGCTCAACCGTACCGCCGACAAGCTCCGGCTGCTGTGTATAAGTACCGTCAGTTACAGTCACCTTCGCATAACGCTTTACCGTCACCTCTCCTGCTCCGGCATCAGACCATCTCTTTGATATCTCAGGTTCAACCGTGTCGCGGGCGCTCAGTGTAATACCTGCTTTTTTGAGTATCTCATCAACGGTCATATTATCCTTGCCGTCGACCGAAACGGCGTTTCCGTTGTCATTTACGGTTATCGTAACGTCTTTGCCGAAAAAAGAACACGAGGTTGCTGAAATCAAAACGACAATCAGAATAATGACTCCGGCAATTTTGCGTTTATTTCTCATCAATCCATAACCCCTAATAAAGCTTTGGCTTAATTATATTATATATCCCGCAGTTATGTCAATAGGCACAGCAAATCGACTGTTTGGGACAATCGCTCTGAAAAGTTTGTTAATCGTACACAAAAAGTTTCGTTATCACTAAATCATTATTCTCAATATGAATTATTTATTTTTCTTTTGTGCAAAAAAGCATTGTGATTTTGCATTATTTGCTGTCCATTATTGCGAATTTTATTTCATTTTTATTAATTTTTTTGTGCCTTTTCGACTTAATTTGCAAGTCGCCTATTTTTTTGCTTCAAAATAAAAATTGACACAAAAGCCGCGTCATGATATAATTCTATATGTGAGGTAACTCACAAAAGGAAGGTATTTTTAGAATGAGTGAAGAGAAAATCACTGTGATAAACCCATTTGCAAAAATCGGTTTATCAAACGCGAACGCGGCGTCCAAGATCCAGAAAGGTAAAAAGAACCGCTGTGATGTTTGCGTCGGTACCGGTGTTATCCGATACGAGATTATCGGTGATAAAAGGATCGAGATCCAGTGTCCTCACTGTCTCGGTACCGGTATCCGCCACTTAAAAACTGTTAAGTAACATCACAGGGTTATAAGGATCCGCACGTGCAAAAGAGCGCCATAACGGAAGGCAGCCCCTACTGTTATGACGCTTTTTCTATTTTTGCTATTATTTCACAGAAGAAAATTACAAAATAATTATCGGATAACGGTTTTGTAATTTTCTAATAAAGACTCTACAAACTATTTTTCCGTGTTACAATACCATTGTTTTCAGTTGTACGGAGGTTTTGAATATGGAAAACAAAAAGACCTGCGCTGACTGCGTAAATCTCGGCAGAGCCGTTTACTGTATGCAGTGCAAAAGATTGAAAAAAGGCTATAAGGATATGTTCGTTGAACAGAAGCCTCAGACGGAACACAAAGTGATAAAAGCACAGTAAAAACCGCTGTCGGACAGTCAGTCCGTCAGCGTTTTTTCGTAGTTTGAATAGGACTTAATTAACTAATAAACTTTTTCAGCTTTTTCAGATCCTCGTTCGGAAAAAGCTTTGAAAAATGCTCCATTATTTTTTCACAGGACTCCTGAGGCTGTTTTTCATAAACTCTTTCTGTAAAGCTGCCGCCCATAAAACGCTCAGGGGTGGAGTACTCGGCAACTCCCCATCCGTATGGCTTGCCGAACTTATCCTTCATGTAAACAAAATCGCTGATAATGACATAACACTGACCCTGCAGCCGCGTGATAATGGTATCAAAGCCCCTGTTTCCGCCCTTTTTGTAGTTTCCGAGCTGTTTGAGACGCTTTGAGATTATCGGCGCATTGAAATCAACCAGCTCATATAGAGTCTTGTCACGGTAATTTGCCAGACCATCGTCGTAGCGGGCGTCAAAGTCGTAACCGTCGCGGCGGTAGTTCGCAAAATCCGGAAACCATTCGGGACTGATATAGCACGCCTTCTTTTCAAAGAATTTGCCGTAAGCGCAGCCTGTTTCACGGATCACCGGGCCCTTCCACTCCCAAGCACTCCAGACGCCATCATCACTGTCGTACCAGCAATCCCGTGTAATATGTTCCTCAATCGAAAAGCCTTCGATTGAATTTGCAAAGAACGGCAAAAAACCGAATTCATGGATTGCGTTTATCAAATCTGTCTTGCTGCTTATGATAAAATCCTTCAAGATAAATCACCTGCGAAAAAAATTATAAGGAATCAAATATATCCAATACGCCGTAGACTATCCTTTCCATTGGGGTCTGATTGTCAAGCTCCTCAATTATTTCCTTTGCACCCGACAAATTATCCGTAATCAACTCGTCGGCTCCGCTTTGAATAAACTCCTCGATATCCTCATCGTCGTTGACCGTCCATACCAGAACCTTCTTGCCGTTATTATGAATGCTGTTGATTGTATCCACGGTCGCGGTTTCTTCCTCGAGTGCGAGATAGTCGCAGTTGAGCTCGGCAGTATCGCCGAAGGAAGCAAAAGCAAGAAAACCTGTATTCATCTCCGGATAAGTGCTCTCGACGTAATCTATCAGGTCGTATTTAAGCGATATGATTACCGTTTCGTCCGTCATATTTCTGTCTTTTATTATCTTAACCGCCTCGTCAGCCATTTGCTTATCTGCGGTCTCGCCTTTCAGTTCAACATATAGCGTGAGCCTTCCGTGTGAGGCATCGAGCATATCCTCTAGTGTAGGTACGGGTTCTCCGTCGACCCGAAGCTGCTTTACCTCCTCCAGTGTCATCTCAGACGGCTTCTTGTCTACCCCGGCAACGCGTGAAAATGTATTGTCGTGAAGCACAATGTAACTGCCGTCCGATGTTCTCTGAATATCAATTTCTCCGCCTGATGCGCCCATTTTGTAAGCGACATCTAGACCGGCGGCGGTATTTTCCGGAGCTTCAGAACCGCCCGCACGGTGCGCAATAAACCCTGTTGTAACCCTACCCGGAAATAGTTCTTTATAGAAACAGGAAACCGAAACCGTCGTCAGGCAAACAAGCAAAACAAGAACTATTGCAGTAACGATAACTATAGGAGATTTCCTGTTTTCTCTTTCCTCATAGCGCCACTCCCCTTCGCTTTTGAAATCAAGATAAAGCGAGGTGAGCTTGAGCGTCAAAAGCGGCATTGTCATAAGTATGAACATCAGCATGACGCATGAAATCAATGACAGCGAAAACACGGTAATCGGGATTAGAACGCTTTCGGGTATCTGCAAAAACAAAGATAAAAAAATGATAAATGCCGTAATAACAAAAGCTGCCGCAAAAACAGCGAGGAATACAAGGAAAAATCTCAGCATTTCCGGAAAGAATTTTTTCTTGTTCTTTCTTATAAGATTAATTGAATTGCTGCCTGACTTTCTGAGCGTCATTCCGTCGATCAGGGTTCCGTGTAAAATAAAGATAAACAACACGCCGACTAAAAACAAAGCGGCAATCAGAATTACGGCACCGATTGAGAACAGCGGATTTGACCAGATAACCGAGCTTATGAATTTTGGAACATATAAGCCCCTTGTCAGCGAAATCACCAATTCAAATCCGATTATCGGAGAAAGCAGCGAAACATACAGAACCACCAGTATGCCCGGCGGATTCAAAAACCGTTTCAGAGATAAAAAGCCTTCTTTAATACAGTATAATACGGACGGTTTTTCTCCTGTTAAAAGCCTGTTGCAAAGAATCACAAGAGCATTCAGGTCAACCGCTACAAACAGGAACAGGTTAACTATCGCTAAGATAATAAGCAGTATTCCCTGCCATGTTGTAAATAGAAATGAGAAATCTCCGCTCGTAACGGCAACATGTCCCGTGCTTCTGATCAACAGCCTGGAAATGAGCGAAAAGCACGACATCCAGATTTGCAGAGCAAGAGAAGAAATAATCTGAAATAATAATATCGACGGGACAGACTGACGGTAAGGCAATAATCTTTGTTTTTTCATAGGAGTTTCACCTTTTTCATTTATAGTTTTGCGTACTGCCAATCCTCATTCCAACCTGAATCAGTCGGAACATTCTGACCGCTGCTTCATAGTACAGCGCTTCTGCGTTGTCCAGAGCATCATCAAGCGTCATCGGAGCATTCACTGTTGTCATAAGAGAGTCAATGCCAAAGTCAAAGATATCAATAGCGCCTTTACCAAGAGAACCGCATAGTCCGACTGCGGGAATCCCGTTTTTCTTTGCCCGCATGCCGACTCCGCTCATAACCTTTCCGAATGCGCTTTGCCAATCGGCGCGTCCTTCCCCGGTTACCACCAGATCAACGCCTTCAAGACGTCTGTCAAAATTGATCAAGTCAAGAACGGTATCGATTCCCGATCTCATTGCTCCGTTGCAGAAAACCATTAACGCGGCTCCCAGACCGCCCGCAGCTCCTGCTCCTTCGACAGCGTCACAATCTACCCCTGTACACCGCTTTATTATTTCACGGTAAATTTGCATGCCTGATTCAAGCCGTCTGCGAGTTTGCTCATCAGCGCCTTTTTGTTCCGCGAAGGTATTCGTCGCTCCGTTATCACCGCAGAGAGGATTTCTCACATCGCACATAACGGTAACGCGGCAATCATGCAGTCTCTTGTCAATGCCGCTTGTATCTATGTCATAAACCTTCTCCAGATCTCTGCCGAAGCCTTCGAGCTCGTTGCCAAAGGAATCGAGAAAACGAACCCCGAGCGCACGCATACAGCCCATTCCGCCGTCGTTTGTCGCGGAACCGCCGATAGCTATGGAAATGTCTGTGTATCCGCTGTCGATTGCGTGAAGAATCAGTTCGCCTGTGCCGAATGTAGTAGTAGTCAAAGGATTGCGAAGATGTACAGGCACAAGCGGTAACCCTGATGCAGATGCCATCTCTATTACCGCCTTTTTACCGTCGATCACACCGTACGACCCGGTTATCGGCTTCATCAACGGGTCGTGGACCGGCGCGGAAATTATTCTGCCGTTTACGGCGGATACAACCGCTTCAACGGTTCCTTCGCCGCCGTCAGCAACGGAAATGCTTGAGCAATCACAGCTTCCATAAACTTCCTTTGCAGCTTTTTCAAGGATAACGGCGGTTTCGGCGCTTGACAGACTGCCCTTGAACGAATCTGACGCGAATAAGAGTTTTAACCGTTTATCTTTCATGATTTATTCTCCTGCTAAAATATAAATACATTATATCATAATATTTTTGCTTTGTGTATAAATAAAGTAATTAATTTTGTCAGAATTACAAATAACTATGAAAAAGCTGCCGGATAAAAATATCCGACAGCAATAAGTTGATCTTTTTTAATTGTTGTAGTATCCGTTTACCTCTTCATCGGCATATGTAAAACTATCGCTGCTGTAAAAATAATAGGTCGGAGATTGTGACTTGGAATAGTTTATTGCGCCAATATACCAGCATGCTTCGCCGCTCGGTGTAGTTGCGTCAATAACGGAAGCGATTCTCCAATCACCTTCACCGTACATCTGATTTGCTAAGGATATTACACCTTGAATGGCATGCTGCTGTGAGGAATCGTCTTGCTGATTTTCAGAACCATTTCCTTCATTTGAAGTGTCAGGATAACAAAATGTACTGCTGCTCAAGAAATAATATGTCGGAGATTGTGAATTAGAATAATTGATAAGTCCTACACGATAACAGGGGGAACCATTTGAGTCGACTGTCTCTTGAATTGATGCTACTCTCCAGTCACCTTCACCATAAAGAGATGCAGCATTTTCGGTCGCCTTCCGGATGGCTTTCTGCTGCTCGGAATCGTCAGTCTGTCCGTTAGAAGTCGTTTCGCTCTGCTCGCTGTTATTTACGGTTGAGCTTGCGGAAACGGCAGACTGCTTTGAATCAGCTTTTGTAGAAGCGGCAGTCGCAACCGTTGCTTTAGTTGAAGCCGCAGTTGTAGCCGTTGAATCCGAAGAAGCGTTCTGACCGCAGGCGCAGAGTAAGAGCGACATCGAAGCCGCCATACAAACAGCTAAAATTGATAATACCTTTTTCATAATCATACCTTCCTTCTTTCTATTAATACGTATTATAACATACTTTCTGAAACAAATCAAACCGGATATGCAAAAGAAAATTCACCTTGGTGTTTTACTGTGTATTTTCTGTGTAGTTTTACAGTTTTTAAGTGTTTAGAAAGTGAGAAAAACGGATAATAATAAACAGACTTTTGAAGCGTCAATTATTCAGCATTCATGCGGTTTTTGGCGGTTTTATGCGAAAAGAAACGCCCTAATATAAAATTAGAGCGTTGGCTGGGCTGGCGTAGGGTTGGTTTATACTTTAATACCTGCCCCGCTTGCTGCGGCGTGTATCACCGTCACAAGTTTCATCTGCGCTCTCCCTAAAAATGTCCCACCGGGACATTTTTACCCGCCTGCGGCGGGCTCGGTCGCCTTCGAATCCCGCCGATTTATATAGTCAATAATTAAGGCACCCGTTTAGGGTGCCCTATTTATTGGCTGGGCTGGCGGGATTCGAACCCACGGATGACGGAGTCAAAGTCCGTTGCCTTACCGCTTGGCGACACTAATGAGTCAAGTGGGGTGGAATGACGGATTCGAACCGTCGGTCTCCAGTGCCACAAACTGGCGCGTTAACCAACTACGCTAATCCCACCATATATGCACCAAAATTAATTTGGTGCCACTTGTCGCGCCTTTTGGCGCTATTGGCGCGCCAAAAGTACATTGTACTTTTGGAAAAGTCCTTCTCGCTTGCGTAGTTCAGTGCGAACAAAAGAGCATCATCTGCTCTCTCCCTAAAAACGTCATACCATGACGTTTTTACCCGCAATGCGGGCACGGTCGCCTTCGAGTCGCCTTTTGGCGCTATTGGCGCGCCAAAAGGGACTCGAACCCCTGACCTACTGCTTAGAAGGCAGTTGCTCTATCCAGCTGAGCTATTGGCGCATATCTGATTTTCATCAGCCTTTATATTATACCGAATAAGCCCAGTTTTGTCAATAGGTTTTCGAAATTTATTTAAGATTATCGTAAATCAGCTTGACTACTCTCTGTGTTGATCTGCCGTCACGATAATCGAAGAACATATCCGCGAAGGGCTGAATCTTCTCAGTGCAATAGTCCTCTTTGCGGATCGAATCAATAAGCTGCTCGGTCGAATAAACGATCTTACCCGGTGCGTACAGCTTGAAGTCAAAGTAGAAGTCGCGTTCGTTGATATACTTTTCCAGATCAAAGACGTAGAAGATCATGGGAATGTCAATCAGAGACGCCTCAAAGACGAGAGATGAATAGTCAGTGATAATTACGTCAGTAACAAAGAGAAGGTCGTTGAGCTCATTGTCAGCCGAAAGGTCAATTACCCTGTCCGCATAACGGTCGGGAATCGGCTGAACGTCGTTGACAAAGGGATGATGCTTGATAATAATCGCATAGTCCTCGGGAATCTTGGAGCATACCTCGTTGATATCGAACATCTCTGTGGGATAGAACGCGGTCTCCTTGACCATGCCGCGGAATGTCGGCGCAAAGAGAATGATCTTCTTGCCCTTGAAGGTCGGATGAGCGTCGTAGAACTTCTTGCGCGCAGCCGCCTTGTAATTTTCGTCAAAGAACACGTCTGTTCTCGGGATACCTGTCGCAACAACATTATCGGTAGCAATACCGAAGCCCTCGGAGTGGCACTTCTTGCAGTATGTTGAGCTGACGGTGACAAAGTCGTAGCTTCTGTGGTTTCTTGTGGGCTGAGGCGAGCCCTTGGGCTTGGAAAGACGTGTAAAGCCAAATGTCTTGAACGCACCGCAGGCGTGCCAGAGCTGAATCAGCTTGGTCTCTTCCCTCAAATCGATATAGTGGATCTGAGGTGTGAACTCGTCGAGCACAACTACCTTGCTTGTCGCGCATGCCTTCGTAAATGCGCGGATCTCCTTGAAGGACATATAAGCGATAGTGTGCTCATTGAGAATAAAGTTGATGTCGAGGCTGTCATCACCCTTGAGCTGGTCGTATACAAAGGCGAAGTTACCTGACAGATCATCGCGTCTGAGTGAGATAAAGGAAATCTTCTTGTCCTGAACCTTGTAGAAGGTCTTGTAGAAGCCGAAGCATCTTCTGAATATCCATCTCTTTACCTTCCAGATAGAGAGGTCTGTGGTGGATACTCTTGAAAAACGCCAGAATATGTAGGCTACAAAACGCTTGATCGGGTTTTCGTCATTGAAACGCGCGGGCAGGTTCATAATACCTGTCATGCGCAGAAGCGCCTCCAGGATAAAGAACGGAATCAGCGCGATGGAGAGAATAAAGAGAACTGTCTTGAGAATTCCGTTGAAAAGCTTAACAAAGAACTTCGCAACAGGATTGTGCTGGATTCTCTTCCTGTCCGGCAGAAACTCTACCTTGTTTCCGTGAATCGTATACTTGAAATTCCTGTTGTCGGTTTCCGAAAGCTCGGGAGTCAGGTCAACAGGGATTTTTTCCTCGTAAAAATCGGCAAAGCCGAGATTGAGGAACATTTCAAAGGGCAGGCATTCCTTTCTGGTTTTCCAGAAAAGCAGATCCAGACGGTAATTATATCTGCCCGAGAAAAAACATTTTCCGTCAATGTGGGTTACATTCGAAAGGACAAACGGAATACGTCTGTCCTCTTTGCCGTTATTGAAATGTAACACCAGCTTGGGATTTGAAAGAAAATGAGAATTGATGGTCGGATCGGAAATCGTTCCCATAATCGTAAGAGTCATTTTATTCTTGACAATAGATAACTCTTTTACTTCAATCTGATATTCCACAAATACACCCCTAGTTTTTTAAGAAATTAACGCTCTCATGCGTTCAACAGCTTCCGCAAGGTCAAGTCCCTTCTGATAGAGCGAGGACGAACCCGCCACAAACATATCGCCGCCGCAGGCGCGCATTTCAGCGCACAGATCCCAGCTTACGTGACCGTCGACCTCGAGGAGAATACCCTCTCTCCTGCTGTCGAGCAGCTTGCGGACTGCCTTGATTTTGTCAAAGCTGCCCTCAACAATCGGACGTCCCGCAAATCCGGGGTATACGGTCATAAGCAATACGCCGTCGATTTCGTCGAGAAAATCCTCGAGAACCTCGGGCTTTGTGTCCGGACTGATAGCGACAAACGGGCTTGCTCCTCTTTGTCTGATGTCGGTGATGACCTCGTGAAGATTGTCGCACGCCTCATAGTGAACGGCGACAATATCGCCCTGTCCGATATCCATTCTGTCAAAGAACTGCTCGGGCTGATACGCCATGATGTGAATATCGCGCTTCATATTCACCAGCACACTCTTGACCGCCTTGATCAGATCGGCGCTCAGAGTGATATTCGGGACAAAGTGATTGTCCATGAAATCAAGGTGAATATATTCAACGCCGAGCTTATCAAGCGCCTCTATCTCCGACTGCAAATTCAGCGCGTCGGCGCACATCAGAGAAGGTGACAACATTCCATTCATATCAATACCTCTTTATTGATTTACCACCATGATTTTAGCAAAGAATTCGCTGTTGTTCTTCATGATATCAAGACCCTTATCCATGGTTTCAAGGTCAAATTTATGTGTAATCAGCTTCTTGGCGTCAATCATGCCCTTAGCCATAGCGTCTACAACAAGGTTCCAGTCACTCTTGTGAGTGTCGCTGTAGGCTGAGTTCCATGTGCCGAAAATGGAAAGCTGTTTTCTGAGGATCTGCCAGTATGTGTTCTGAGGGAAGGTAAAATCGCCGTGCGGATTGCCGACAAAGATCACCTTGCCGCCCGAAGCCGCAGCCTCAAGGCAGTTGCAGGCTGTGAGCGCGATGCCGACAGCTTCGATTGCGATATCCGCGCCTACGCCGCCTGTCATCTTCTTTACCCACTCGATCGCGTCCTCCTTGGAGGAGTTGCAGTACTCGGTGAAGCCCATGCTCTCGATGAAATCCCAGTTGTTTACGTCGGTGCCTACAAGGAGAACTCTCGCACCCCATGCTCTCGCCCACTGTGCGATAAGCATACCGATCGTGCCGGGTCCGAAGATAACCACGTTGTCGCCGACCTCAATCTGGGCGCGTCTGAGCGCGTGAAGCGCAACGGCGCAGGGCTCGGTCATAGCTGCTTCCTCGAAGGAAAGGCTGTCGGGAATCGGAACGAGGTTCCACACCGGAACTCTCACATACTCGGCGAAAGCGCCGTCACTGCGCGAGCCGAGATAATCGTAGCTCTTGCACATCTCGTACTTGCCGTCGTTGCAGTTCTCGCAGGTCTTACAGGGAATCAGCGGGAACACGGTAGCTCTCATGCCGATCAAATCCTTGTATTTCTCGTCACCTACGCCCGCGACCTCACCCGAGAACTCGTGTCCGGGGATTGTCGGGAAATGGTAGGTGCCGTTTACAAAAATCCTGGGGATATCTGAGCCGCAGATGCCGCAAGCCTTTACGCGGAAAAGCACCTCGTCGGGCTTGACCTCGGGCATGGGATAGTCGCAGTACTCGAGATTGCCGACAGCTCTTAACACTCTCGCCTTCATAGTATCCATATCAATTGCCGCCTTTCAGTATCGTTTCAAAAGTTTCCAAATCTTCGATAGTGGTGATTTTGAGGTTGCGCTCGCTTCCCTTTACCATACGGATCTCCATGCCGTGGCGGTAAGCGATCTCACTGCTGCCCGCAGTAGCGCCGATTTCCTCGTCACTGACCTCGTTATGTATCTGATAGTATTTTTTGAACTTGAAGCTCTCGGGAGCCTGTCCCGCAAACAACTCGCTGCGCTTGAGCAGACAGTCGATTTTCGCGCCGTCGGCACTCTGGTAAACTGTGTCCTTGACGGTGATAACGGGCATTGCGCCGTCGTATTCCGCTGCGCCTGTAATGCAGTCGGAGATGATCCTGTCAGATACAAGCGGACGCGCCGCGTCGTGGACGATAACAATATCGGTATCGGGCGCGTTTTCGGCGATGCACTTGAGTCCGTTGTAAATGGAGTGCTGACGGGTCTTTCCCGCCGGAGCGTATCCGCAAATCTTGCTCACGCCGTACTTCGCGGCGTACTCCTCAACAAAACCCTGCCACTGTTCGCTGACAACAACAACCATGGCGTCAATTTCATCATGCTTCTGGAAGATATCAAAGCAATAGGAAATAATCGGCTTGTCCTCTACCATCAAAAACTGCTTCGGTCTGTCGACGCCCATACGGCTGCCGACACCGCCGGCGAGAATAATAGCGGTATTCATCATAACCCCCATTTTCTTAACAGGTTAAAAGCTTATTATCCGACTAAAAGGGACAATAAACAGTTTATCTATACTATTGTATAATATCACACATTTTGTGCTGTTGTCAACAAGAACACAACAGATTGTGTATAATAGACGAAATTACTACTTTGTTTGCTCTTCTAATACAGCAACTGCCCTTTTTATACCCTCTGTAAGCGACACTTTTGGCTGCCATCCGAGCGATTTGAGCCGCTTATTGTCGAGAATTTCGGGTACCTGACATAGCGGCGATGGCTGATTTTGAGGTTCCTGCTCGTCAGCGGGATTCGCAAATTTCAGGCTGATGTTTCTCTCCGGAAAAGCCGCGCAGGCCGCCCTTGCAAAGCCGCGTATCGTTGTATCCGAAAGCTCGCATGAAATATTGTACGGCAAGGCGTTCTCACCCTTGAGCAGCACTGTCAGAAGTCCCGTCGCCGTGTCGGTGACATAACAGAAGGAACGGTTGGCGGCGCCGTTGCTCTTGAGCAGGATATCCTGCCCTCTGACAACATTCGCGATAAACTGCGCCCATACCCTGTCGTCGTCGAGAGTCGCCGCGCCGTAGATATAGGCAGGTCTTGCTAACTTGACATTCATTCCGTACTCGCGGCAGTAGCTCGCGGCGATGGTTTCGGAAGCGCGCTTGCCCATAGCGTAACAGTTTTTGTACGAAGTAAAATCAATATAGCCGCTGTCGTCCTCGGTGATTTTATCCTGACTTCCGTAAATAATTCCGTATACCTTAAGACTTGAAACGATGAGAGTCGACTTTGCGCCGCTCTTTTTTGCGAAATCAAGAACATTCGCGGTTCCCGTAAGGTTGGCGGTGATTGTGCCGACGGGGTCGTTCTCGAACTGTATATTGCTCGCCTGACTTGCGGCGTGAATGATATAATCCGCGCGCTCAGCCTTGATTTCCTCGTTTACGTCCTGTACGCACAATGAAAAATCACCGCGTCTGAGAAGCTTTCCGAACTTTTTCTCTGCTCTTTCGGCGTTCCTGACAAGTGAAATAACGCGGATATCTGAGCCGTAGACGTCGTTTCTTGTGAGAAGCGCGAGCGCAAGATAGCCGCCGATAAATCCGCCGCCGCCCGTGATAAGTACTGTTGAACCGACGAGCTTGTCCCACGGAATTTCGGCGTTCGCGATCTCATAGGCGTCGCTGTATATGCTTTGAAGGACGCAATCCTTTACTTTATAATCCATACTTCAATTCTTCCTTGGCAAATTTCTTGTAATTCTCGTAATAAAACTGCGCGCGGAGCGTGACCAGATCCTCGGGAGTCGTCACCTTGATATTAAAACGCTCTCCCTTGAACAGATGGACGCTCTCTCCCAGCTCGATAAACAGCTCGCTTGATGAAATCGGGTTGGTTATTCCGCGCTTTTCGGCTTCGTCATGCGCCCAGAGAATGCGCTCCATGATATAGCCCTGCGGAGCCTGCGTGACGTACATCGTGTTTCTGTCGTAGCTCTTTTTGCAGTTTTCGCCGTCGGGACTGTACAGAAGAGAATCTATGCTCGGGGTAACGGGCACAGCAGTCTTGTACTTTTTGGTCTCGAGAATACAGTCCGTGATCAGGCGGTCGGACAGCATCGGGCGGACGCCGTCGCAGATGAGAATGATATCCTCGGGCTCTGTCGAAAAAGCGGCTGTCGCGACAACTCCGTTGTGGATAGAAGCAAAGCCTGTTTCTCCGCCGGGTACTATAGAGCGTATCTTCTTGACGGAAAAACGCTCGATAAGCTCCACAAGGTACTCGATCCAATCCTCTTTGCAGGCGATCACAATACCGTCAACCATAGGGTGCCTTGAAAAATGCTCCATTGTGTGAACGATGATCGGCTTTCCGCCTACCTCTAAAAACTGCTTCGGCAGGTCTGACGACTTCATTCTCGCGCCGATACCGCCGGCAAAAAGCATCGCGGTAACCATATCTCTCAATCCTTTCTGAAACGACAGAATATTCCACTTTCAAAATACCACCAAAGGGGCTGTTTGTCAATTTACATTCTTGTAATGTTATCCTTGAAAAAAACGCCGTTCTATGGTACAATAAAACGCGGAGTTGATAATATGCAGCAATACACTTACCCTCAGTACAGGCAGTATATTCCAAGGCCTGTAATTACAGAGGATACAATAAGACGCGACACCCAAAAAAAGCTCAGAAAAAGATGCACCGCCGTCGGTTTTTACGCGCTCACGTACACTGCCACGATGTACGTCTTATCCATAGGCTTATTACTTCTGTTTCAGACTCTCGGTATAAGCACAGACGAGACGCTGACACAGCTGCAGGACATTTTTATCAGCGTAGGCGCGGCGTTTATTCCGGGTATTCTGTTTATTGCCGCAACGGGCTTTAAGTTCAGGGAAGCGTTCGGCAAAACAACAGTCGGCGCTACTACGCTCATTCCGCTGATACTTATGGGAATGGCGGTTGCAATGGCTTCTAATTATGCCGCCGATATCTTTGAAACAAACCTTTCGATTTTCGGTCTGCAAAATACCGCGGGCAGCGTCGAATCCTCCGCGATGACTCCGTTCGAGATAATTCTGAACATCATTTCCGTAGCTATTGTTCCCGCTTTTGCCGAGGAATTCGCGTACCGCGGTTTGGTTATGGGCTCGCTCAAAAAATACGGCAGAGCCTTCGCGGTTGTCGCTTCGGCAATTTTGTTCAGCGCAATGCACTCAAACACAACTCAGATCGTTTTCACCTTGCCCGTCGGTCTGATTTTCGGATATATCGACATCATCACCGATTCAATTCTGCCGTCTATCCTGCTTCATTTCATGAATAATTTCTACGCCATATTGTTCACGATCCTCTACACTAACAGCAATCTGGACGAAAGAGAGCTTACAATTATCCAGCTGATTATCGTTTTGCTTTTCCTTGTTTCGGGAGTTCTCTCGTTTATTTATCTCGCCCGTAGCAAAAAGGTAAGTTTTTCACTGAGCGACAAAGAAAAGCCGATTGAAAAAGGCGCTGAGCTGCTCACGCTGAAAAACAAAATGAGCGCGTTTCTGGTCAATCCCGGAGTCATGATTTCAATGAGCGTTTTTCTGACATTTACAATCCTTTGTTTAACACCACTTAACCAATAAACATGAGTACGGATATCAATAAATTCATGCTTCTGGCGCTTGAAATGGCAAAGGAAGCGTACGACGACGGCGAGGTGCCCGTCGGAGCGGTTGTTACGAGAAACGGCGAGGTAATCGCAACCGGCAGGAACCGCCGCGAAAAAGAAAAAAACGCCCTTCTCCATGCGGAGATTGACGCGATAAACAACGCCTGCAAAGCACTCGGCGGCTGGCGGCTGTGGAATTGTGAGATTTATGTAACACTTGAGCCGTGCCCAATGTGCGCGGGCGCGATTCTTAACGCGCATATTCCCCAGGTGTACTTTGGCGCGTACGATTTCAAAAACGGCGCCTGCGGCACTATTACAAATCTGTTCGAGATGCCGTTCAATTTCAAACCCGCTTACAGCGGAGGAATAATGGAACAGGAATGTGCCGGCTTGCTGAAGAGCTTCTTTAAGCGTCTGCGCTAAAAAATTAAAGGGCGGCAGTCAGCCGTCCTTTCTTCTTCGTCTGTGCATTTTTTCGCCGTGAGGAATACCCTTTACCTTAAATAGAATAAGATAACCCGCTATCAGTGCGAGAGCGGTTGTCTGTGTGTAAAAAAGTATTCCCTGTTCGCGGCTCATGCGGTTGGAATGGTCTTTGAGCGAACTGTCGGGCGCTGTGGTGTACAGCGGAGTCAGGCCGTCCTGCTGTGAGATCATTACCGCCTCGTCGGGCGAAGCGGCTGAAACAGAGCCTGAAAAGCAAATAAGAGAAACGGCAATAAGTACCGATATGATCAGTTTTTTCATAATCTCTCCCCTAAAAATTTCTATTTGATATTATATCACAAAATTCCAAAAACACAAGGTGCGTATTTATGAAGAGGGAATTTATTTACGGACAATGCAACAATCCAATCTCTCAGCTGTGCTACGGCAAAAGCCGCAAGCCTGTTTCAAAGGTGGGCTGCGGTGTCGTTGCGCTCTACAACGCGCTTGTTTTCAAGGGAATCGACGCGGAGTTTTCAGACCTGCTGCGCGCCATGGAAAAGCTCGGAATGCCATGGCTTTTCGGAGTATTCGGGACAAAGCCGTTCAGCCTGAAAAGATACTTCAAAAAGAATAATATTCCTTATAAGAATTATATTTCGGTTAAGCACTTCAAAAATTCCCTGACTGACGGCAAAATCGGCATCGTCTGCGCGTGGAACAAAGGCTTCAGAGGACTGCATTTTTACTGCATCTGCAGCGAAAACGGCGAGTACCGCTCCATGAATTTCGTTTCATCAGATCAGGCGCTGAGCTTCGACCTTTTACAAATAACGCCGATGCGGTTCGTAACGGGATATATATTATAAATTGAAAGCGCCTTCGACGGCGCTTTTTTTATCTGTTATTGACCTGCTCGGGGTACATATCGTGCATTGAAAGACGTTCCCAGGCGAGCTTCTCCCACTTGGTGTCTTTTCTGCCGTAGTTGCAATACGGGTCGATGGAAATTCCGCCGCGCGGCAAGAACTTTCCCCAGACCTCGATGTATTTCGGGTCCATCAGCTTTATCAAGTCCTTCATGATGATGTTCACGCAGTCCTCATGAAAGTCGCCGTGGTTGCGGAAGCTGAAAAGATACAGCTTCAAGGACTTGCTCTCCACCATCAGCTCGTCGGGAATGTATGAAATATAAATCGTCGCAAAGTCGGGCTGTCCCGTAATCGGACACAGGCTCGTAAACTCGGGACAGTTGAACTTTACGAAATAGTCGTTCTCGGGGTGCTTGTTGCGGAAGGTTTCGAGCACCTCGGGAGAATAGTCCGACGAGTACTGAACGTTTTTATTGCCTAATAAGGTTAAATTGTCATTTCTCATATAATATCCTCGATTCCGTTTGCTCTGAACGCTGCGATCCTGTCGCGGCATGTACCGCATACGCCGCAGGGCTTTTCCTTTCCCTCATAACAGCTCCAGGTCATTTCGTACGGTACGCCCAGCTTTAATCCCTGAGCAACGACCTGAGCCTTTGTCATTCCGATAAACGGCGCTGTTACGTTGAGCTGATTTCCGCTGCCGAGGTATATCGCCATGTTCATGGAATCATTGAACGCCTGCGAACAGTCGGGATAAGCGTTGCCTGCCGCGTCGTCGCTGTGAGCGCCGTAATATATCTCTCCGCAGCCGTTTGAAAGCGCGACGCTAGCCGCTGCCGAGAGAAACAGTCCGTTTCTGAAAGGAACATATGTGGACACGGGATTTCCGTCGGTCTTTGAGAGCTGGTCGGCATAGCTTTCCTTGGGAATTTCGTCCTCTGAGCCTTTGAGCAGAGAACAGCCGCTATCCTCAAATATGACGGATAAATCGAGCCTTTTCAGCTGTACGCCGTAGTATTCAGCTATTCTTTGAGCCGCCTCAAGCTCCTTGCTGTGCTTCTGTCCGTAGCTGACAGAGAGAGCAAGGACGTTTTCTTTTCCGTATTTTTCCACAGCGAGCGCAAGACAGGTCGTGCTGTCAACTCCGCCGCTGAATAAAACAAGAGCCTTCATATTATTCTCCTCATCTCAACAGCTCACGGAGAGCCGCGTCGTCCCTGAACGCCCCGAGATATGTAGTAGTATATGTTTTTGCGTTTGAGTTCTTTATGCCGCGCGCGGTCATGCAGCTGTGACAGCCACTGATCGTAACGCCGACATCGGGAGTGTCCGCCGCTTCGGATATGATCTCAGCTATATCCCTTCCGATACGTTCCTGTAACTGCAGACGCTTTGCAGCCATATCGCAAATACGCGCGATTTTGCTCAGTCCGAGAACCTTTCCGCGCGGAACATAGGCGACGTTGACGCTCATGTCATACATCAGCGCGAGATGGTGCTCGCAATAGCTGAATACGGTTATGTCGCGCATTATAACAGCGTTTTCTGACTCAGGCAGACAGTCATTATCAAAGGTCTTGCCGAACATCTCGGCTATTTCGTGGTTGGAATACGCTATGCCCTCAAGCATTTCCCCGAGCATTTTCGCGACTCTTTGGGGAGTTTCGCGCAAGCCTTCCCTGTCGGGATCCTCACCGATTGCCTCGAGGATTCCCTTTACGTGTGCTTCGATTGCCTTTGTATCCATATTAAACACCTCTCTTTTCGGGCGACCAGATAAACTTATGGAGTTGGAGCTGTATTCTGACACCGTTCAGGTTTCTTTCGGTCATAAATTCAACAATACGCGCGGGTTCGATTTTGCCGAATACGGGACTGAAATAAACGTGGCAGCGGTCGATTAGCTTAAATCTATCTATTATTTCAGCCGCTCTGTTCAAGTCCTCTTCGCTTCCGACAACGAATTTTACACTGTCGTGACTGTTCAGCAGCGCGAAGTTTGCGGTATTCATGTGATTTTCCATACCGCTGCCGGGCAGCTTGTAGTCCATTGTGAATACGGGTCTGTGTTCAATCTCCGCTAACCGTGAGAACGGCACACTGCCGTTTGTTTCTATCTCGACGCGGCAATCCTTCAACGCGGCAACAAGCGGCTCAATATCCTTTTGCAGCAGCGGTTCGCCTCCTGTAAGGGTGACGTTACGGACGTTGACGGATTTAACCCATCTGACGAGCTCTTCTACTGAGGTCGGTGATGCTTTTGCGTCAGGCTCGTTTGCCCATGCCGTATCACAGTATGAGCAGCAGAGATTGCAGCCCTTGAAGCGAATAAAAACCGCCAATTCTCCCGCGTGAGCTCCCTCGCCGTTGATACTTACGAACCTTTCAACTACCTCAAGCATGGCTCCTCCTCGTAAACAGCGCAGTTATCGGGCGTTTCATATACGGTTACGCTCCTGACAGGCAGACCCTTCTCGCGCAGAGCCACATAAAAATATCTTGCAAGGTTCTCGGCTGTCGGACGGAACGAAAACTCGATAACACGGAAGTTTTCATCACGGAGCGCTTCCATTGTTTTTGGCTTTAGACTGTTTTTCTCGATAATGAGCGCGTGGTCAAAGCTGTCGGCAAGCGCTCTCAGTTCGCGCTTGAGGTCGCCGAAGTCGATAACCATTCCTCTCTTCTCGCCATTATCGATCAGTTTTTCGCTGCAGACGCAGGCCTCTACCGTCCAGCGGTGGCCGTGGATATTTGAACATTTGCCGTTATAGCCCGACAGAAAATGCGCGCTGTCAAACGCTGCTTTTGTTTTCAGCAGATACATTCTTTCACTTCCAAAAATAAAAATGCGCCTGCCAAGACAGACGCATCTCAATACAATTATTATTGCAGGGCGCAGTTATCCCGCGCTTCAGATGCCCTGGTTTTATTTAACGACAGGATGGCGCAAACGAACTGTCGGGAACTTCGGTTCCATAGATATTATAGCATTAAAATCCGCTTTGTCAATTATATATTGACAGGTAGTAATTCAAATCAAATACAGCCTCTTTTACAAGCTCGGCTTTTCCCTCGGAGTCGACGTTGAGCTCGACCACATAGTTCACGGGCTTGCCGTCCTCCTTTTCCTGAACAAGCAGAACATAGTTTGTGCCCGATACGACCTGTGTGCCCAGAACCGTTATAGGCGTGTATTCCTTGGTCATAACACTGTCGAGAGCTTCCTTGAGTGAGTCCTCCAGAACAGCGCCTTCGGTAATTTCGACGGTCTCCCACGAATCCACAAGAGCTTCGCCCGCTGACTCAGCGGTTTTAACATTATCGGGGTGAACCTCGATAATGGAAGTGAGCTTGGCCTTTCCGTAGAGGTCGGTGTATGTAACCGCAATATCCCATGTTGTAACAGGATTGTCGGCGACGGTCGTGTCAAGACAAAGGAAAGCTGAATAGGTGCCCTTTACAACCTGCTGAGCGAGCAAAGCAACAGGCTCCATGTTAAGGCTGTCAAAGGAATTGATCGACTTCCTGAACTCCTCGTTCTGTTCCTTTGTAACAACAGGCTTGACGTCTTCGTCAATATTCCAGCCTCCCGCAACAGAGGATTCCTCTGCTGAGCTGTCGGTTTTTGAGCTTTCTGAGCCCGAGCTTTTTGACGACGCCGCTGATGTGGCTGATGTGGCGGTCTTTTCGGTTGCCGCTGACGACTGAGATGATGAAGATGATGACGACTGTCCGCATCCGGTCATAACAGCCGTTGAAAGCACGAGCGCGGACAATAAAACTTCGATTATTCTTTTCATATTTTCACTCCTAAAAATACCTGTTTAGGCAAATACATGGTTATTATATCACAACATTAATGAAAAGTCACTCTTTATCTTATAATTTTTTTATTTTCCGATAAATTCGTTATGCACCCGCTATGAAAAAATAATTGATTTTTGTAAATATAGGTGATATAATTAAACAGAGTTTTATCTCTCAGGAGGTTAAGATATGAAAATAGGATTTGATAATAATCAATACCTGGAAACGCAATCGCAGCATATCCGTGACAGAATCGATAAATTCGGCGGAAAGCTGTATCTCGAGTTCGGCGGCAAGCTGTTTGACGACTACCACGCTTCAAGGGTTCTGCCCGGCTTTAAGCCCGACTCAAAGCTGCAGATGCTCATGCAGCTCAAAGATGAAGCAGAAATAGTAATTGTAATCAACGCCGATGATATCGAAAAAAACAAGGTTCGCGGCGATCTGGGCATTACATACGACCTTGACGTATTCCGTCTGATCGATCTGTTCCGCAGCCGCGGCCTGTGCGTCAATTCCGTCGTGCTCACACGTTTTGCAGAACAGCCCACAGCCGTAAAGTTCGAAAAGCATCTGATCGGCAACGGAATAAACGTTTACCACCACTACTCTATCCCGAATTATCCCACCGATGTGGATCTGATCGTCAGCGACGAGGGTTACGGCAAGAATGATTTTGTTGAGACCTCCAGAAAGCTGGTCGTAATCACCGCACCCGGCCCCGGTTCCGGAAAAATGGCGGTTTGTCTTTCTCAGCTCTACCACGAGCACAAGCACGGCGTTAAGGCTGGTTACGCAAAGTTTGAAACCTTCCCTATCTGGAACCTTCCGCTCAAGCACCCTGTTAACGTCGCTTATGAAGCCGCTACAGCCGATCTGAACGATGTAAATATGATTGACCCGTTCCATCTTGAGGCTTACGGCAAAACCACCGTAAACTATAACCGCGATATTGAGATCTTCCCTGTTCTCAACACCATGTTCGAGCAGATTCTCGGAGAATCTCCCTATAAATCGCCTACCGATATGGGCGTTAACATGGCGGGCAACTGCATTATCGACGACGAAGCCGTTTGTGCCGCCGCGAATCAGGAGATTATCCGCCGCTATTACGCCGCTCTCTGCAATCACACCAAGGGCGTCGGAGCTGTTGACGAGGCATACAAAATCGGTCTGCTGATGAAACAGAACAAACTGACTACCAACGACCGCAAGGTTGTCGCCATCGCCCTTGACAAAGCCGAGGCTACAGGCGCGCCCGCAGCGGCTATTGAGCTGGCTGACGGAAGGATCCTCACGGGCAAGACGACTAATCTTCTTGGAGCCTGTGCCGCAATGCTGCTCAACGCTCTCAAATCTCTCGCGAAAATCCCGAAAGAGGTCGATATCATCGACGCGGCGGTAATCGAGCCTATCCAGAAGCTGAAGGTTGAGAACTTCGGCTCTAACAACCCCAGGCTCCACACCGACGAGATCCTTATCGCTCTTTCGATGTCTGCCGTAACGAATCCGACCGCAAAGCTCGCTATGGCACAGCTGCCGAAGCTGCGTGACACCGAAGCTCATGCGACTGTTATCCTCTCGGAAACAGATACCCGCACTCTCAAGAAGCTCGGCATCCGTTTGACCACTGAGCCTGCCTATGAAACAGACAGGCTTTACAGAAAATAAACAGGAGGTAAACTATGAATAGCACGAACAAAAACAACACCAGCAGCACAGCCGCAAAAGAAAAGCAATCCTTTTTCAGATCGAACCCCGTTATCAACCGTCTGAATAAGGTTGAGGAAAGAGCCGGCTACGATGAGAAAGCGGCAGGCTACGGCAGAATCACGATCAAGACAGCCTTCTTCCTTCTCGTCACCGTCGCAGGAATGATGGCGTACCTGGTTATGAACGCGACTATCTTCGCAAACCAGCCGCAGGAACTGGCATTCAACTACAAGGGCTTTGAGGTCAGCACATCCTTCATGCAGCTCGGATTTTTCGTAGGCGCCTCTATTCTGGCAATAATCACTCAGATCATTTCCGCGTTTGCAAGACCGATTATCCCTGTTACCGGCACGATTTACTCGTTCTGCCAGGGCTTCGTGATTTCGTTTATCGTATTTACCGTCATCAAGGGTTATGAGTATCTCGGTCTTCTGGCGCTCGTAATTACAGTCGCTATCGTTCTGACGATGGGAATCCTCTATTCGGCAAAAATTATCAAGGTAACCAAGAAATTCAGAATGGTTATGCTCTCACTTTTCGTCACAATGATAAGCGTTTCGATCATCAGCTTCCTCGGATACCTCATTCCCTTTACCAGACCTTTTGTAGCGAGCATTCTCGGAAACTTCTGGATTTCTCTCGGACTTACGATTATCTCTATTATCATCGCGAGCCTGTTCCTTATCACTGACTTTGCCACAATCGATCACGTTGTAACAAACAAGCTTCCCGCAAAATACGAGTGGTCAGCGGCATTTGGCCTTGCCTTCACCGTTCTCTGGATTTATGTTAAAATCCTTGACCTGCTCATTCAGATCGTCGGTCACAGCAAAAATTAAAAAAATTATCTGCCGCTGAGGTTTCTCGGCGGCAGTTTTTTATCGGGACAAAAATTTGTATAATTCTATTTTCTTATTTCAAACATGGTTTTATATGGTATACTAAAGTCTGAATAAGATATAGGAAGTAGATAGAATGTCGGTAACGATAAATCTCGGAGCATGGCGCTCCGTTTTCGCTGTGCCCTCAAAAATTGTCGACGAGGGGCTTAAATTCTCTGACGGCGTAAAGCTTAAGGTACTGCTCTATGTGCTGCGAAACGCTGACAAGGAGCTTGATAACAAGGATATCTCTGCCTGTACGGGCGTGAATGTAACTGATATTCCCGAGGCTCTGGATTACTGGGTCAATATGGGTATTTTGCAAAAAAGCGATCAGGTTTACACGCCTGTTAATAATTCTATAGTAGAATTATCAACAACACAGGACGAGCCTGTATTCGAAGAAAAAACTGTCGCGGAAGCGCCGTCGACAGAACCCGAAAAACCCCGTTTCACTGTTACAAAACCGCAAAAACCCGACTATGTGTTTACGGTTCAGCAGTTGGCAGTCGACGAAGAGCTGAAAATTCTTGTCAGCGAAGCTCAGACCGCCCTCGGCAAGGTGCTATCAAACGCGGATATCTCTACCCTGCTGATGCTCAAGGACACCTGCGGACTGCCTCTCGACGTTATTCTCATGCTTATCCAGTACGCAATCAGTATTGACAAGGGCAACATGAGAACGATTGAACGGCTCGGCGTTTCATGGGCAAACGACGGCGTTAATTCTGTTGAGGAAGCAGACAATAAAATAAGGCTTGCTACTCAGCGTACAAAATGCTATTCAATCGTCGCCTCGGCATTCGGTCTGAAAAATGCCGGCTCACCCAGCAAAAAACAGCTCGATTATTGCAGCACATGGGTCACAGATTGGAAGTTCTCTCCCGATATGCTGCGTGAAGCGTATGAGCGCTGTGTGGACTCAAAAGGTGAAATGAAATTCAACTACATAGACGGTATTTTGAAGCGCTGGCACAACAACGGCATTCAGAACAAAAACGACCTTGCTGATTTTGAAAACGCAAAAAAGAAAAAAGAGCCTGCCTTAACCTCAAGCTCTTATGATATCGACGAGCTTGAACAGATAAACAGACTTGAAGATTACGAATAAAACTGGAGTTTGCCATGGGATACAGCATCAGAATTCAAAAAAAGGCAGCCGATAAGCTGGCTCAAAGACGACTGGCTGCAAAACGCGATTCGGATTTCAGACGCGCGGAGATTTTCGCAAAGCTTCCGAGAGCAGCCGAGCTTGAAAAAGGAATAGCTGCCAGCGGAATCAGAGCCGCAAGAGCTGTTGTTTCAGGCGGCAATGTTAATGCGGAGCTTGAAAAGCTGAAAAGAGAGAACCTTGCGATGCAGGATGATCTTAATCAGCTTCTGGTTTCAAACGGATACACCTCAGACGCGCTCGAGCCCGATTATACCTGCAAGCGATGCTCTGATACAGGATATTACGATGAGAACGGCAGAACGCTTATCTGCACCTGTCTGAAGCAAACACTTACCGAATGTGCGTGTGAGGAATTGAACCGCCACGCTCCGCTCAGGCTTTCGACCTTTGACAGCTTTAAGCTCGACCTCTACCCCGATGAAACAGACGTAAACGGAATAAATCCGCGTCAGCACATGGAACGCGTCGTTCGCTACTGTAAAGGATACGCAAATAATTTTACAACCGAATCAAAGAGCCTGCTGATGTGCGGTGCGACAGGACTCGGCAAAACCCACCTCTCCCTGGCGATAGCAAACGAGGTTATCAGACGAGGCTACGGCGTTATTTATGTTTCAGCGCCCGCTATTATTGCTCACTACGAAAGTCAGATGCGCCAGAGAAGTGAAACCGACGAACTTCTCGACATGGCTACAGACTGCGACCTGCTGATTATCGACGACCTCGGCACGGAATTTATCAGCCAGTTCTCAGTTTCGCACATTTACAACCTGATCAACTCCCGCCTGCTCACACGCAAGCCCGTTATCATAAACACAAACTTCACAATGCGCGAGCTGGAGAAGACTTATTCGAACAGACTGGTGTCACGTTTGAACGGCGAAGCGGAAAAGCTGAACTTTTTTGGCAGAGATATCAGAATTCTGAAAAAAAGAAGCAATTAATTTAAAAATACCCTTGACAAACAGGCAAAAATAATATATAATAATTGACGTTGCATACGGGATGCAAACAACTTAGCGGAATGGTGTAACGGTAGCACGACAGACTCTGACTCTGTTTGTTGGGGTTCGAATCCCTATTCCGCTGCCAATAGCCTCGAGTTTCTCGAGGCTGTTTTTTTCGAGGTGTAGCGCAGTTTGGTAGCGCACATCGTTCGGGACGATGGGGTCGCAAGTTCGAATCTTGTCACCTCGACCATCAGAGACGGTTTTTCAGCCGTCTCTTTTTCTTTATATAGAAACCGACTCAGAACACTGTTGTTCCGAGCCGGCTAATTTTTTATTTAATTAAAACTTATCCGCTAACAGGTCGGACATTGAATACATACCCGCACCCTGCTTTGCGAGGAATACAGCGGCGTTTACCGCACCTACAGCGAATACTTCCTTGGACTGCGCCTGATGGGTGATCGTAACTACCTCATCGTGTCCCGCGAAAATCACCTCGTGCTCGCCGACGATTGTGCCGCCGCGTACAGAATGGATACCGATTTCGTTCTTGGTGCGCTTCCTGCGCATCGTGTGGCGGTCATATATGTACT
>ONDL01000036.1 GCA_900316555.1 uncultured Eubacteriales bacterium | reverse complement strand
CTCCTTCATTTAGCTTTATGTAAAACTCTGAATGATATTAGGTTCGTTTTTTCTTTTCCGGTAAAAGACGAAACCATCCTCAACCTTTATGATACGATAGCCTAATTTTTTGTAAAAAGCATTTGTACGCTCATTCCAACATGGGGTATCAAGATGAAACTCAGCAGACCATGGGAAATTCTTTTCTATGCAATCCATTAAACAAATTCCGTAACCTTTTCTATGATAGACGCTGTCAACAAAAATCCTGCCAATGTATACGCTGCGTTTTGTTTCATCCGGAAATACAATGGCTGCCCCTACCAAATCATTATCTATCATTGCCAGATACAAATGCCCCTCCCGAGCCATTTGTCTATGCCATTCTACCGAATCAAATTCAGGCGGACAATCACCTTTTGCCCCGCCGACATTTACATCTGTTTCAAAAGCTCTGACAGACATATCTACGATTTTTTCTGCCTGATATGCTTCTGCTTTGACAATATACATCTCACTTCTCCCAACTGTCTTACAACTTCCGAATTATCTTTCTCATCTGGCTTTTGTGGGTTTCTTTTCCGGAAGCTCTGTATACATACCATCCAGAAGTTCCGTAACAAGCGCTGTATCTTCAAATCTATCAAATACATACATCAGTGTTTTTGAACCTTTATACGGATAACGCAGTTCGCAACCTGCAAGCAGCCTGTCCGATGTCGGCGTTCTCTTCAAAAACAATTCGTTACCGCAAATATCACCTATCAGTTTACCATTGAGGTATACAAGATATCCGCCCATCATGGACTTTATAACAATATCACCTGTTGCGGAAAAAACCTCACGAACATATTCGTTAAATTCATTCACTATGATTACCTCCTTCAAAATCCGATTTATCGATAATAATTCATTGCTAAGCTGTTCTTCCGGCGTAGATCAGATATCCTTCATAAACAGCCGCTGTTGTCGCGACCGCACAGATAACAGCCGCACTGTATCTCAAATCGATCCATGTCAGCGTCAACGGGAAAACGAACAGCAGAGTGAGGCTGCACAGTATTCTGAGAAGTGTTATCCCGTTCGGCAAGTTGATCACGGCTATCGTTTTTATCTCCACGGACGTTTCTTTTCAGTCCAACCCTTTTCTTTCCAATACTTCACGTCCGCTTCATTCCAACCCTTTTTCTGTAAAAAGTGCATCAGGAGAAAGAATCCCTTTGTTTTAAAGCTTGGTTTTACTTTGCCGTTTCGTTTAATGATTTTCCTTGCTACAGAATCCGTAGCGTTTTCTATTGAGGATTTCTTTTTGTCGCTTACTTTGTTCCAGTCAATAGCCGCCACGCCGATCCCGTATTTATAAACTTTGGCAAGGATTTCTTTTTGTCGCTTACTTTGTTCCAGTCAATAGCCGCCACGCCGATCCCGTATTTATAAACTTTGGCAACGCCCCAGTAGAAAAGGCTGTCAGCCATATCTTTATTGGTGGATTTCATTCCCCCGCCAGCGGCAGTGGAAATACAGACGCCCTGTTTTTTGAACATTTTTTCTTCGGGACGGTGAACCATCCAGCGCCAGCCGTAGTGATCCAAAAACGCTTTCATTGCGCCTGTTGCGTGATACACATATACGGGGCTTGCGAGAATAATTACATCAGCGTTGTCGATCGCTTCGGTGATCGGAGCGAGCTTTTCGTAATGAGGGCATTTCTTCTCATCCTTTACAAAGCACTGTGTACATCCGCAACAGAATTCTCCGAAATCGCGCGGCAGAAAGAACTCGGTTATCTCCCCGCCGATTTTGTCCGCTAATATGCGCGCGATATGATATGTTGAGCCCTTGTGGCTCTGACCGTGAATAATGACAGTTTTCATTTTACCGATTCTCCAAATACTCTTCTTTTGTCAGCCGTGTGATATGCTCCGTTCGGATATCGTCCGTCAGCTGCCAGTGGATATCTTTGTTAGTGTGGTGATAGGTAAAGCCGCATTTTTCTTGCACGCGCTTGGACTTTTCGTTGCCGTCGAAATAACCGCACCAAAGTGTTTTAAGGCTAAGATCCTCAAAGGCGTGACGGATGATCTCTCTTGTTGCCTCGGGAATCAAGCCCTGTCCCCAGAACGGCACGCCGATCCAGTAGCCGATCGTTCCCTCGGTATCCGTCAAATCCAAATTGCTTTGGTTGCCGATCTTCAGCCCGACACTGCCGATCGCCCTGTTGTCGTCTTTCAGACAAACGGCGTAGGTCTCTGGAGCGGACAGAACGCTTTTGATGATCTCGCGGCTGTTCTCCACGCTCGTATGTACCGGCCATCCGGCAATCGGACCGACGCGGTCATCCTTTGCGTATTCATATAAGCTCTCGGCGTCCGACTCGTTCCACGGACGCAAAATCAATCTTTCCGTAAATAACTCCATAATAGCTCCTTTTTTTTACAATCTTGAAAAAACTTCGGCTCCCTTAGTGATCAGCCTGCGATATAACAGTGCGGACGCGGTTGTATAGATGACTGCCCAGAAAATCAGATACGGCACAAGACCGATGATCTGTCCAATCAGCAAATACGGTAAGGCGAACAAGGCGACAAAGCCCCAGCCGCCGAACAACGAGATCGCCACCGCTCCACTCTGCTTGATCGGGATAATGTCAGTCGTCCATACCATGACCGGATGCATCACTCCGATATAGCATCCGAACACAGCTGAAAACACCGTGAAGATCAGCGGCAAAACGCAGATCATGAGCTTTTCCGCGACGGAAGCCTGCAAAACGACCGCGGCGCATATGACCGCAAACAGCATGGGAATCAGCGTTAAAATCAGCTGCATAGCGGTTTTTGCTTTCAGCACGGTTTTGGCTTCAACCGGCATCGACTGCGGGATCCATATGTTTTTTCCCTCGAGAGAAACCGAAGGCGTCGCCATATCGTTCATAACGGAAAGCAGCATCAGCGCAGCGCAGAGCAGCAGTGCGGCAAGGTTCGTTCTGTCGCCTAAAGCCGTTGTGAGCATCGTGAGTATATCCGCGCCTTTGATCAGCAGAAAAACGCTGAGGACGGGCAGGAGCAGTACGCCCAGCCCGCAGTTGAGCATATAGTTCGGACTTGTGGTGAAGCGCGCAAATTCCTTTGTCAGCAGCGCGCCGAACACCGATTTTTCTTTCACGGTTTTCTCGTGATACTTTACCTTGCCGACACTCGCCGTCGAGGTCGCGAGCTTGAGGAATCCGCGCGACAAAATGAATATCGTAAGCGCAAGCAGGAGAGTTGTCGCCGCGGCGAATATCGCCGTTGCGATCAAATCTCCCTCTCCGATCCTGCCGAACAAATACAAGCCGTAGGCAGAGTCCTTGACATTTGTTCCGTAAACCGAGGCGTTGGCGACAAGCTCCCTGATCCATATCTGTGCTTTGAAATAGATAAAATAGTAGCCGCCGATACATGAGAGCGCGATCAGCACGACGATAAAGCTCTTGTTTTTCAGCTTCAAGCTGATTTTGGCGACGATCCAGCCGAGCAGGCAGGAGAGTATCAGCACGATGATCGTTATGATAAGGAACAGGACGATTCCGCATATCACATTCTGTATCGCAGCGCCGACGATCACCCAGTAGACGATCAGCGTCGGCAGCATCACAACGCCCGAGTACATCGCGCCGAGCAGGTACACGTTCAGCAGTCTTGAAACAATTATAGTCCTGACCGGTATCGGCATGGATAGCAGCAGGTCGTTATCCTTCGGCAGATACAGTCCCGAATAGGTGTTGAATACGCTGCCGAACGCGCCGAGAACAACGGCGATACCGCTCATCAGCACAAAGTACAGCCACCCCATACCTGCGGAGGTCAATCCGAAGCATACGCCTAAGGCAACGGCGGTAAAGCTGCCGCCGAGGACTCCGACCATCAAAAACGCGAAGAGACTAAACAGAACGATTTGGTTAGCCTTTGACCGCGCCTTGTTGGTTTTGCGGTTGTAAAAAAAGCCTCGGAAAACCTCTGTCATCTGCTTTTTCAACAGCACCTTCAGCATTTACTCCGCCTCCAGTTCCAGAAAGACTTCCTCGAGGCTCTCGTCGCCTCTGACCTCTTCCATCGTGCCTGATTTGATCAGCCTGCCCTGCTTGATAATGGCGACCTTGTCGCAGAGCTTTTCGGCGACCTCCAGCACATGGGTCGAGAAAAATATCGCGCCGCCGTTGTCGCAGTGCTCGCGCATCATCTCTTTGAGCTTGAACGCGGCTTTCGGATCGAGACCGACAAAAGGCTCGTCCATGATGATCAGCCTCGGCGAATGGATCCACGCGGAGATCACCGCCAGCTTTTGCTTCATGCCGTGCGAATAGGAGGAGATCGGCTGCGCCAGATCCTTTGTCAGTTCAAAGACGTCAGCGTATTTGCGTATCTTCTCCTGACGTTCCTCGGAGGATACGCCGAAGATATCCGCGACAAAATTCAGATATTTGATACCGCTCATAAAGTCGTACAGATCGGGATTGTCGGGAATATAGGCGAGCTGTCGTTTACATTCCACCGGATTTTTCATAATCGAGCTTCCGTTGATGAAGATCTCTCCCTTGTCAAAGCCGAGTATCCCGGCGACGCTTTTAAGCGTAGTGGTCTTGCCCGCGCCGTTGTGCCCGATAAAGCCGTATATCTCGCCCGGGCGGATGTGCAGCGAAAGCTCGTCCACCGCTTTCTTTTCTCCGTAGGTTTTCGTTAATCCTTCAATTCTTAACATCTCTTTTATCTCCTTATCATCTTAAACATACCGGGTCCGTCCCAATCGCAGGGGCGTTCTTCAAAGCCGTGTTTTTGATAAAACGGAACCGCTTCTTTGGAACTGATCAGCTCTAAGCTGACCGCCCAATCGGGTGTGATACTATCTTTGATATACTTTTCCAAAGCGTTTAAAAGCAACGTACCGACGCCTTTTGTCTGATACGATGGTATCACTGCAAAATCCTAGATGTAAAATGACATTCCGCCGTCGCCGATCAATCGCACCATCCCGACCGGTGTTTCTTCGTCATACGCCGTAAAGGTTGCAAGCGTATGGGAGAGAGCGGTTTGTACTTGTTCGATACAAGGCGGTTCCCAGCCGACAGAAGCGTATAACTCCAAAAATAATTCCGATGTCAATGTATTCGTTCTGATTTTCATTTTCTCACCCTATCATATACGCGTCACAGAAATGACGGATATGCCTTTCGATCTTTTCCATACTTTCCTGCCCGCATTGCGGCTGCCTGTCAGCTTTTGCAATCCAGAGAGCGACAGGCGCGGTTACCTCGGTCGCGAGCAGCTCGGAATCATCTTTTTTGAACAAGCCTTCGTTCATCATACCTTCGATGATCTTCGTATACATTCCTTGGATTCCGTTGAGCTGATGCTTTGTGGTGATCTCCGCAAAACGTTCGTTTCTGAATTGCTCGCGCACAAGGAATTTGCGCATTTTGCGGATCATCGGATCGTTCATGGTAAAAGAAATCTTTTGTATCGACGTTTGTATAAATTCCTCTTTGCTCTCGGGCAGCTTACCGAAATGCTTGTCCGAGCCGAAGAATTCCTCATAACGCGCTTCTGCCATATCGATCAGCGCATTCAAAATATCCTCCTTGCCCTTGAAATGATTGTACAGCGACGGCGCCTTGATTCCGACCTTCTCGGCGATCTCTTCCACACTTGTTCCGTCGTAGCCATTCTCGGCAAACAGCGTCAGAACTTCATTCAGTATTCGATCTCTTGTTGTCATATATTCCTCCAAAGCAAAAGACTAATAATCATTAGCTTTATTATAACTAATAATTATTAGTCTGTCAATATACTTTGAATAGAAATTGATCAGCGGAACATTTCGCAGAACAAGTCGAATTTCGATGGTAACTGTTTGTCAAGATAATACTGTTGAATCAACGATAATCTTAAAAGCGTTTTTATCAACCACGATCTTTTCAATCAAACTTTTGGTATCAATTGTTTCTTTATATATTTGCAGTATTGACCTTGTGTACTCGTCTATCTCCGACTGTTTGATGGTACGCGACTGACAGCCGGACGTACGCTCTACCTGTCCGGCGCAACGCCAAATGATTTCGCCTTTGCGCGTTTTGATACGGCGGTAGTTTCTTCCGCACTCGCAGCATTGTATTTTGCCTGACAAAGTATTGCCGGAGCTGAATCGTCCGTGTTTTCTGTCTGCTTCGCAGTTGTCTAAACACACGGTATTGCTTCTGCGTTGTTTTTCTTCCTGCACTTTTTCAAAAGTTGTCTTGTCAATGATTCCGACATGATTGTTCTCATATACATAGCGTGCTTTCTCACCTTTATTCCGCGTTTGCTTATCGGTGAACACGTTTTTACGAAACGTCTTTTGCAGCATGACATCTCCGATGTATTTCTCGTTGGAAAGAATCTTATCAATAGCGCACGACGTCCATTTATCTTTTCCCGTTGGAGACGGGATTCTTCTGCTGCGCAATTCTTTTGATATTCCGGATAAACTGTTCCCGCCGAGATATAAATCAAAAATCAAACAAACTACTTCGGCTTGTTCCTGACATATAACCAACTCGCCGTTCTCATCTTTTTGATAACCGTAACAAACGCGGTTTGCGAGCTTGGAAGTACCGGCTCTAAAACCAGTCTGTAACCCCCATTTGATATGTTCGCTTTTGTTTACACTTTCCTGCTGTGCTACTGCTTCAAATACTGTCATCATAAATTCTCCTTCCTGTTCTGTTAACGTTATTCCTTCATTTTGAAAACAAACATCAACGCCGATTTCTTTTAGCTTTCGTATAGCGACTAAAAAATCGAGTGTGTCTCGTGAAAACCGACTGATGGATTTTGTAAAGATGATATCGATCTTTCCTTTTTTGCAGTCCTTGATCATCCGGTCAAATTCTTTTCTCGCAGTGCTTTTAATACCGCTGGCAATGTCGGCGTATATTCCTACATATTCATAAAGAGGATTATCTTTGAAGTATTCTTCATAGTATCTCTTCTGCGCTTCCAAGCTGTGAAGCTGGATATTCTTATTTGAGCTAACTCTGCAATAGGCGGCTGCTCTAAGCTTTGACATAAACAACTCCTTAAAAAAATGCCACAACAATCCTTCGATTGCTATGACATCTCTTTTATTCTGTAATATAATCTGTAATATAAAAAGATACAGACCTGTCCGACATGCACAGGTCTGTATACCTATCATGGTGGAGATGGCGGGAATCGAACCCGCGTCCGAAAAGTACTTGCCCTGACTTTCTCCGAGCGCAGTCGGTGTTTTAAATCTCCCTTACCGTGCCGCCCATCGACAGGCTACACGGCTCGGCAGCTCCTGATGTGTGACGGGACACGGAGCGCTTTCCCGTTCACATTTACCTCTGTTCGACGCCCCTTGCGCAGCCGAGGTGCTCCGCGCAGGAACGAGCAGCTTACGCTGCTAAAGCAACTGTATTTTTGTCAGTTATTTTTAGTTTGCGGATTATATGGCGGTTCCGCACCGCCGCTCGCTTATCAGGGTTCGCGCTCCCCGTCGAAGCCTTTACATCCCCATATATTGCGAAGCTGTCCGCTTCGCAGTTATTTGATTTTTATCCTCTTCCCTGTTCCTTCATGGCTCGCTCAATGTCGCGCTTGGCAGTGCGCTTTGCCATATCCTCGCGCTTGTCATAGAGCTTTTTGCCGCGGCACAGACCTACCTGCATCTTTACCCTGCTGCCCTTGAAATAAAGGCTAATCGGTATCAGCGAATAGCCCGTCTGCTTGACGGTGCCGTAGAGCCTTGCGATTTCCTTTTTGTGCATGAGCAGCTTGCGCACGCGCATAGGGTCGCGGTTGAAGATATTGCCGTGCTCATACGGCGAGATGTGCATTCCGTTGACGAAAATCTCGCCCTCGACAATTGAGCACCAGCTGTCCTTGAGGTTGACCCTGCCGCTGCGAATGGACTTGACCTCCGTTCCGCACAGCTCGATGCCCGCCTCAAAGCTCTCCTCGATAAAGTAATCGTGGTGCGCTTTTTTGTTGTTGGCTATGGTTTTGAGTTCGCTCATATCTCGTTCCTGCCTTCCAGAGCCTTGGCGAGGGTGTACTCGTCGGCGTACTCCAGGTCGCCGCCCACGGGTATTCCGTACGCAAGACGCGTTACCTTTATCCCCATCGGCTTGAGCAGTCCCGACAAATACAGCGCCGTAGCGTCACCCTCAACGGTCGGATTTGTCGCCATAATAACCTCCGCAACGCCGCCCTGAGCGATTCTCGCGAGCAGCTCCTTGACCGTCAGCTCCTCGGGGCTGATTCCGTTTAGCGGAGAGATCGAGCCGTGAAGCACATGGTATGTGCCGCTGTACTCGCGCGTATTCTCTACAGCCGTAACGTCGCGCGGAGTTTCGACAACGCAGATCACGCTGTGGTCGCGTGTTTCTGACGCGCAGATCGGACAGAGCTCCTTGTCGGTGAGATTGCAGCAGCGGCTGCAGTAGTGGATCTTGGTGTGGGCGTCCATTACCGCCGCGGCGAGCTGTTCTGCTTCTGTTTTTGACAGATTCAGTACATAATATGCAAGGCGCTGTGCGGTTTTATGACCGATGCCGGGCATTTTTTCAAACTGCTCCACCAGATTCTCCAGCGGAGCGACGTTGTACTGAGCCATATCAGAACATTCCCGGGATATTCAGACCGCCCGAGATGGACTCCATTCTTTCTTCTTTTTCCTTGGCTGCGCTTCTGAGCGCTTCGTTTGCGGCAGCCATAACGAGGTCTGCGAGCATCTCAACGTCCTCGGGATCAACGACCTCGGGGCTGATCTCGACCTTTGTAAGCTCCATCTTGCCTGTTACTGCAACCTTTACGGCGCCGCCGCCCGCGGCAGCCTCATATTCCTTGGCTTCGAGCTCAGCGGATACCGCTTCCATATCGTCCTGGAGCTTCTGCGCCTGGCGCGCGAGCTGCTGGATATTGTTGGCTCCACCGCCGCCGTAGCCCTTGGGTAATCTTGCTTTCATATTCTGTACTTCCTTTCAGTTTATGTTAATTGTTATTCTTCAGTGTATTTGATTCCGCTCTCGGCGAGCTTGTTTTTGAACTGCTGCAAGGGGTCTGCAGCCTCCTGCTTTTTTTCCTCAATGCGATACGGCCCGAGTCTGTACTGTCTGCCCGTGTGCGCAACGAGCGCTTCGCGTATCGCGCGGCGTTTTTCGGGCTTCTTGAGCATTTCAAACGCGAGGTCGCTCTCCGCCTTGATCAGCAGGTAGTTTCCGTTTACGAACGCTTCCGACCCTGAGAGTGACGCGGCTATGGTTGCCGAGGTTCCTCTGAAGCTCTCGACGAGCTCAGACCAGTTCGGGAAGGGCTTTGCTTCGCGGCTCAGCCTCACGATGTCAACCTCACCCTGCTTCTGCTTTGGCGCAGCCTTTTGCGCGGACTTTGGTTCGGGTTTAGGTTCGGGTTTAGGTTCAGCCGTCTGTACCTTCTCTTCTGACTTTTCTTCGGAAATCACCGCGTCCTGTTTCTGCGGTTCGGCTTCCTTGACTGTTTCCTCGGCCTTGACCTTTTCGCCGTCAGTCAATGGCATCGGCGCGGGTTGTGCCGACGAAGCGTAGGCGATGCCCTTTCTGACCGCCTGCTCGAGCGCGGTGATCCTAGCGGCAATCGACTCGTTTGTCACGTCGAGCTCGGGTGAACAGAGCTTTACAACCGCCATCTCAAGCTCGGTTCTGTCGCCCGTCCCCTTGCCCATTCGCTGGTAGGCGCGTGAGAGCACGTCCATATAGAACACGATGTCCGCAAGCGAGAGGTAATCAGCCTGAGCGACGCTCTGCTCGAACTCGCTGTCTGTAAAGACGACGATATCGCGCGGATTTGAAACGGACTTGATCAGCATCAGCGCGCGGAAATGCGCAATCAGCTCGTCACAGAGCAAAGGCATATCCTTCGCCTCGCCGTACAGCCTGTCGATGATACCGAGCGCCTTCGCGGTGTTCTTGTTGATCACACAGGCAGCAAGCTCGTAGAGATAGCCCTTATCGGCAAGTCCCGCTGCGGTACGTACGACCTCGGAACTGACCTCGCGGCTGATTGCTATGCAGCGGTCGAGCAGCGACAAAGCGTCACGCATCGCGCCGTCGGACACAGATGCGATGAGCATTGCGGCAGCGTCGTCGAGGGTGATATCCTCATGATTGGCGACATAGAGCAGCCTGTCGGCGATATCACGCGGCGGAATGCGGTGAAAATCGAACCGCTGGCAGCGCGACTGGATCGTCAGCATGATCTTGTGAACCTCGGTTGTCGCGAGGATAAAGATCACGTGGCTCGGCGGCTCCTCGAGGATCTTAAGCAGCGCGTTGAAGGACTCCGCGGTGAGCATATGTACCTCATCGACGATGTAGACCTTGAAGCGGCACTTGTAGGGAGTGCCCTGAACCTCGTCGATGATCCCGCGTATGTCGTCGATTTTGCGGTTTGACGCGGCGTCCATCTCGAACACGTCAATAGATGTGCCGTTATCGATCTCGCGGCAGATCTCGCACTCGCCGCAGGGACTTCCGTCCTTGGGGTTGAGGCAGTTGACCGCCTTGGCGAGAATCTTGGCGCAGGTGGTTTTGCCCGTACCGCGCGAACCCGTGAACAGGTATGCGTGGCTGATACGGTCGTTTTTCAGTTCATTCCTCAGGGTCGTGGTGATGTGCTCCTGACCCGCGACGTCGTCAAAGGTCTTGGGGCGCCACTTTCTGTACAATGCCTGATACACGCAATCACCTCCGCTGAATAGAAAAAGCAAGCCGTCTGCCGAATGATGACGGCGGCGTGCAAATAAGAGAACGACAGACTTACTGTATCGCATCGGAAACACTGCTTAATGCTGCTCGGTTCCCCGCCTGACATGGTTCACAGGCCCCAATCGCACAGGGCCTGCCGCTCACTTATTTGCACGCGTTGACTGCTTGCGTCTTTCGCTATTATAACATAGTTAATTCTGAAAATCAAGTATTTTTATATAATATAGTTGAGTGGTATTACGCTACATTTTTCTTTTTGCCGATGCTTTCAATCTTTTTGTCGAGCTTCGTCTTTTTGAAGATAAAGATCACAATAAGCGCGGCGATGGTTCCTATCGCCATGCCTGCGAGAACGTCCGTCGGAAAGTGCACGTAGTTATATAACCTCGAGAACGCTATCAGCGCCGCGAGAACGTATGCCGAAATGCCGAACGCGCGTCTTTCCCTGACAGCAATAATCAGCGCCGACGAAAACGCCGCGATTGTGTGTCCAGACGGAAAGCTGTAGCCCGACGGTGCTACGATATTGAGCGTAACGTCAGTGTTGACCACAAACGGGCGCGGACGGCATACGATAAATTTCAGTCCGTATTCGCCCATAATAAGCCCGAGCAAAAGTGCCGCGAGCACCATTACGCCCGTAACGCGCGTCTTGCGGAAAAAGAGCATTATAAGTCCGATTATAATCCATATCGCGCCCTTGTCGCCGCTGTAGCTGAGCACAAGCATTACGGGGTCGAGAATGAAGTTTTTGATTGCCGCCTGGATAAAATCCAGAATTGCAAAGTCTATAGAGGTGATCAATTCCATGGGTCTGTCTCCTTATTTCTCAAAGCGCGAGAGCTTCGCGTACAGAATCTCGTCGGCGATCGCCTCGACCTCAACACCCTCGGCGGTATATTCCTCAGAGATCAAGGTTCCCTTGTCGCGGATTTCGCTGACAATACCCGCGTCTGCAAACGGAATGAGCAGACTTACGCGCTTCATACGGACGGGCAGGTTATTTTCGATCGCGTTGAGCAGCCTGTCGATGCCCTCGCCTGTCCTTGCGCTTATCTTGACACAGTTTTCGAACTCGAGCGGCATAACGCTGTCGTCGAGCAGGTCGCACTTGTTGAGCACGGTGATGATCGGTCTGTCCTGAGCACCGAGAGATTCGAGCAGGTCGTTTGTCACGCTGAGATGAACCCTCGCCTCCTCGCTTGAGGCATCGCAGAGATTGATGATAATGTCCGACTGCGCGGCTTCCTCGAGCGTTGAGCGGAACGCCTCAACAAGATGGTGCGGCAGTCTGCGGACAAGACCTACGGTGTCGATAAGCATGACCGAAACTCCGCTCGGCAGCTTCAAGGCGCGCGAGGTCGGGTCAAGAGTCGCGAACAGCTTGTCCTGCGCGAGCACGCCCGCGTCGGTGAGAGTATTCATCAGCGTAGACTTGCCGGCGTTTGTGTAGCCGACGATCGCACAGGTGATTACGCCGTCCTTTTCGCGGCGGCGGCGCAGCATATGGCGGTGCTTTTCAACCTCGGCGAGCTCTTCCTTCAATGTCTCCATGCGGCGGCGGATATGACGGCGGTCTGTTTCGATCTTAGTTTCACCGGGGCCGCGCGTGCCGATACCGCCTCCGAGACGCGACATCTCGATACCCTTACCCGTCAGGCGCGGCAGCAGATACTTGAGCTGCGCGAGCTCAACCTGCAGCTTGCCCTCCTTTGAGCGGGCGCGCTGCGCGAAGATGTCGAGAATCAGCGTGGTGCGGTCGATCACACGCACGTCAGTGAAGTTTTCTATGTTTTTTATCTGGGTCGGGCTCAGCTCGCTGTCAACAACGATCAGATCGAGCTCCTGAGCCTCGCAGAGCTCCTTTATCTCCTGCAGCTTGCCCGAGCCAACAAAGGTCGCGCTCTCGGGTCGCTGCAGCTTCTGGGTCAGGGTGAACTCAGGCTCGGCGCCCGCGCTCTTTACAAGCTCCTCGAGCTCAGAAAGAGACGCTTCCGCGTCAAAGTCGCCCGTATCGACGCTGACGAGCAGCGCGCGGGTGATTTTTTCTTCGTTTTCAATCATAGCCATAAGATTTTATTTCCTTCAGAATTTAAAATTATTATTTACTATTTACTTATAAAGTAGTATAATATAAATTTGGAAGAATGTAAATAATTTTTTTGAGGTAACCATATGGATAAACGATACGACGCGGTGATAGTCGGCACAGGTGCGGCAGGTCTTTATGCCGCGCTGAACTTTCCCGAGAGCGTCAGCGTGCTCCTGATTTCAAAGCGCGAACTGCCGCTGTCCAACTCCTCCCTCGCTCAGGGCGGCGTTGCATGTGTGCTCGACACCGTACATGACAACTACAAGCTGCATATCAACGATACCCTCGTCGCAGGCAAGTACAAAAACACCCTTTCGGCGGTCGAAAAGCTCGTCAAAGAAGGTCCTGCGGACGTGCTGCGCACAAAGGATCTCGGCGTTGACTACGACCTCAACCCCGACGGCACCATGTGCAAGACTCTCGAGGCAGGTCACAGCCGCCACCGCATTGTCCACCACAAGGACTCCACCGGCAAGGCGATAGTCGACGCGCTGATTGAACAGGTCAGAAAACTGCCAAACGTCGATATTCTCGAGAACGCCCTGCTCTACTCCATGCACAAGACGCTCGGCGGCTTCTATCTGAGCGTACTGAAGGACGGCAAGAGCCTGTACTACGGCTGCAACTACTGCCTGCTCGCGACAGGCGGCATCGGCAGGGTATATCAATACACCACAAACTCCGCTATCGCAACGGGCGACGGAATCGCGTTCGCGTACATGCTCGGCGCGAAAATCCGTAACCTCTCGCGCGTTCAGTTCCACCCCACAGCGTTTGCCGCAGAGGCTAACCGCGAGCGCTTTCTGATTTCGGAAGCAGTCAGAGGTGAAGGCGCTGTTCTGCTCAACTGCAACGGCGAGCGCTTCGCCCACAACTACGACAAGCGCGGCGAGCTTGCTCCGCGCGACGTTGTGTCGAACGCTATCGCGCGCGAGGCTCTGAGAACCAACAGCGAGAAGTTCTATCTAGACATCACCCACAAGCCCGCGGACTTCATAAAGAGCCGCTTCCCGATGATTTACGCAAAGTGTCTTGAAGAGGGAATCGACATCACCAAGGAATGGATACCCGTCTATCCCTGTCAGCACTACCTGATGGGCGGTATCGACGTAAATCTGCACTCCGAAACCTCTATCGACGGACTGTACGCGGCAGGAGAATGCGCTCACACGGGCGTTCACGGCGCGAACAGACTCGCGAGCAACTCTCTGCTCGAGGCTCTCGTGTATTCGAGAACCGCCGCCGAGGATATCACGCGCAAGCTGCAGAAGTACGGAAGAAAACCCCTCGGTCTGGAGCCTGCCCACCGCCCGATCACAGGCAAAAAAATGCCGTCGGGCTTCCGCTCGCAGATACGCGCGATTTTGCAGGATACATACTTCGTTCTCCCAAAGCCCGAAAAGTACGACGAGAGCTACAAAAAGGTTGAGGAGATAATTAAACAGCTGTTCAGCGAGAGCTATGAAATTTCGTCCGACCTCGTTGAAGCCAAGAGCATCGCAATTGTTGCGAGCATAATTCTGGACGAAGTTCGGGAGGGTCAATCATGATTAACAGCATCTACGTGGACAACATCATCAAAACCGCGCTGCTCGAGGATATCAACTACCTCGACGTCACCACCGACTATCTCATCGACGAGGAACAGGAAAACACCGCGCGCTTTCTCGCGAAGGACGACGGTATCCTCTGCGGTATCGATATCGCGCTGAGAGTATTCAAAATTTTACAGCCCGAGGGCTTTGAGGCGACCGTCTACAAAAAGGACGGCGACGAGCTGCAGAAGGGCGATATCATCGCCGAGATCAAGGGCAAGACGCGCACTATCCTCAAGGGCGAACGCACCGCGCTCAACCTTATCCAGCACATGAGCGGCGTCGCCACCGCGACAAACAAGGCGGTAAAAATCATCAAGGGCACAAACGCGTCCATAGCCGATACCAGAAAGACCCTGCCCGGTCTGCGTCCGCTCCAGAAGTACGCTGTAACCGTCGGCGGCGGAAGGAACCACCGCTACAACCTCTCCGACGCGGCTATGCTAAAGGACAACCACGTTGACGCGGGCGGCGGCATCAAGAACGCCGTCGCAAAGCTCAAGGAAAAGCTCGGCCACATGACCAAGGTTGAGCTCGAGGTGCGCAACCTTGACGAGCTCGGTCAGGCGCTTGAGGCAGGAGTCGACGTTATCATGCTCGACAACATGACCTGCGAAATGATGCGCGACGCGGTTCAGATCACAGGCGGCAAGGCGCTGCTCGAGGCGAGCGGCAACGTCACCGAGGACAGACTGAGAGAAATTGCCGAGACAGGCGTGGATATTATCTCTATGGGAGCTATCACCCACTCCGTCAAGGCGTTCGATATATCACTGAAAATTGCAGACTGATACAGGAGGAATAATTGTATGATCAAAGTAGGTATTTTGGGCTACGGCAACCTCGGCAGAGGCGTTGAGGCTGCCATCAAGAAAAACGACGATATGGAGCTTGTGGCTGTTTACACCCGCCGCGACCCCTCAACACTTACCATCAAAACCCCGACAGCGGCGGTAAAGAGCACCGCAGACCTCGACACAGGCAAGGAAGAGCTTGACATTCTCGTTATCTGCGGCGGTTCAGCGACCGACCTGCCCGAGATGACCCCCAAGTACGCGGCTATGTATAACGTTATCGACAGCTTTGACACCCACGCAAGGGTTCCCGAGCACTTCGCAAACGTCGACAAGGCAGCGAAGTCCGCAGGCAAGGTAGGTATCATCTCCTGCGGCTGGGATCCCGGTATGTTCTCGCTCAACAGAGTATACGCCGGCGCGGTTCTGCCCGACGGTCAGGCGTACACCTTCTGGGGC
>ONDL01000039.1 GCA_900316555.1 uncultured Eubacteriales bacterium | reverse complement strand
ATAAAATATGCGCAGAGGGATTGACGATATAACCATTATACCGCATTTGACCGTTCTTGGCAACAAAAATACAAATTTGTCTTGTCGTACAGCGCGTAAAGTGGTATAATTATTTGGGATAATAAAGTGTAAGGAGTATGGCTATGAAGAAACCCGGAAGAAACGACGAATGCTGGTGCGGAAGCGGCAGGAAATACAAGAAATGCCACATAGATTTTGACGAGCGCATTGAGGAGATCGAAGCTGAGGGTCATATTGTACCCGACCACAGCATCATCAAGACCGCTGAGCAGATTGAAAAAATCAAGGAAAGCGCTAAAATAAATATTGCTGTACTGGACTACGTTGCCGAGCACATAAAGGCTGGAATTTCTACAGCTGAAATCGATCGCTGGGTATACGATATCACCACCAAGATGGGCGGCATTCCGGCACCTCTTGACTATCAGGGCTTTCCAAAGAGCGTTTGTACCTCGATAAACGACGAGGTCTGCCACGGTATTCCGTCCGAGGACATTATTCTCAAGGACGGAGATATAGTTAACGTCGACTGCTCCACCAATCTCAACGGCTACTATTCCGATTCATCGAGAATGTTCTGTATCGGAGAGGTCAGCGCTGAAAAGAAAGCGCTCGTAGAAGCCGCGAAGCAGGCACTCAGCGAGGGCTTAAAGGAAGTAAAGCCGTGGAACTTCCTCGGAGATATGGGTCAGGCTGTCAATGATTTTGTAAAGAGCAAGGGCTACTCAGTCGTCAGAGAGGTCGGCGGTCACGGTATTGGTCTAGAGTTTCACGAGGATCCGTGGGTCAGCTACGTCAGCGAAAAAGGTACCGAGATGCTTATGGTGCCCGGAATGATTTTCACTATTGAGCCGATGATAAACATGGGCAAGCCCGCGATTTACACCGACGAGGAGAACGGCTGGACGATTTACACAAAGGACGGCACTCCCTCCGCACAGTGGGAGATCCAGGTTCTCGTCACCGAGGACGGTTACGAAATAATATCATATTAATAGAAAAAGCGTCGCTTATATGCGGCGCTTTTTCATTTTCATTTCAATATAAACCGTATTTCGTTTTCACCCTGTCGAGCTTAGCAAGCATCGGTTCAGCGGCAAAAAACAGTATTACAGCGGTGGAAAAGGCGTGTATTAAGTCAAACGGCAAGCCCTGAGCGTAAAACGAAATGATTGATTCCCATGTTATCGGCACGCGTGTCAGGATAATCGTCGAAAAGTTCATAATCAGCCCGTAAATCATTACAGTCACAATGAATCCGAACACGCAGAGCGCACCACGGCTGCGGCGAAGAAAGCCCTTTTGAAAGAGAATTCCCGCAATAAAGCCGATTATGCCTGCCGCGAACATCTGCCAAGGCGTCCACGCGCCCTGACCAAAGTAAATATTCGACACCAGCATCGTTACCGCGCCTACCATAAATCCCGACTCCGTGCCGAACGCAACGCCTGAGATAATGACAAGCGCCAAAACAGGTTTTATCTGCGGAAGCGGTGCGAACGCCGAACGACCCGCGATTACGATCGCACACATCACGGCGATTATCACAAGCTCACGCGGCTGCGGTTTTCTGCCCTCGAAGATGAGAAAAAACGGCAGCATACATTCCAACAGAACAAGCAGTGAGATAAACAGAAATTTCTCGTCCTTCAGATAGGTCGTTCCGATAAAAATAGTGACCGGTATCGCGAGCAGTATCATCACGGTCGAAACGATTGTGCGCTTTGAAAGCCTGCTGCTCCTGACTTCATCAAGCGGCCTGTGAGTCAGCTCGCTCAGCGAAATCATTAAGATTACAAGCGGTACTGCAACAAGCAGACAGTTTGCCCAAAACGGCAGAGAAAGCTTGATAATTTCGATATTGACCAGAATTCCGAATATAAGCGAAAGACAGCCAATCAAAGCCGTCAGCTTTTTCCAAACGGGCATTTTCGGCTTCTGCTCAGGGTTTTCGGGTGGCTTTTCTGTGTAATGAAAATCATTATTTATGCCAGAGAGAATTTTTGGCTTCTCACCCGTGCAGCAGTAAATTATATCATCAGTTGTAACGGTGTTTTCAAGGATTCCCTTTGACATTCTGCGCGACGAGGTGACGTAGAAGCTGTTTGTTGAGAAGAATTCCCTCGGCGAACCCTCAGCGACAAGCTCACCGTTGAACAGCATCAAACAGCGGTGAGGATATTTCGCGCAGAACTCGACGTCGTGGCTGACCATAACGACAGTTGTTCCAATTGACAATAGAGTATTGATAATTGCGGCAAAACGTTCCTTGAAGCCGCTGTCTATCCCCTTCGTCGGTTCATCGAGCAGGATAATATCGGGGCTTGCAAGTAATAGCTTTGCGAGTGCCGCGCGCTGTGTTTCGCCGCCCGATAAATCAAAAGGATGGCGCTCAAGCAGTTCTTCCAGTTCGCACAAGGAAATAACCTGATTAAGCCGCTCCGGCGAGTCGTCTATCTCCTTAAGAGAATCGATAACCGTGTTGCCGCTGAGAAGCAGCTGAGGGTTCTGCGGAAGAGTCGCGATTCGAAGTTTATTTGTATTTATCTTTCCGCTGTACGGCATTAGCGTGCCGTTAACGACAGATAAGAGCGTAGATTTTCCTGCGCCGTTGCCGCCGAGGATAGCGGTGAACTCACCCTTGCGGACGTGAAAGGACAGGTTTTTCAGAACGTCAGGACTGTCCTTTTTGTAGCGGAACCATATGTTTTTCAGACTGATTACAGCATCGCCGCAGGGCGGAATTATTTCGGGATAAAGAGGATATGTATCATGTGTGCTGACGCAGCTTCTCAGCCATTCCCTGCCCTGTGCAACCGTGACCGGACAGTCTGACGAAGTATCTACAGCGCGCCAGATACGCATGGCTGACGGCAAAAGCGCGAAAAGCCTGTCATCGCAGCTGCTCAGATTTTCACCTGTGTGAAGCGGAGTGTCGAGCGAAAGAACGGCACCGTCATCCAGGATAAGCACTCTGTCGCTTATCGGCAGGAGTTCCTCGGTTCGGTGCTCTGAAATGATAACCGTAACTCCGAGCTCTTTATTTATTCTGTGAAGGCAGGCTATGAAATCGCTCGCGGCTATCGGGTCGAGCTGACTGGTTGGCTCGTCAAGAATCAGCACCTCGGGCTGCATTGCCATCACTGACGCGAGATTCAGAAGCTGCTTCTGACCGCCCGAAAGAGTTGTCACGTCGCTCTCAAAGTATTGTTCAATCCCGAAAAACGACGCTGTTTCCGCAACTCTTCGGCGTATTTCTTCATTTTTCAGCCCAAGACTTTCCAGCCCGAACGCAAGCTCGTGCCAGACCTTGTCAGTGACGATTTGATTATCAGGCGACTGCTGAACAAAGCCTATTTTTTTGCACTCCTGTCTTTGAGAAAGCTCATTAATGCCGATTTCATGAAATCTGATTTCGCCCGATAGCCTGCCGTGCGGTGCAAGAGATGGCTTGAGCAAACGAAGAAGGGTACTTTTTCCGCTGCCCGAAGCTCCGCAAACGGTCAGAAATTCGCCTTCAATAACGGAAAAGTTAATGTCCTTAAGCACGTCAACTTCTGTTTCGGGATAGGCAAAGCTCAGATTGCGGATTGTAAACGCTTCCAACGGATTCCCTCCCCCATGTTGACAGTAAACGGCATTATCATTAATGCAAAGTATATAAAATAAAAAATTATAGAATCTATTCCCATTAACTCGCCCTTTACAGACGGAAAATAGCGGTATTTTGCGACTCCGAGTACTCTCAATACAATTAAAGCAGCGGTAAACACACAAATCAACGCAAGACAGATACCGTCGCGCTTATTGAAGCGATAACTTGAATACGCAGTCCTGCCCTTCAGCCCGTACCCTCTCGCCTTCATTGAGTCGGCGGTTTCTATAGAACCTTCAAGCGAGTGTGAGAGCATGACTGAGATAACTCTTACAGCGGTTTTTGTCTTTTCAACAAAGCCGTTTTTCTCTTTTCCCAACAGCTTCTGAGCTGTTCTGACCTCGCGGAACTGCTCTGTAAAACGCGGAACAAAGCGAAACGCCATGGAAAGCACAAGTCCGAGCGACGGTGCGATTCTCCCGAAAAGATAAACGAGCTTATCTCCTGTCATAACTGTGTTGAATGATGAGAACCAGAATATTACGCTGCTGAGCATCACCGCTGAGGCAGCGCCGTAAATGATCGCTTCAAGCGTCAGCGGATTATCCCACGGAAGATAACCGAGTATTGTCACTCCGGCGTGGTTGACAATCGGGTTTATGAGCGCAAGGAGCAAGGCGGTCGGCAGGACAAATTTCAGAGCAAAGAACACGGTCTTGCGGCCGTTGAGCTTTATAGCGTTTGTCAGCGCACACAAGAGCGAAACAATCAGGCATACGGGATTCATCATAAACATCGAGAATGAAATCACCGCCGCGAAATATAAAAGCCCCGCTATCGGGTGTATTTTACAAAATGAATCCTTCATCAATTGCTCCACTTCAAGTCGTGTCCGAGCTGACAGGTGTAGCGGAATTCAACCGTGTCGCCGTTTTTCAGCACGTAACGAGAACAGCCGTAGTTAGGCGCCCATCCGTTTACTCCGTAAACCCAGCCTGACTGGTCGCCGCAGTCGAATTCATACAGGTTGCCGATAGCCTTGATATAAGCTGAATTGTATGCCGGCGTAAAGCTGTGATCAAGGTGGATTTTCTTTTCCTTACATACTCTGACTAGCAAATCAAAGACCGATTCACCCTCCGAAAACTCAAACTGTTCGGGTTTTAATATCCAGCCGTCTGAAGGCACAAGCTCATGATATTCCTCGTCGAGCTTATCCATATTATCGAGAATAGTCGCGCAGGAAATCGACAGCGTGCACCTGAGAGTATTGTCCTGCGTTGTCTGCTCCTGCGGCTCAACGGGCTGAGGCTTGTCCGTCGGCACAGGGTCGGTCTTGTATTTGTCCGTCGTCGGCTCAACAGGCTCCGCGGCTGAGTTTCCGGCGGTCGTCTGCTGTCTTGTGGAAGCCTCAGCGGTCGTCGGAGCTGTTGTCGCTGCTGAGGTCGTGTCATCGGAATCCTTGGCGGTCGTATTCTCAGCCGTCGACGACTGAGTGCTTTTGCGTGTGATAGGACCTGTCGCCGAGGTTGCGTCTGCCGAAAAGGTCGGTGCTTCGTCAGGCGCAGCCGCGTCCTCGTTAATACTGTTTCCCGCCGCAAAAGCAATCACTAAAGCCGCAACGATTGCTGCGGCTGTGATGATAAAGAATTTATATTTTTTGATGAAGGGTATCATAATAATCCCGCCTTAATGTGAAGCGATGTAGCGTTGAGTTTCGGTGACAAATGTGACCTTTATTTCGCCTTGACTGTCCGCACCTGCGATTTTGAGCTGCCTGAGATTGAGCGTTTCAAGCTCGGCAATAGCTTTCTGAGCCAAGGTCGCGTCTGTGATATCGACCGCGCCGTCAAGATTCAGATCGTACTCTGTCAGCAGATCGCACATATCATAAAGTGATGATTTGCCTTCGCGGAGTCTGTTCGCGGCGGTCATTGCGTAAAACGCCTGTTCGGTCGACATCTGATTGTATTCACCGCCGATATTATGCGCAAAGCCGTTTTCGAGCGAAAAGCGAAGCAGACAGTCAACAATGCTGTTGCCGCTCTTGATAAATCTCCCGTCGGTTTCGGGGTCAATGCCGAGGGCTGACAGAGCGGTTATCATCTGCGCGCAGCTTTCGGGAGAGTCGGTAGCTTCCGAAAGTCCGCCGTCATCACGCTGGATTGCGGAATAGTATCCCAATGCCTTATCAACTGCGCATTTTACAGCTTCATTTTTTTTATAATACGGAGCGAGAGCCTGTATCGCCATTCCCGTCATATCAGGATCGGCGCCCTGCTCACCGATAGCCCAGCCGCCTGCCGGAAGCTGCTTTTCCAGTATATAATCGAACAGCTTCTCACGGGTAGTTTGCTCTTTTGAGGTCGTTTCGGGTATTTCATATTGCAGGCTGTCAAGCGCGATCAACGCCCAGACAGGGCCGTTAATACCCTGCTTTTTTACAAAATTAAAGTCCGCAAGAGGCTGCAGCAGGTTATATCCGTTCACATCCTCGGGATTCTTGCCTATAGCTGTCAAAGCTAATATAAGGCGCGAGTTTTCGGTTGATTTATTTCGGTCCAGCTTAGCGCTGCCCTTTTCGTTAATATAATCAACAACGTTGCGATAATATCCTTCCGCCGTTTCATCGGGCAGGATTCCAGCGCGTGCAAGCCCGATAACAAGCCACTCGCCGCCGATTGAACCTACCTGCGGCACAGGACAGCTGAGAAGCTGCTCTTCTGTAGCCTGATATATCGCGTCGGTCTTGCTGCCTGATGCAAAAGCGGTAATCGGACACAGCAGCGCAAGCGCAAGCACAAAACAAATCAGCTTTTTCATCTGGAAGCAATCATACGCTGGATAGCGGTCGTATCAAGTACGGAAACTCTTCCGTCGCCGTTGTATTCAGCGAGCTTGTTCTGTAACTCTGAGAAGCTCACGAGGTCAATGCTCGCCTTCTGAATGAGAGTTGCGTCTGTAATATCAACCTTGCCGTCAAAGTTTACGTCGCCGAGCTGTGCGTCCTCAGCCATTACGTGAACCTTATAAACGGTTTCCTCGGGATATGAGCCCGGCCAAGCGGCATTGCCGACGCCGATATAGAGTGTGTCGCCTGCCTTAACCTCGATCTCGTCGGTTTTTCTGTAGCCGACGCTCTCGGGAACGTACTCATTAATATACGTTCTCACCTGATAGTTCTTGTTCTCGGCTGTAGGAAGTACAAAAACATTTTTTGTTTCGTTACCGATCGTAACGGTGTAGTCGGTATTTGAGGGAGTAAATTCCTCGTTAAGAGCCGGACCGTCAATGCTGAGAGCCTTAAGGGCTGTTGTGGGATTGTTCCAGTCAGCGCCGATATCAGAACCGATTTTTACAGAATATGTAAGCTCGAAGGTGTCGCCGTCTCTGAGGAAGATGTAAGCGAGGTTGTTGTTGACTACCCAGTCGTTCTGTACACCCATCCAGCCGCTGTACTGTGCGGCGTCGTTCTCGGCAATACCGTTTACGGCAGCGATATACGAACCCCACTGGGTATCGTTTACGGTGAGCTGAACATTATCCGCATTCAGCGCGGCTGTAACGGTCGAAAGAGCGTCTTTGCCCTCGGAAATATCGACTGTCTTGTCATAAAGAATACCTTCCCAGGCTGCTCCCTCGGAAACAGAATAGGTTTCATTCTTTACGATCAGGCGGATTTTGTCGGTCGCGGCTGACGCGCTGAAAGAAACGCTTGCAGCCGATACCGCCGTCATAGCTGCCAGAGCTGTCGCGATAATGTTTTTGGTTATTTTTTTCATATTGGTTCCTCCAAAAATTTTTGGGAAAGCAAAAATGCTTTTCCGATATACTCAGAAAAGCACAACACAAAGAGCCGTGAAATCACGGTCAGGGTGGCTGCGCTTCTTCTTGTCCAAGAATGCAAATCCAAGGCAATGCGGCAGCGATCTGACTTATGGCTCAAACCAAACACAGTAATGACAGTTGCTACGGATTCTCACCGTATTCTCTATTACATTTCGCAGCGCGAAAAAACGCAAAGCCTGTTATTAAATTATTTCAAGTATATCATACAAACGCCGTGCCGTCAATGCTTGTGCAGCTTATCAAACGGCAGCTGCACAAAAATTACCGAGCAAAACATGATAACGCAGCCGAGTATCTGAATGACGGTCATACTCTGATCCTGCTCGAGCCAGCCCATACTGTAGGCAAAGTAGCTCGCAAGCGCGGAAATCACCGACTCCATGCTCATAATCATAGCGGCTATAGTCGGGTTAAAGTTCTTCTGACCGATGACCTGCAGCGTATAGGCAACGCCGCTCGACATGATACCTGTGTACAAAATCGGAATCGCGCCCTGAGTAATCTGCTCCCACGACGGATGCTCGATTATCAGGGCTATCGCGCCGCAGACTACCGCGCAGACAAAAAACTGTATGCACGAGAGCAGAACTCCGTCGGTTTTCGGCGAGAAATAATCGACCAGCAGAATATGCACGGCAAAGAGAACCGCGCAGATAAGCACGAGTATATCGCCCGGGGAAAAGCTCAGGCTCTCCGTTATGCAGAGCATATAGAGCCCGACAACCGCACCCACAGCGCCTATCCAGACCGTGAAATGGCATTTCTTTCCGAGCAAAAGTCCGAAAATCGGCGTGAGGATTATATAGAGCGTTGTGATAAATCCCGCCTTGCCGACGGTTGTGTACTTTACACCGTACTGCTGGAACATTCCCGCGGCGGCAAGCGCAAGACCGCAGCAAACGCCGCCGATAACTGTGATTTTTTTGTCGATCTTGAAGCTCTCGTTCCTGCCCGAAAAAATCTCGGGCTTCCTGAGCTTGATAAGCACGATCGGAATCAGTACAAGGAAGCCGAGAAAGTTACGCGCCGAGTTAAAGGTGAACGGCTCCATGTAGTTGTTGCCCATTGACTGAAAGACAAAGGCAACGCCCCAGATTATCGCGGTCAGAGAGAGATAAAAGCTGCTTTTTATGTTGTTCGTTTTGTTCATTTCCATACTCCTTCGCACAAGTGATATTTTATCATATCAAAAAGTCAAATGCAAGCGGCTTTCTCACAAACAATGCGGCTGCGCATACAATGAAATGTAAAAGCGGTGATAGAATGAATGAATTAATAAGACTATGTGATTTACAGATAAATAAAACGGCTGTTGTCGCTGAGTTTTGCGCCGGTAAGATGACACAGAGAATAAACGACTTAGGCATTGTCGAGGGAAGCGAAATAACTCCCGTGTTCATCGCTCCCTTCGGCGATCCTGTCGCCTATTCGGTTAAGCATACCCTGATTGCTCTGCGCCGAAAGGACAGCAGACTGATATTGGTGAGGTGTGAAGATGACATATGAAATCGCGCTTGCGGGTAATCCGAACGTCGGAAAAAGCACTGTTTTCAATGCGCTGACGGGCTTAAAGCAGCACACCGGCAACTGGACGGGAAAAACCGTCGAGCAGTGCACGGGCTTATACAAATACCGCGATAACCTGTTCAGCGTAACCGACCTGCCCGGCACATACTCTATGAGGGGCTTTTCAAAGGAAGAGAGCGTATCGCGTAAATATCTGAGCGAGAAGAAACCCGACTGCGTGATAATTGTCGCTGACTCAAATGTTCTCGAGCGGAACCTGAGCTATGTATTAGAGATATTACAGCTGCAGCGCAATGCAGTTCTTTGTCTTAATATGAACGACGAAGCCCGGCGAAACGGCACTGTTATCAATACGGAAAAATTATCAAAGGAGCTCGGTATTCCCGTGCTGAAAACCTGCGCCGTGAAAAAGGCGGGCTTAGACGAATTAAAACAAACCGTGCTGAATATCTGCGAAAAACCGTCTTTCAGTCAAGACGAGATGAATACCGATACGTTTCTGCTGAACAACGCGCTCTTGCTCTCAAAAAAAAGCAAGGAGATCTGTGATAAATGCGTTTCCTACCGAAATAATACAAAACGCAGCGGCAGGCTTGACAAAATACTGACCTCAAAATCAACAGGAATCCCGATTATGCTCGCCTTGTTTGCGCTGCTGTTCTGGATTACGGCGGTCGGCGCAAACTATCCCAGCGAATGGCTGAGCGCGCTGTTCGCGTTTATCAAGGAAAGACTGTATGAGCTATCTGACTGCATTCACGTGTCTGAATTTTTGAGCGGAATTCTGATTGATGGAGTGTACACAACGCTGAGCTGGGTGGTTTCGGTAATGCTGCCCCCGATGGCGATTTTCTTCCCTTTATTTTCAATAATCGAGGATTCCGGATACCTTCCGCGCATTGCCTTTAACCTCGACAAATTCTTCTCGCGTTGCGGCGCAAACGGCAAACAGAGCCTGAGCATGTGCTTGGTGTCTGATTGGCGATATTTAAGCCTTTTTTGTCGATAATTACCAATATCCACTTGACAATAAAAAGCGTGCTGTGCTATACTACATATAGTTAGTACGAACAGTGCTAAACCAATAAATATGGACTTGAAGGAGTTTTCCCTCGGTCTGTAAATTTAAGATGAGAGGAAGTATTTTATGAACTACTTATCAATCGAAAACGTTGTCGGCAGAGAAATTCTTGACTCCAGAGGCAATCCTACCGTAGAGGCAGAGGTTACACTTGCTGACGGTACCGTTGCAAGAGGCACTGCTCCCAGCGGCGCTTCCACAGGTGAGTTCGAGGCTCTTGAGCTTCGTGACGGCGACAAAGGCAGATACCTTGGCAAAGGTGTTCAGAAGGCTGTTGATAACATCAACAACGTAATCGCTCCTGCAATCATCGGCATGGACGCTTCAGATATCTATGCTGTTGATAAGGCAATGATTGACCTTGACGGCACAAAGGATAAGTCAAAGCTCGGCGCTAACGCTATTCTGGCTGTTTCCATCGCTACCTCCAGAGCTGCTGCTACCGCTCTCGAGCTGCCCCTCTACAAGTTCCTCGGCGGCGTTCAGGGCACAAAGCTCCCCGTTCCCATGATGAACATTCTCAACGGCGGCGCTCACGCTACCAACACCGTTGACACCCAGGAATTCATGATCATGCCCGTAGGCGCTCCCAGCTTCAAGGAAGCCCTCAGATGGTGTGCTGAAGTATTCCACAACCTCGCTAAGATCCTCAAGGCTAAGGGTCTTGCTACCTCCGTCGGCGACGAGGGCGGCTTTGCTCCCAACCTCTCCTCCGATGACGAGACCATCGAGACCATTCTCGAGGCTGTTAAGGCTGCAGGCTACGAGCCCGGCAAGGACTTCATGATCGCTATGGACGCTGCTTCTTCCGAGTGGAAGAGCGAAAAGGGCGTTGGCTTCTACAAGCAGCCCAAGTCCGGTCTTGAGTTCACCTCCGATACACTTATCGATCACTGGGCAGCTCTCTGCGAGAAGTACCCGATCATCTCCATCGAGGACGCTCTCGACGAAGAGGACTGGGAAGGCTGGAAGAAGCTCACAGAGCGTCTCGGCGACAAGGTTCAGCTCGTAGGCGACGACCTCTTTGTTACCAACACCGAGAGACTTTCCAAGGGTATTGCTAACGGCTGCGCTAACTCTATCCTCATCAAGCTCAACCAGATCGGTTCCGTTTCCGAGACTCTTGAGGCTATCAAGATGGCTCACAAGGCCGGCTACACAGCTATCTCCTCACACCGTTCCGGTGAGACAGCTGATACCACCATCGCTGACCTCGCTGTTGCTCTCAACACCTGCCAGATCAAGACCGGCGCTCCCAGCCGTTCCGAGCGTGTTGCGAAGTACAATCAGCTCCTCAGAATCGAAGAGGAACTCGGCGATGCAGCTCAGTATCCCCAGATGGGCGCTTTCAACGTAAAGAGATAATTTTTCGCTGAATAATTTCAAGGCTTGAAGTCACACGGCTTCAAGCCTTATTTTTTGCCTCTCTCCTTCATATGCTGTAGAGAGGTGGTTTTATGAAATACAAAGCGGCGCTTTATATGCGGCTCTCAAAGGACGACGGTCAAAGCGAGAGCGTCGGAATCAGCGCTCAGCGCAGGATCCTTACGGCGTACTCAAAGGAGCACGGCTTTGAAATCGAGGACGAATACATCGACGACGGCTTCAGCGGCACAAACTTTGAACGTCCGGCATTCAAGCGCATGATAAAGGACATTGAACAGAAACGGATAAACCTTGTACTGACTAAGGATTTGTCAAGACTCGGACGTAATTATATCGCTGCGGGAGAGTATACGGAAATCTATTTCCCGGGAAAAGGCGTGAGATACATCGCGGTCAGCGACGGTTATGATTCGGCAAGCCCGAACGATGATATCGCACCGTTCCGACACGTAGTCAACGAGATGTACGCACGCGATATTTCGCGAAAAATACGTTCTTCTCTGTACGCCCGTATGAAAGACGGCGTTTATATCGGTAATTTCGCCCCGTACGGCTACGAAAAGTCACCTGACGATAAAGGTCGCCTGATAATAGATCACGCGGTTTTTGAGGCAGTCAGGGCGATTTTCAGTCTTGCGGCAAACGGCTGTACCACTCGAAGTATCGCGGAATTTCTCAATGAATCAAAAACTCTCTGTCCTCTTGTCTACCGCTGTCAGAAATACGGACTGGATATCAGAAATTATACAAGCTTCAAAAACCGCGGCTGGACGTCATCTACAATCAGAAAAATCATCCGAAATGAGGTGTATATCGGCAACACGGTGCAGCACAAGACAGTCAAGCCATCATTCAAGCTTAAAACCTCGCTGATAAACCCATCGGGTGATTGGATAAGAGTCGAGGGTACGCATGAAGCGATTATCGACAGGGAAACCTTCATTCAGGCTCAAAACTCGCTCTCTCAGCCCAAGCATGGCAATGGGCATCGGCTGTAATGCCTGCGGTGTCACAGGCTGTCGGATCATCGAAAATCCGAAGGAAAGACTGATTGCTGTATTGACAAACAACTTTATGCCCTGAAACGGAAGATTCCCGATACTAATCGCGATGATAATGATGTTCTTTGCTGGCAGCGCGTTCGGATTTCTGAGCTCAATCGAGGTCGCGCTGATTTTGCTGCTGATACTGCTTGTCTGCGTTTTGCTGACGCTTGCTGTGTCGAAGCTGCTGTCCTTAACTGTCGCTAAAGGCGCGCCGTCGGGCTTTGCGCTTGAGCTGCCGCCGTACCGCAAGCCGCAGATATTAAAAACAATAGTGCGTTCGCTGCTTGACAGGACGCTGTTCGTGCTTGGCAGAGCAGTGATCGTCGCAGCACCCGCGGGCGCCGTGATCTGGCTGACGGCAAATATCAGAATCGGCGACTGCTCAATACTTCAATACTGCACGGACTTTCTCGACCCCTTCGGGCGGTTCATAGGACTGGACGGAGTAATAGTAATGGCGTTTATTCTCGGATTTCCCGCAAACGAAACGGTGATTCCGATAATAATCATGTCGTATATGGCAAGCGGCACGCTGATGGATTACTCGGGTTATCCTGAGCTGCTGCGGCTTTTTTCGGCAAACGGCTGGACGGTAACAACTGCGGTTTGTATGATGGTTATGACGGTATTAC
>ONDL01000017.1 GCA_900316555.1 uncultured Eubacteriales bacterium | reverse complement strand
AAAAGAATATTACAGTTAGGTTTATTATACTATTTTTTTGGCGGTAAATCAACATCTCCGGGAACATTTGATATGATTTTTCCAATATTTTCATTTTGTGCGGAATTTTTTCATTTTGCACGAAATAGACTTGATTTTTGATAACAGATTTGATAGAATAGAACAGTATTCGTGCTTTAACGCATTAATATACAAAATTTTAAGGAGGAACACTATGAATCCAAACCAGATCATTACGTTGGTTGCCTTTGCGTTCTACATGGTGCTGATGATCGCCATCGGCGTGTTTTATTCAAAGAAAACCAACAATAATGAGGACTATTTTCTGGGCGGCAGAAACCTCGGCGGCTGGACGGCTGCGCTCTCGGCTCAGGCGAGCGATATGAGCGGCTGGCTGCTGATGGGACTTCCGGGCGCTGTGTACCTTGCCGGTACCGGCGAGATCTGGATCGCTGTCGGTCTGCTGATCGGCACCATTCTCAACTGGTATATCGTTTCGTCGCGCCTCAGAAAATACACGATCGTTGCCGGCAACTCGCTGACGATTCCCAGCTTCTTTGAGAACCGCTACCGCGACCGCACCGGCGTTATCAAAATCATTTCCGCGCTGATCATTGCCGTTTTCTTTGCTGTTTACACCGCATCGGCGTTCAGCTCCGGCGCAAAGCTGTTTGCGACGCTCTTCGGCGATTCCATCGACAACGCCTATCTGATCGGTCTGATCATCGCAGCAGTCGTTATTCTCGTCTATACCCTGCTCGGCGGCTTCAAGGCTGTGTGCACCACCGACTTTATTCAGGGTATGCTTATGCTCGTGGCGATCTTGGCAGTGCCGATCATCGCCTATGCGATGGTGGCGCGTGACCCGGGCTTTAGCACTGGGTTGCAGAACCACGGCGTCACCAGCCCTGCGGATTATCTGAATCCGTTCCTGACCGGCGAAGGCAAGCCTGTTTCGGCTGTTTCGGTCATCTCCAACCTCGCGTGGGGTCTCGGCTACTTCGGTATGCCGCACATCATCATCCGCTTTATGGCGATCAAGAACGAGCATGAGGTCAAAAAATCCAGAAAGATCGCGATCGTCTGGGTCATCCTCTCCCTCGCCGCCGCCTGCTTTGTCGGCGTTGTGGCAAGAGCCTTCCTCGCCACCGAGCTGAACGGCACCAACAGCGAGACGTCGTTTATCCGCTTGATCCAGCAGGTATTCTCCGGCAACGGTATGCTGGTCTTTATCGGCGGTATTTTCCTCTGCGGAATTTTGGCAGCGATCATGTCCACCGCGGACAGCCAGCTGCTCGTCACCTCCTCGGCGATCTCCGAGGACTTCTACAAGGGCGTTGTCAAGAAAAACGCGCCTGCGGATGAACAAACCGAAAAGAGCGCCCTGTTTGTGGGCAGGATCGCGGTCATCGTTGTTGCCGTTGTCGCGTTCCTTATCGCGCTTGATCCCAACTCCAGCATCATGGGTCTTGTTTCCGACGCGTGGGCAGGCTTCGGCTCCGCATTCGGCCCCGTAGTTCTCCTCGCTCTGTTCTGGAAGCGCTCCACCCTCGCCGGTGCCGTAAGCGGCATGGCTGTCGGCGCTCTCACCGTTATCGTCTGGGACTACATTCCGCTCGTAAACGGTCAGACTCCCGGCGCAGCTACAGGTCTTTACTCTCTGGCTATCGGCTTCTTCCTCGCGCTCCTCGTCAACGTTGTGGTTTCTCTGATTTCAAAGAAGCCCTCCGACGATATCGTCAAGGAATTCGAGTCGATCAAGAACATCGAAATCTAAACAGCATAAAGCTAACGCCCGACGCGATTGCGCCGGGCGTTTTGTTTTGCCTTATTACTGGCCGCCGAACGGATTCTTGATTTTATCCATGATACCGCCGCCGATGATGTCCTTCGCCTTCGCGAGGATATCCTGAGCCTGCTCCTCACTGATGTTGAGCTTCGCGGCGATCTGGCTTACGATCTTGGCAGCGTTTCCGAGAAGGTTGTTGTTCTCGATAACGTCGTTGACCTTTGAGCCGTCCTCAGTGCTGAGTCCTGTCTTTTTGCAGAGCTCCGCGATAAAGTCTGTCTTGTTCATAAAAAGCACATCTTTTACAATATTTCAGTATGCGATTCTGACCGCATATTATTTACTTCAGATAAGTTCCCGTGCCGCCTATTGCTCCGTCGATGCCTGTGAAGCCCTCGCCGCAGCAGACATAAACGCGCATATTAGCCTTTCCGATCGTCGGAACAGTGAGCGTGCCCGAGGTTACGTTCTGTACATCGCCCGTCACGGCGTCGACGTATCTTCCGTTTGGCAGTCCCTTGAAGGTCGCGCCGCCCGAGATCGTAACACAGGCGAGGCTGTCTGTGCTCTCGTCGGTGAAGCGGCGGATATACGCCATATTGCCGCTGACATACGTTGACGAGGTCGTGTACTGACCCTTTTGCAGGGCGGGAATCGCGCGGCGGATCGCGTTGAGCTTTGAAATATGCTGAGAAAGCGGCTTTTCAAGCGTTTCCTTGACCGTACCTGTCGCGGTGAAGTCGCTGAAATCGTTTGCCTCAACAGTGCCCTCCAGATAATCGCCGAAGTAGGCGCGTCCCGTGGTTTCGAGAGGAGCGTTGGGACCCACGTCGATGACCGCTCCCTTTTTGAACTCGACCTCGGAGCCGTAGTAAACGCAGGGAATACCGCGGAAGGTGAACATCAGATCAAGATCCTCAGCCCACGTCTGGGTACCGCCTGCAAAGCGGTTCTTCTCGTCGGGCGATTCGGGCGAGTAGTCGTGGGAATCGACATACATCACATTATAGGTCGAATCGTTGTAATACTTGTCGCCGTCTCTGCCGATATTGTAGGCGCTTTCGGCGCTGCCGAACATGCGGTGCATCTGGAAGTCGATCGCCTCCATGCCCGATGCCTTGGTGCGGTCGGGCGTGTGGTAGGAAATACCCTTAAGGAATGCGTTGTCCGAGGTAGGTTCATCGGACGGGTCGTCCTCGGCTAAGTAGTGGTCAAAGGTGAGGTTCATGTTGTCGTTGATATCCTTGGCGGTAGTACCCCACGACCAGTTTTTCTCCCACTCGGGGTTGCTTTCCTTCCATGTGTAGTACGGAGAGCTTTCCTCGGCGTGACCTCTGTACCACGTCTGTGTATATCGGGTACAGATTTCGCCGAACATCAAAAAGTTCGGGTTGCCGGCGCCCTTCGCGGCGTCGAGGATCTGGGGATTGAACATCAAATTGAGCGACACGCGCGGAATGTGACGGACGGTATCGACGCGGAAGCCGTCGACGCCCGTTTGGATATAGTTCGCGTAGCAGTCGGTGATGTACTCGGCAACAGCCGGATTTTCGGTATTGAGGTCTACGCAGTCGCCGGCGATCTGGCAGTATTTGCAGGTCCAGTCGTCCCAGTTAAGGCTCTGAAAATAGCCGGTGTGGTAGTAGTTGTTCGGGTTGTAGGTCTTGCTTGTCGAGACCTTGTCCATCGCGTAGTCGGATTTTGCCGGCTTGCTTCCCGTGGAGTTGCCGCTGTCGCCCGGATACTCGGTGTTCTTCATCAGATTAAGGCGCTGATCGTACTGGACCTGCGGCTTCTGAGCCCAGTATTCCTCAGGTGATTTGAGTCCGTAGGAATCGAGAAGATACTTTGTCGGGATCATCGATTCCTCGATATTTGAAAGGTCGGCGCTGTAGTCCTTCTCAAAGAGCGGACAGAAAAACGCTTCGCCGAAGTTGCCCGTATGCTGCCAGACAACGTCCTGGATAATCTTCATGCCCTTTTCGTGAACGGCGTGAATCAGATCCTCAAAATCAAAGTCGTCGCTCTCATAGCGCTTATCGACTGTGGAGAAATCCATCGCGTGGTAGCCGTGGTAGTCGTAGCCCGAGGCGTTGGTGACAACGGGAGTTACCCAGATCGCGGAAAAACCGAGTGCCTTGATGTAGTCGAGCTTTTCAGCAAGGCCCTTGAAATCTCCGCGCCACGCGGGGTCGGAATCGGGATTGCCCGCCTTGCTGTCGTCCCAGCAGTGAACATTGTTGCCGCTGTCTCCGTCGTAGAAGCGGGTCGTCATCACGAAATAGATGCTCTCTTCGCGCATATCGACGCTTTCGGGCGGATCTACCTCGTCGGGGTCGTACTTAGTCCATCTGCCGTTTGAAAACCACCACTGTCCAAGCTCGCCCTGAGGCGCTGTCAGCTTGTACTCGCGCGAATACTGCTTTCCGTCGGCGTCGGTGACAAGAGCGTTGACCTTTGTAACGCCCTTGATCGAATAGCGGAACCACTTGCCCGACTTCGTCATCTTTTCGCCCGGGTAGGACTTTGACATAGCGCTGTTGGTCGGCAGCGAGTTCCAGAGATAAATATACGGCTGGGTCAGCCCATCCTGTCTGACAAACACGACAATTTCAGTTTCAGACGCAGAAACTTCGGATTTCTCCGAGGTTTCCAAAGCATTAACTGCAATTATTCCTGTCGCGGTGACAATCAGCAGGACGAGCACCAGAGTCAAAATTCGTCTGATACCGGTCATAGCTCCTCCTCCGAATTAAGTTGCAAGAATATACTGAAGCGCGGTAGCGTCAGATACTGTCATAATGCCGTCACGGTTGATGTCAGCGAGGCTCAGATCAATTGTGCGTGCGTCAGCATACTCGGCGCAGTGCTTCTGAATGTAGGTAACGTCCATGATATTAACATCGCCGTCCCGATTCGCGTCGCCGAACCGGTAGCCCGACGGAGAAGTTGTGGGAGCAACTGTCGGTGTGGGAGCGGAGGTAGTTGCGGGAACTGTTGTCGGTACGGGGGTAGTTGTGGTGGGCTTCTGAGTTGTAGGCTGAGGCTGAGTTACAGGCTCGGTCGGGGTGGGAATGTTGCCGTCGGTTGAGGTGTAGGTGTAGGTTTTGCTGATTGTTGAGTTGTCGGAAGCCTGAACGAAAACATCAACTGTGTAGTTGCCCTTCATTGAGGGTTTGAACTGATATGTATTGTTGAGAGTGTAGTACGGAACGTTGGGCACACCGTTGGGGTCGGTGACAACGTACTTGTAGAAGAGCAGGTTTGTACCTGTCTGGCCGCCGCCCGCAGTGACGGAAACGGTCGCCGTTGAACCCATCTTGATGAGATTGAGGTTAGCGGGAGTAACCTTCTTGATGATCGGGTTTGTGACGCCTGTGTCAGGCGCTACGGTAAGGCTGAGGGTACGGCTGTTGTCGTTGCCCGCGTCGTCCTTGACATCGAGAGTAACGGTGTAGCTGCCCGCTGCAGTGGGAGTCCATGAAACGCTCTTCGCTGTGCTGAAGTCGGAAACAACCGAGCTGCCGCCCGAGGCGTTTGTTACGCTGAACTTGTAGAATACATTGGAGCTGCTCTTGCTTGCCGCCTCCGCGGCGAGAGTGACCTCCGAGCCTGTGTAAACATCGGAAGCGGGATCTGCGGTAAACGAAGTGATGCGCAGGTCATTTACGTCATAGGGTGACCACTGCTTTGTTGACCGGTCGTAAATCTGACCGTAATTAGCGGTGAGGTCGTCTGTCTGGTCATTGCCGTTGTTGAAGATACATTTTGCGTACTTTTTCTTTGCGGTGTACATCCATACGCCGTCGCCGAGGTTTGTCATTTCCTCGCCCGACCATGCGGCGTTCTTGTCGGAGTCGCTGTTCCACATATAGCACTTAACAACGCTCCAGTTGTCTGTGTTCTTGAAATAAACCACATTGTCGCCCGAAGGAGTTGTGGGAGTGGGCGTTGTGGGAGTGGGCGTTGTGGGAGTGGGATTTGTGGGGTCGGGATTTGTGGGGGTGTTGCCATAGTCGCCCCATGTGCCGGCGCTGAGATCGTAAATCTTGTTTGCGCCGGGATAATCCATATCAGTGGTCTGGTTGCCGTTGCCGCCTTCGCCCTTGTTGAAGATGATCTTGGAGAAGTCACCTGAAAGCGTATAGGAATAAACGCCGTCGCCGACCTCTGTCATCTTAACGCCGGGTCAATCGGCGTTTTTCTGCTCGCCGTTGCCGTTCCACATGTAGCAGTGGAGATTTGTCCAGCCGTTATTCGCCTTGACATAGACTGTATCTCCGCTTGCCGCAAACGCACTCACAGCACCTACCATTACGGCAGTCGCAATCAGAGCCAGGCAGAGAACAAGGCACAGAAATTTGTGTTGCTTTTTTACCATAGTGATGTTCCTCCAAACTTCTAAATGTTTACTCTCATAAAATGTACTCACAACAGGTAGTGTATACTACCCTATAATCACTATTATATTATACATTATTTTTATTTTGAATTTCGTTTTTTCCGTTAAAGAAAATATCCGTTTTTGCAATGACGAAAAATCACAGTCAGTTTTGTGCAGAATCACTATAGTTTTATTCCTTTTATTTTTTCCCAATAGGCCTTGAATGCCTGCTCGTTCTTGTTTTCGCCGTATTGGTAATACCTTGAGTCCTTAATTATGTCGGGAAGATACTGCTGATAGGTGTAGTGGTTCGGGTAATCGTGCGGATAAATATAATGCTGTCCCTTGTTTTCGTTATCCTCGCCGTCGTAGTGCATATTCTGGAGCTGACGCGGCACTGGGCCTGTGTTTCCGCGGCGGATATCTCGGATAGCCTTGTCAACTGCAATACAGCCCGAGTTTGATTTCGGCGCGTTGCAGACGAGAATCACCGCGTCAGCGAGAGGTATCCTCGCCTCGGGCAGACCCACCGCCTGGGCGATGTCAACACAGGACTTTACGATAGGGATTATCTGCGGGTAGGCAAGTCCGACGTCCTCGCAGGCACAGACCATAAGTCTTCTGCACGCTGACGGCAAATCTCCCGCCTCGAGCAGTCTGCCGAGGTAGTGCAGAGCCGCGTCCGGATCCGAGCCGCGCATGCTCTTCTGGTAAGCGGAAACGATGTCGTAATGCTCGTCGCCGTCGCGGTCGTAGCGCATGGCACTCTTCTGTGAGAGAGCCTCGGCGGTTTCGAGCAGAATATGCTTCTTGCCGTCAATGCAGTCCGTCGCGATTGCCGAAAGCTCGAGGGCGTTCATCGCCTTTCGCACGTCGCCGCCGCAGCCTGTCGCAATTTTTGCGGCACAGCCGTCCTCGAGGGTGATTTCGATATCCTGCTCCTTCGAGAGCAGTTCAGCGGCGCGGATCACGGCGCGCTCAACCTCCTTCGGCTCGACGGACTTGAACTCAAAAACCGTCGAGCGGCTGAGAATCGCGTTGTAGACGTAGAAATACGGGTTCTCGGTGGTCGAGGCAATCAGGGTGATGCTGCCGTTCTCTATGTATTCGAGCAGGGTCTGCTGCTGCTTTTTATTGAAGTACTGTATCTCGTCGAGATAGAGCAGGATTCCGTTGAGCCCCTCAAAGGTATTGAGCCCGGCGACGATCTCCTTGATATCTGCGGTCGAGGCGGTGGTTCCGTTGAGCTTCTTGAGGGTCTTGCGGGTCTGCTTTGCGATGTAGGTCGCGAGGGTGGTCTTTCCGACGCCCGAAGGCCCGTAAAAAATCAGGTTGGGCACGTCGCCGCTCTCGATGATTTTTCTCAGCGGTCTGCCCTCTCCGAGCAGGTGCTTCTGACCGACTATATCGTCGAGCGACTGCGGACGTAACCGGTCGGCAAGCGGTTTTTGCATTGTGTGTCACCTCCGTATGGCTGTAAAAAAAGTTGCGGCAAAGCATTTAGAGCCCTGCCGCTGACCGTGATTATTCGTAAAGAGGATACTTTTTGCAGATGGCTTCTACGCCTGCTCTTACCTTGTCCCTGCTGTTCTCGTAGTCGTTGAGAACGAGGGTGATGTACTCGGCGATGAGATCCATGTCCTCCTCGTTCAGACCGCGGGTGGTAACGGCTGCTGTGCCGATTCTTACGCCGCTGGTAACGAAGGGTGAACGGGGTTCGCCGGGGATAGTGTTCTTGTTGACGGTAATGTAGCAGTCGTCAAGACGCGCCTCAAGCTCCTTGCCTGTTACGTCGGTATCGCGGAGGTCGAGAAGCATTACGTGGTTGTCGGTGCCGCCCGAAACGAGCTTGCAGCCTCTCTTGAGAAGTCCTTCCGCGAGAGCCTTGCAGTTTGATACGACCTTTGCGCCGTACTCCTTGAACTCGGGCTTGAGAGCTTCGCCGAAGCAAACAGCCTTCGCGGCGATCGTGTGCATGAGCGGGCCGCCCTGTGTGCCCGGGAAGATAGCCTTGTCGATCTGCTTTGCGAACTCTGCGCGGCAGAGGATCATACCGCCTCTGGGACCTCTGAGGGTCTTGTGGGTGGTGGTGGTTACGAACTCGCAGTAAGGAACGGGGTTGGGATGAACGCCCGCGGCAACAAGACCGGCGATGTGCGCCATGTCAACCATCAGATAAGCGCCGACCGCATCGGCAATCTCTCTGAGCTTTGCGAAATCGATGATTCTGGGATATGCGGAAGCGCCCGCAACGATCATCTTGGGCTTGCATTCCTTGGCGGTTTCGAGAACCTTGTCGTAATCGATACGGTGGGTAACGCTGTCAACGCCGTAGGGTACGAAGTTGAAGTACTTACCCGAGATGTTTACGGGTGAACCGTGGGTCAGGTGGCCACCCTCGTTGAGGTTCATACCCATAACGGTGTCGCCGGGCTCGAGCATTGCAAAGTATACGGCAGTGTTTGCCTGTGCACCCGAATGAGGCTGTACGTTTGCGTGCTCTGCGCCGAACAGCTCGCATGCTCTCCGGCGCGCGATCTCCTCTACAACGTCTACGCACTCGCAGCCGCCGTAGTAGCGCTTTCCGGGATAACCCTCTGCGTATTTATTGGTGAGATGACTGCCCATAGCCGCCATAACGGCAGGTGTTACGATGTTTTCGCTGGCAATCAGTTCAAGATTGCGGCGCTGTCTTTTAAGCTCGTCGTTCATTGCGTTTCCGACGGCGGGGTCATACTCCTGAAGGTATTTCAGTGCCGCGATGTTTGTTAATTCACTCATTTTTAACTTCCCCTTTGTGTCATTATTGTGCTTTGAATAGATATACCCGCCTGCGGGGTTCGGTCAAAACCGACGTTATAAATCGGCTCTGACCGAACCCCACAGAAAATACTCAAGTATTCAGTATTCTGTTTCTCAGTTTATATATATCTTCGAGCGCGCTCAGCTTTCCTGCCTCGTTTCGCAGCGCCGCCGCGCCCTTCATACCCTTGAAATATCCGATGACCAGCTTGCGCGCCTGACGCATGGCGATGTACTCGCCCTTGTACTCAACCATCTTCTCGACCTGCCCGACCATTGTGTCGAGCTTTTCCTCAAGAGTCGGAAAGAAGAGTTTACCGCCCGAAAGATAGGCGTTGATCTGCCCGAACAGCCACGGATTGCCGAGACTCGCCCTGCCGACCATCACAAGGTCACAGCTTGTCCGCTCCATGACCTCCTTCGCCTTCTGCGCGGAGTCGACATCTCCGTTCGCGATGACGGGAATCTGCACGGACTGCCTGACCTGACGGATAATCTCATAGTCAACGGGCGGCTTGTAGTACTGCATTCGCGTCCTGCCGTGAACGGTGATCGCCACGGCGCCCGCGCGCTCACAGATTTGGGCGATCTCAACGGCGTTTACGCTGCCGTCGTCCCAGCCCTTGCGGATTTTTACGGTGACGGGAACGTCGCAGACGGCGGTGACAGCCCTGACGATCTCGCCGACAAGCTCGGGCTTGCGCATCAGCGCGCTGCCGCTGCCGCTGCCGCTTATCTTCGGAGCGGGACAGCCCATGTTAATATCGATAATATCAGGCTGGTTTTTCATCGCGTGAACAGCCGCTTCCGCCATGCAGGAAGGCTCGTCCCCGAATATCTGAATGCCGCACGGGCGTTCAATACCGGAGATCACCATAAGCTCCTCGCTCTTTTTGCTCTGAAACGAGAGCGCCTTTGAGCTGACCATCTCGCTGACGCAACAGCCTGCGCCGTGCTCCATACACAGCTCTCGGTAAGCTCGGTCGGTAACTCCTGCCATCGGCGCGAGAAGCGCGCGCGATCTGAGCCTGACGGCGCCGATTGAAGCTTCCGTCATACGCGTCTGCCTGCGCGGTAACCGCTCAGCTTGGTGCTGACAGCGACCGCGAATATAACAATCAGTCCGACTATCACGCATATCCACGAGATGATACCTGCGGCTGCGTTGGTTGTGTAGCTCTTCTCGCTGACAGTCTTTGGGATCGTCGGCGGTACAAACTCGGTGGTATCAGTGTTATCATGGATAACGCCGCCGCTTTCGGTATGCGCTTCGGTTGTTTCCTGCGCGGTTGCCGGAGCGGTTGTCGCCTGAGTCGGAGCTTGGGTGGTCGCTTCGGTAACAGGCTCGGTCGGCGGAACGGTAGGCGGATCTGTCGGCGGTTCTGTCGGCGGATCCGTCCATATAGGCTCTTCGGTCACGGGCACGGTTACAATCGGCTGCTCTGTAACAACAGGCTCCTCCTCGGCAAAAACGCCGACGACGCCTGCCGATATCATAACGAGCCCGAATATGACCGCCGTTATCCGATTTATCAGAGTTCTGTGCTTCATATTCATACCCCATTTGGCATATATATGATGATTATATCAAATTCAAACGGGTTTTGCAAGTAAAAAATCACTTTTGCGAAGCATGGCAACTTGTAAATATCTACAAAACGCTGTTTCTATGCTGTTAACACAGCCGCAAGTACCTTGCCGAGATACTCCGCCGTGCGCTGAACCTCGTCGACGGAATTCGCGTCGGTGCCGACCTCGATCAGCAGCGAGCCGTCGCAGATGTACTCGTTATAAGCAAAGAAGTCAAAGCTCATCGGCCGCGTCATGCCGGGGTACATGCTCTCGGCTGTCGTCTGGAGCTTCAAGGCGAAGCTGAGGTTATTCTGCCAGTTGTCAAAGCCGCGCTCGCCGTAGATGTCGCAGCCAGATAGTATCATGATCTGAGCCGCCTTCTGTCCGTCGTGCTCAAAAACGGTCTTGACCTTGCAGTCCTCTGTTCCGAGCGCATCGCGGTGAATGTCCAGAACTACCTTTATCCCCTGATTCTCCGCCATGTCCGCGCAAACCGTTTCGGCGCTCCTGTCGTAGGAGCCGTTGTAGGTGGAGTCGTGGACGGTCTTGTCGTGCAGGGTGCGGATACCGCGCTTCTCAAGGGTTTCCGTGAGCACATTGCCAACGCCGACAACGCTGAAATTCTCGTCCTGCGTTCGCGAATAGAAGCTCTCGTAAAAATAATCCACGTCCTCGTCGAGATAAGCCTCGCTGGTGTGGGTGTGGTAAATCAGCACCTGCGGCGTGGCTGAGTTTTTCTCTGTCCTGAATGTCAGCGGCGTATGTAGTATAGAATCAAAGTCAAAATCAAGCCCCGTGCGGTTCTTGACATATGCGTTTTCAACTGCCGTGCCGTCAGCGCCGACGGTCTTTTCCGCGACGGAGTATCGCGCTTCGCCGCTGTGGTCGCCGTAAGAATCGTAATAGCCAGACTTGTCGCGTGAGCCTCCTGTTTTCACGGACGGTTTGGTTGAAGCCTGAGCCTCGGTTCTGACTGCGCGCGGAGCCTCTGTCTGCGGCTCTGTGGGCGCTTCAACGCGGTATTTGCCGTCCGTGAGCGTGAACGCCGCTGCCGCGAGAGCCGTGTCGCTGCCGCCGAAGCACTCGGGCAGGCGCATCATCAGACAGTAACAAGCCGTTCCGATAAGCGAAACGGCAAGACATATCCTGAAAAATTTTCGAATCCGCACTTTCAAATCATCACCTGCTTTTGGAATAATTATATGCAGGCGACAAAATATTTATGAATGCGCTACATCAGCTCAACGAGCTCCTCAAGCGTGAACCTGTCCTGCATGGCGGCGTTCAGCGAGAGCGCAATGAGCCGTGACGCGCGCTCCGTTAGAAGGTCGATTTCATTCGGGATAACGAGCATCTGTCTGCCGTCGGGCACAAGGCTCTCCGCCTTGTCGCGCTTGAACTCACTCCCGAGAAGGTCGCAGGCGAGGGTTCGCAAGTCAACTACGGTCGGAACGCCTATCGAAATCACGGGCACACCGAGGGTTTCCCTGTTGATTGCGGTGCGGTGGTTGCCTACTCCCGCTCCCGGGGAAATTCCTGCGTCGCTGATCTGAAGTGTACAGCCGAGCCGCTCGAGCCTTCGTGAAGCGAGCGCGTCCACGGCGATGACCGCGTTCGGTCGGATACGCTTTACGATGCTGAGGATATACTCCCCTGTTTCTATGCCCGTCTGACCCGTGACTCCCGTGCTCATTACCGCGACAGGCCGCAGCCTGTCAAGTCCCGTCGCGCGCGCAAGCTCTCCCGTGATGTGGCGCGTCGCAAACACCTTCGCGGCAGTTTTCGGACCGAGAGAATCGGGCGTTATCTCCTCGTTGCCGAGTCCCGCGACGAGCAGCAGACCGTTGACGGGAAGCAGGCGGCGGATTTCGGCTCCGATCGTCCTGAGACGCCCGTCGGTATCCGAAAACCTGTCCGTCAGCGATTCAAGCTCAATCGTGACATAGGTGCCTTCCTCCTTGCCGAGCGCCAGCCTCGCGCGCTCGGTTCTCACGGTCAGCCGCGAAATCTCCATGCCGTTCTCGCTGTAGGTATCAAAATCCACTCCGCCGATGTTTTCTCCCGCAATCTCGCGAGCCTCAACCGCCAAATCTGTTCTTAAACGCATCAGTTCGCCTCCCGAAAATAGATTGTGACTTTTGGCAGAGAAATATTCTTTACAAATCGATTTTAATCTGGTATACTGAGTTAATAATCAAAAAATACGGCAATATAAAATATTTTGACAGAGGTGAACGGATTGAAATATAATCCAATGATTAAAATTATCACCGTGCTCTCCGCTGCCGCGCTGCTTACAGGCGCCGTCAGCGTTTCCGCCTCAGCAGTTGTCATCGACGGCGAAGAGGTCGCCGCGACCTACGATGCTACCGTTGCAGAAGGCTCCTCAGACGATTTGCCGTCGTCGTACAGCTCACTTGACAAGGGCTACGTCACTCCCGCAAAAAGCCAGAGCTATAACGACTGCTGGGCGTACAGCGCCACCGCGGCGTTTGAGAGCAAGCTGCTCCGCGACGGCGTCGTCACCGACACAAACGCCGTGCGAATGTCCGAGCTTCACCTGAACCTTTGGGCGACTACGCGCACAAACGGCAAGGGCTGGATCCGCAGCATAAGCGATTCGGGCTACTGCTACATAGCCCCGGGATATTACGCTTCGTGGCAGGGCGGTATTTTCGAGAGCGACGCTGCCGACATTCTGCCCGATTCCAACATCAAGGGCGACGAGGTGCCGACCGACCGCGCCAAATACGGCGTTACCGCGATGCGATATGTTTCCCGAAACAATATGGACGGCATCAAGCGCGCGATCATGGAGAACGGCGGAGTGACCACGGGCTACTCGCACAAAGGCATCTTCATGAACAACAGTACCTCCTACTATATGCCTGAATCCTATACGGAACCAAAAAACGGCCATCAGGTTGAAATCGTCGGCTGGGATGACAACTACGACAAGAGCAATTTCAAAAGCACTCCCAAAAACAACGGCGCGTGGCTGATGAAAAGCAGCTGGGGCAGCGGAAGTCCGCTGAACGGTTTTTACTGGATATCCTACGAAACCAAATATCTCTTTGACGGAAAAGCCTACGAGCCGTGCTTCGCTATTGAACAGTACGAGGAGATAACCGACCGCAAAAAGATGATTCAGAACGAAATCTTCGGCGCGACATACGAGGTCACCTTGGAAGGCAAAAACGAGGGCGTTTTTCTCAACCGCCTCACCTTTGACAAGGACTTCTATGTACTCGACAAGGTTATTTTTGAAACAAAAGCCGAAAGCACCGAATATGAACTCTACCTCGTTCCCGAAGCGGACGGAGCACCTTCAAACGACACGGATACATGGAAGCTCATCGGCAGCGGTACAACCGATCACGCGGGTTATATCTGCACTGACATCAACAACATAGAGCTGACACAAAGCACCGCGTCGATCGCGGTCAAGCTCAAAAACAACGGCGGCGACGCCAAAATCGGCGTTGACGAGTGGGTCGATACCAGCAACGGCGCGTTCAAGTTTATACCCGAATCCGAATTCGGAATGAGCTACTTTTATGATAACGGCAAAATGACCGATCTTATGCAGTGGTACAAGGACACTCTGAACAACGATATGGGCGGAACCCTTGTTATCAAGGGGCTGACATTCAAGCCCGAGAGCGGCGACGTTAATCTGGATTCAAATGTCGATATTTTAGATGTAACTCTGATTCAACAGTATCTTGCGGAACTCGAACAGCTTAGTACGAATCAGAAAAAGCTCGCGGACTTTAACGGCGACGGCGAAATTGACATTTCCGACGCAACAGCGATTCAGGTAAAGATAGCTTCTTAACAACACAATAAAAGCAAAAAGAGAAGTCCCCAAACAGGACTTCTCTTTTTTGCGCGTATCCGGACAAACAAAAAAGGCGGTTTTGAACCGCCCTTTGTTTTAGAGATAGTAGTTATAGATACCGCTCGCAATCTTCTGAACGAGAGTTGCGTCTGCAATGGTGATCTTTCCGTCAAAGTCGAAGTCACACCATTTAAGCTGCTTAGCGGTTAAGTTACCCATACCTGCGGCTGCCTTCTGAATCAGGGTCGCATCTACAATGTCGATCACACCGTCGGCGTTAACATCGCCTGTGCCGATACCGTTTGAGAAATCGGGCTCGGTTGCCTTCTCTGTGGGAGCCTCTGTGGGAACCTCGGGAAGAGTCGTCGGAGCTGCTGTTGTGGGAGCAACGGTGGTGGGAGCTGCCGTCGTGGGTGCCTCTGTGGGAACCTCGGGGATTGTTGTGGCAGGCTCAGTTGCCTTCTGTGTGGCAGGAGCTGTTGTGGGAGCCTCTGTGGGTTCCTCGGTGGGAACAACGTCATCCTTCCATGTATCAAGTCCGCCTGTGTACTTGCAGTAGTTGAGAGCTACCCAGCCGTCCCAGCCGTCATAGCTTGTCTCGCCCCAAGTGAGGTCTTCGTTCTTCTTGACAGCAGTAACCTGGAGCTTAGCGCCGTCGGGAACCTTTGTAACAAAGCTGTAGCGTGTGCCGGCGCCTGTTCTCATCATGAGATAATCGTCAACTGTTACCTGATAAACGCCCTTTTCGTAGTTCTTGCCTACTAAGGGAGTATCGGTATTGTCGCTGTTGTCGTCGATAATAACGGGGTTGCTGCCGCTGCCGCCGTTACCGCCCGAACCGGGATTCACAACGACCTCAGCGGAATCTACAGCGTAGATATAGCCCTGGAAGTTCCACCAGCTGCTGCCGCCGGGATTGGAATCGTTGACGTTTGCATATGTGAGATAGAACGGCTCGCATGTGCCGTATCTGGCGCTCCATGCGGAGTTTGAGAGAATCATCTCGCCTGTGGAGGTGTTTATGTACTCAACCACAGCTACGTGACCGCCGCCGCCGTTGTAAGACCAGCATGCTACAGCGCCGAGTCTGGGAGTCTGGCCGTAGCTGTAATAGCCGTTTCTCATATTGTAGCCGTACCAGTCCTCTGCGTTGCTGGTTGCGAGGTTGGGCTTCTTGCCGGTGATTTCGTAAACTCTGCCGTAGGCGTAAGCTGTACAGTTCGGGAGACCGTAGCCCGCTGGATAGAACGGGTTCTTATCGCTGTAGTAGTACTCGTTATCCGTAGAAGGCATTGTAGTGCGCATTGTAAATGTCAGTGCGCTTGCGGAAATCGAAAGCGCGAATACGGTTGTAAACAGGATCGCGACCGTGAGGACAACCGCAGGTATCCTTCTGATTAGCATCTTAGTCAAAGTAACACCCTTTCTTTAAGCAAAGGAATTCAATTCATTAAAGAGAATTCAGTGTTTTTTAGGTAAGCGACTATATGATTACAATTTCGTTACCGTTATTTATTCTAACATATTTTTCCGCAAAAATCAAACCTTAATTACCACGAGATTACACAAAAACGTGTTCCGAAATATGGACAACATTCACAATATCTGGTGGCCGGCTTGTAACCGCCACAAATTATTGCGTTTTTTCGCCCTCCAACTTTTATTATTAAATAAGAAGCAAAAACAAGGCGCAGTATTCAATAAAAGGTGGGGGAAATTATGTGCTTTTTGATGAATTTAATATTCCTGAAAAAAAGACTTGCTTTTTCTCCGAAAGTATGGTAATATATATCTTGCGGTTCAAAAGAACCCATATGCGCCGGTAGCTCAGCTGGATAGAGTGTCTGACTACGAATCAGAAGGTCGGGAGTTCGAGTCTCTTCCGGCGCGCCATAGAAAAAAGGATACCCACTCGGGTATCCTTTTTTCTATTTACTGCTGACAGCAAGCCGGAAGAGACTCGAAGGTGACGAGAACGACCGCCGCCGGTGGCGGATAAAAGGAGTTCGAGGAAGCGCCGAAACAGGGAGTTCGAGGAAGTACCTTCAGGTACGACGCTGAACGACCATGTTTCAAACGGAGAGTGTGCCAAGGCGCAGGCGGAATGCCGAGCCGCAGGCAAAAACGCTTCGGGGAAGCGTTTTTAACGAGAGCGACTGATGAATCTCTCCTTACGCACTGAACCGCTCAAGCGACGCAGGTATTTTCACATTTATTCCAACGCGCCATAAAAAACGGACGTCCATAGCGGACGTCTGTTTTTGTTTATGTTCATCAATAAATAAGTGGGGTTTCCACCTCTGAGTCCGAATTGCCCTTGACGTGGTGATAAACGACCTCGGATTTTTCGTCCTCTTTTACGCCTATGACCCATTCCTCGCTGCCGTCGCTGTCCTTGCCCTTTTCAACGCTCACGACCGTGCCGCCCGAGCTGCCGAGAGCCTCGGCTATAGCTTCGTCCTCGCGCATTCCGCCGTAGACATCAAAATTATTATCGGGCGTTTCTTCACCGCCGCTGCTTTCGGCCTTGGAATCGGCGGCTTTTGTTGTAGATACTTCAGTTTCGGCGGCAGCAGTCGGCTGAGTTGTTCCTTTCGCCTTTGTCGCGTCCTGTGCTGCCGCCTGTGTTGCTGACGTAGCTGTGGTCTGAGCCTGTGATGACGCTTCCTCACCGCAGCCCGACATTGCTGCGCACGCGATAAACGCGCACGCTGATAATATAAAAATAACTTTCTTCATTTCATTCACACTCACTTTACATCACACAAGTCTTTTATTACCTCGCCCGCGATGATGAGCCCTGCAACCGACGGCACAAACGCGTTTGAAGCGGGGATATCCTTGCGGACGCCGCTGCTTTCAGACGGCTTTCCGAGCGGCTTTCTCGCCTGTTCCTTTGAGTAGACGACCTTGAGCTTCTTTATTCCGCGCTTGCGGCATTCTATGCGCATTACGCGAGCGAGCGGACAGACAGAGGTTTTGCTGATGTCCGCGACCTCGAAGGCTGTCGGGTCGAGCTTGTTGCCCGCGCCCATCGAGCTGATTATCGGCGTACCTGCCGCCTGTGCCCTCTGCGCGAGCTCGAGCTTTCCGCTCACGGTATCGATCGCGTCGACGATATAGTCGTATTCCGTAAAGTCAAACTGCTCGGCGGTCTCCGGCAGATAGAACATGCGGTGAGCTTTGACCTCGCAGTCGGGGTTGATGTCCTTCACCCGAGCCGCCGCAACATCTACCTTGTACTGACCGAGGGTGCTGTGCAGGGCAATGATCTGTCGGTTGAGATTAGTAATGCTCACAGTGTCGTTGTCTATCAGATCGAGCTTTCCCACTCCCGAACGGGCGAGAGCCTCCACCGTATAGCCGCCGACGCCGCCCACTCCGAACACCGCGACGCGCGAGTTTTTCAGATTATCGAGCGCTTCCGTTCCCAAAAGCAACTCAGTTCTTTCAAATTGGTTCATATTTTCACTCCGATACAAAGCTGTTGAGCCGCTCAAAGTCGGGAATGCGGAAGCCGCTTCTGCCGACCTTCTCGATAAGTCCGTCGCTGACCAGCTTGCGCACATTGCGGCTGACCGTCTCGGCGCGCAGACCGACGCTGCCCGCGATATCGTCAAGACGCAGGGTTATATACGGCTCGTTGCTGCGCTTTTCGCGGTAGATAAGAAACGCCGCCACGCGCTTGACCGGCTCGCTGATAGAAAGAATGCGGCTGCGCTCGTTCGCGTCGTGGAGTTTGTTGCTGAGCATATGGATAACCTTTAGCGCGACCTTGGGGTCGCTGATGGCGGACTCAACATCGACGCGGCGGATATAACAGCAATATGTCTTTGTCAGGCAGACCGCCGAATAGGGATAGCTGCTCGCGGCAGAGAAAACTCCCTCCCATATGGTATCGTTGTCTGCAAATATACCGATGATGTTCTCGCGGCCGTCAGCCTCGTAGGTGCTGAGCTTGACCTGCCCCTGCTTGATGATCACAATCGACTCCACGCTGTCGCCCTCGTGAAAAACAAAGTCTCCGCGGCGCAGTGTCTTATGTGTTGAGTGGCGCAGAATGTCGATCTGCTTCTCCTCGGGCAGACCGTAGAGAAAGGCGATGTCCTTTATGCATCTGTCTGTGCATTCCTCGCAGGTATTCGGCTTTTGGCAGTTGGGATTGAACTTCATGCGCGCACTCCTCTCGTCAGGTTTTTGTATATTATAGCGCAATTTTTCGCGCATGTAAAGACTTGCGGCGGCGGAGAATCGGTGATATACTTAGCTTTGGAGAATTGGAGGTATTATTTTGGTTATAGATTTTCACACTCACACCTTTCCCGACAAGATGGCGGAGAAAACCGTCGCGCACCTCGCGAAAATCGGCGGACTTCCGCCTCACACCGACGGCAAACGAGGCTCTCTGCTTGAGTCAATGAATAAATACGGCATTGACCGCAGCGTTGTTCTGCCCGTGGCGACACTGCCGAAGCAGGAGAGGTCTATCAACGCTCTCTCAGCCGAGCTTAACGGAAAAGACGTGATATTTTACGCGGGCGGAATCCACCCCGACTGCGGGGACGTGTGCGGCACGCTGGATTTCATCAAAAAAAGCGGACTCTTCGGCATCAAGCTCCACCCCGACTATCAGGGCGTGCACTTCGACGACCCGAGGTACGTTAACATCATGCGCGAGGCAGCAAAGCGCGGCTTGTACATCGTGACTCACGCGGGTATCGACGTAGGCTTCCGCGATCATGTGCACTGCACGCCCGATATGATTCTGAACGTACTCGGTCAGCTTGAGGGCGTAATCGACAACAGACTGATTCTCGCGCACATGGGCAGCTACGAAATGCCCGACGAGGTACTCTGCAAGCTCTGCGGCAAGCCGGTTTACATGGACACCGCGGCGGTGCTCGACCTCTACCCCGACAAATGCGTTGAAATAATCAGAAAACACGGCGCGGACAGGATTCTCTTCGCGACGGACTCGCCGTGGAAATCTCAGGGCGAGTATCTCGGGATATTTGAGAACCTGCCGCTGAGTGAGGGCGAAAAAGAAAAAATCCTCCACAGGAATGCTGAGAGGATTTTATCAGTAAAATAAAAATCACGCGGTAACGGGTTCCGTTACCGCGCTTGTATTTTAAAGTGTCTTGTGCTCGGTTCTCATGATAACGTCGAGCTGCTGCTCGCGTGTGAGGTCGATGAACTTTACAGCGTAGCCTGAAACGCGAATAGTGAAGTTCGCGTACTCGGGCTTTTCGGGGTGCTCCATGCAATCCCTGAGCTTCTCAACGCCGAATACGTTGACGTTGAGGTGATGAGCGCCCTGATCGAAGTAGCCGTCGAGGATATGCCAGAGGTTGTCCTTTCTCTCCTCGAGGGAGTGACCGAGAGCGTCGGGGCTGATGGTCTGGGTATTGGAAATACCGTCGAGAGCGTACTCATAGGGCAGCTTAGCGACGGAGTTGAGAGAAGCGAGCAATCCGTTCTTCTCAGCGCCGTAGGAGGGATTCGCGCCGGGGGCGAAGGGTGCGTGAGCCTTTCTGCCGTCGGGGGTAGCGCCTGTAGCCTTGCCGTAAACGACGTTTGAGGTGATCGTGAGGATAGATGTCGTCGGCTCGGAATGGCGGTAGGTGTGGTGCTCTCTGACCTTCTTCATGAACGCCTTGAGCAGCCAGATAGCGATGGAGTCGGCACGCTCGTCGTCGTTGCCGTAGCGCGGGAAGTCGCCTTCGATCTCGTAGTCGACGATCAGACCGCTATCGTTGCGGATCGGCTTAACCTTGGCGTACTTGATAGCGCAGAGGGAGTCTACAACGTGGGAGAAGCCCGCGATACCTGTCGCGAAGGTGCGGCGGGTGTAGGTGTCGATGAGAGCCATCTCAGCCGCCTCGTAGTAGTACTTGTCGTGCATATAGTGAATGAGATTGAGGGTGTTGACATATAGCTCAACCAGCCAGCTCATCATAGCGTTGAACTTGTGCATGACCTCGTCGTAGTTGAGGTACTCGGAGGTGATAGGCGCGATCTCGGGGCCTACCTGCTCGCCGGTAGCTACATCAACGCCGCCGTTGAGCGCGTAGATAAGGCACTTCGCGAGGTTTGCGCGCGCGCCGAAGAACTGGATCTCCTTGCCGGTCTGAGTCGCGGAAACGCAGCAGCAGATGCTGTAGTCGTCGCCCCAGACAGGACGCATTACGCAGTCGTTCTCGTACTGGATAGACGAGGTGTTGACCGAGATCTTCGCGGCGTACTTCTTGAACGCCTCGGGAAGTCTTGACGACCAGAGCACGGTGAGGTTAGGCTCGGGCGCAGGTCCCATGTTCTCGAGGGTATGGAGGAAGCGGAAGTCGTTCTTTGTTACCATGTGTCTGCCGTCCATACCGATACCTGCCATCTCGAGGGTTACCCATACGGGGTCACCGGAGAACAGCTCGTTGTAGGACGGAATACGCGCGAACTTGACCATACGGAACTTGAGAACGAGGTGGTCGATAAGCTCCTGAGCCTCTTTCTCTGTCAGGGTGCCCTCCTCGAGGTCGCGCTGAATATAGATATCCAGGAAGGTCGAGATTCTGCCGACGCTCATAGCTGCGCCGTTCTGTGTCTTGATCGCGGCGAGGTAGCCGAAGTAGAGCCACTGAACGGCTTCCTTAGCGTTTTTGGCAGGCGCGGAGATATCGAAGCCGTAGATCTCAGCCATCTGCTTCATGCCCTTGAGAGCGCGGATCTGCTCGGCGATCTCCTCTCTGAGGCGGACATGCTCCTCGCTCATATTTCTGCCGCCGCAGTAGAATAAATCCTTCTCCTTTGTGAAGATAAGGTAGTCAAGTCCGTAGAGCGCAACTCTGCGGTAGTCGCCGACGATACGTCCTCTGCCGTAGGTGTCGGGCAGACCCGTGATGACGTGACTGTGACGAGCGCGCTTCATCTCAGGTGTGTAGGCGTCAAATACCGCCTGATTGTGGGTTTTATGATAATCGGTAAAGATTTTTACCAAGTCCTGATTGACCGTGTAGCCGTAGGTGGAAGCCGCCTGAACCGCCATCTTGATGCCGCCGTAGGGCATGAACGCGCGCTTGAGGGGCTTATCGGTCTGGAGTCCGACGACCTTTTCCAGATTCTTCATGCTCTCGTCGATATAACCGGGGCCGTAGCCTGTGAGTGAGGAAACTATCTCGGTCTCGCACTCCAATACGCCGCCCTTGGAACGCTCCTCCTTCTGAAGCTCCTGAAGTTTGCCCCAGAGCTTGTCGGTAGCCTCGGTGGGAGCCTCAAGGAAGCTCTCGTCGCCGTCGTACATGGTATAGTTGCTCTGAATAAACTCGCGGACGTTGACGTCCTCGCGCCATTTTCTGCCTGTGAAGCCTCTCCATGCGTGCTCCATCTCTTTGGTGACAGGGAAGGTTACTCCTGTTTCAAAGGTCATTTCAAACACTCCTTATTTCAATCCGTTAAGAATCATTTCTGCGTTTTTTACTCGATCAGCCGCCGGGGGCTGAGTGTCCTCAAGGGTGTAGCTCACGCCGAGCTCCTTCCACTTGTAGGCGCCCATGCTGTGATATGGCAGCACCTCTACCCTCTCGATATTTTGCAGGGTTTCGATGAAACCGCGCGTTTTGTGCAGCGCCTCATCGTCGTCGGTTATCCCGGGTACGAGCACATGGCGTATCCACACGGGCTTGTTTATATCTGACAAGTAGCTCAGCATATCGAGAATATTGCCGTTGTAAGCGCCCGTCAGGGACTTGTGGGCGTCGGGGTCGATGTGCTTTATGTCGACGAGAAAGAGGTCGCACAGCGTGCACAGCTCCTCGAATTTCGGGAAAAATGGCTCCTTGCGCGTAAACGGCTGTCCCGCGGTGTCGATACAGGTGTTGATGCCGCGCTGCTTTGCCTTACGCAGCAGCTCGAGGAGAAAGTCTATCTGAAGCAAAGGCTCGCCGCCGCTGACGGTTATGCCGCCGCTTTTTCCCCAGTAGGGTCTGCAGCGTTCGGCCTTGTCAAGCAGCTCGTCGGCGCTCATCAGAGTACCGCCGTCGGTGCGCCATGTGTCGGCGTTGTGGCAGTAACGGCAGCGCAGCCTGCAGCCCTGCAGAAATATCAGGAAGCGCACGCCCGGCCCGTCGACGGAACCGAAGCTCTCGATGGAGTGGATCCTGCCCTCAGACATCATTCTCACACCCTTTCAATACCGTTCTTATTATGGTTTTAGTATAACAACCATACGCCCTTTCAACATTGATTTAAATCAATTTGACACCCAAATTCAAATTATCGGCAACTTATTGAAAAGCTCGTGAAAATAAGATATAATATAGTAGAATTTAACCATCGGAGGTCATTATGCGATACAATCTGCACACCCACACCTACCGCTGCAATCACGCGTCGGGAACGGACAGGGAATACGTTGAGGCGGCTATAAAGGCAGGCATGAAAACCTTAGGCTTTGCCGATCACTGTCCGCAGTTTTTTCCGAATGACTACTACAGCACCTTCCGCATGCGGCCCGAGGCGGCGGCTGATTACGTTGAGAGCCTTCGCACGCTCAAAAAGGAGTACAAGGACGACATAGAGATTCTGATCGGCTTTGAGACAGAGTACTACCCCGCGATTTTCGACAAGTTCAGAGAGTTCATCGCGCCGCTTGACCTCGACTATATGATCATGGGTCAGCATTTCATTCACAACGAGTACGAGGTGCCGAATTACTACGCAAGCAACCCGACATATGAGGACGCAAAGCAGTACGTCAGACAGACTCTCGAGGGTCTGAGAACGGGCATGTTCACCTACATAGCCCACCCCGATATTCTCCGCCACGAGGATCCTGTCTTTTACCGCGAGCTGATGACGGAGTATTGCAGGGAGCTGAAGGATATGGATATCCCCGTTGAGTACAATATTCTCGGCTACCGCAACAAAAAATGGTATCCGAACGCGCTGTTCTGGCAGGTAGTCGCCGAGGTCGGCAACCGCGTTGTGCTCGGCTATGACGCGCACGAACCCGGAGCGCTTCTCGAGGAAAACAACTACGACGCGTGCATGGGGTACCTGAATATGCTCGGTATCACGCCGATACAGTTCAGGGATATAGAAATACGCCGTCCGAACGGCAAGATTTTCGGATAAAA
>ONDL01000041.1 GCA_900316555.1 uncultured Eubacteriales bacterium | reverse complement strand
GTTGGAAATTTCAACCTCGCCGTTTTTCAAAAACGCTCGCAGATACTGCTCTTGGTTCAAGGCATAATTTACCGCGTCCTCCAGCTTGCTGCCGATAACGGGGTCGAGAGATCGCACCCAAAGGACACGCCAAAGCGTACTTTCCCGGGAAAAGAAGCTCCTGAATCATCTCGTTGGTAACGTCGTCACCCAACGGCCAGGAGATTCCGGCTTTCTTCGCTTTATCAGGTACATCAGAGATCGTGTGACGCGAGCAGTACAACTCTCGCTCCATCGCTCGCTGACTATGCCCTTCGCTGTGCAGTCTTAAAATGTTTCGGTAGTCGATCATTTCGACACCCTCCTTTTTGATTTAGTCACGCTTACGCGTGCCAAATCAATTATAGAGGGTGGTGCTCAGCTCCGTAAAGGGTGGTGCTAAAGCCGCGTGACCGTGGTGCTAAAACTCCGTGCAAGTGGTGCTCACGCGGCGGAATATACACATTTATTATACCACATTTTCGCTGTTTTGTCAGTATTTATCGGAGGTTTTGGGTTATTCAGTTTACATTACTTTAAATTATAATATTTATAATTATCACAACACAGTTTTTGGGTTTTTTCATGCTTTTATTGAATTTTATTATTAATTCTATACAAAGCAAGTCGACAAAATTTATGTTGCTTATATACAATTTATCAGCGATTGCTTTGGCAGTTATACCGAAATATTAATTTGCTTTTTCTGTATTTATTCACAATTTAGTATCATAATCACGCGTATTCTTCCCTCCTGCGCTCAAACGGCGAAAAAAACGCCCTTTTCAGAGCGCAAAAAAGGCCGGCAAAAGCCGACCTTTGAATATTGAAATTTTACAGAGTCTGAACCGTCAGTCCTTCTCCGTCAGATGTGACGTGTATCGCGGACAAGCTGCCGTTCTCGGAGGAAATCATCGCCTCGGCGATCTTCTCCTCTACCTCACGGCGGATTGTATTGCGCAAGTCGCGTGCTCCGCTCTTGCCGCCACAGGATTTCTCAGCGAGATATTCGCAAGCCTTGTCGTCGTATGTAAAGGAAATATGCTTCTCCTCAAGTGTGGATACGTATTCAGCGAGCATGAGCCCCGCGATTTTTACATAATCCTCGGACTTGAGATTATTGAACACGATCACCTCGTCAACTCTCGCGATAAACTCGGGACGGAGAAAATCGGACAGCGCCTTCATTACCTTCTCCTTGGACGCGTCCTCCATTGTCTTTCCAAAGCCGAGAGCACTTTCCTTTGTGCCTGAGCCGGCGTTTGAGGTCATTACAATGACGGTGTTCTCAAAGTTTACGGCTCTGCCGTGAGCGTCTGTTACCTTTCCCTCATCGAGAATCTGGAGCAGGATATTGAGCACATCGGGGTGCGCCTTTTCGATCTCGTCAAAGAGCAGTACGGAATAAGGACGGCGGCGAACCTTCTCGGTAACCTGTCCCGCCTCGTCATAGCCTACATATCCGGGTGGTGAACCGATGATCTTGGACACCGAGTGCTTCTCCATAAACTCAGACATATCAAGGCGGATAAGGGTTTCGGGTGTATCGAAGAGCTGCTGGCTGAGTACCTTTACAAGCTCGGTCTTTCCTACGCCTGTCGGGCCTACAAAGATAAAGGAAGCGGGTCTGCGGCGCGGCGAAATCTGGCAGCGGCTTCGCTTAATTGCGGAAGCAAGAGCCTCCACAGCCTCGTCCTGACCGATAATTTTCTTCTTGAGCTCTCCCTCGAGGTCGGCGAGCTTCGAAAGCTCGTTCTCGCGGATACGTGACGCGGGAATGCCCGTCCACAGCTCGATTACCTTGGCGATATCCTCTTCGGTAACGTGCGAAATCAGGCTGTCGGGATCAATGCCCGAAAGCTCTGCATCTATTTTAGCAAGGTCGGTGTTGACCTCGGCGAGCTTCTCATAGTCTACATTCTCCGCCGTTGTCAGCTCTTCCTTGAGCTGAACAAGGTTCTGCTTCTGCTCGTTGAGCTTATCGCTGCGCTCAAGATCCTTGTTCCTCAGAGCTGCGCACGCACAGCTCTCGTCGAGAAGGTCGATAGCCTTATCGGGCAGAAAGCGGTCTGTGATGTAGCGCTCTGAGAGGACTACCGTCTTGCGGACGATGTCGTCATCAACAACAACGCGGTGATGGTTCTCGTAATATTCCTTGACTCCCGCGATTACCTCGATAGACTGAGCAATTGTCGGCTCACCTACCTTGACGGGTTGGAAACGCCTTTCGAGAGCGGAGTCCTTTTCTATGTATTTTCTGTATTCGTTGAAGGTCGTAGCGCCGATTACCTGTACCTCGCCGCGTGAAAGAGCAGGCTTGAGGATATTTGCGGCGTTCATTGTTCCCTCGCTGTCGCCTGTGCCGACAAGACTGTGAACCTCGTCGATAAAGAGAATGATGTTGCCGCTCTCCTTAATTTCGGAGACAAGACCCTTGATACGGCTTTCAAACTGGCCGCGGAACTGGGTGCCCGCTACAAGCGAGGTGAGGTCAAGCAGCTGGATTTCCTTATTCTTAAGGCGCTGGGGAACATCGCCCGAAGCTATCCTGAGCGCTAGACCCTCGGCGATGGCGGTTTTACCTACGCCCGGCTCACCGATAAGACAGGGATTGTTCTTTGTTCGGCGGGAAAGAATCTGACTTACACGCGCGATTTCGGTATCTCTGCCGACAATGCGGTCAATCTTGCCGTCTCTCGCCTTGCGGGTCAAGTCCTCGCAGTAAAGGTTGATGTGCTTTCTCTTCTTATCCTTCTTCTCGGGCTTTTTAGGGTTGCCGGACTGGGAATCGTTCTTCTGTCCGCCGAAGATATTATTGAAGAAATTCGGGAACGCGGGCGCGCCGTGAGAGAAATCATCGTCGTCGCTGCCGGTCTGCTCAGCCGCGAAATCCTCCATCTGCTCAGCGAGATTGCCCGCGCCGAGCTGCTCCATCAGGCTGTTGATGTCGCCGCCCTGCATGAGGGAATTCATCTGATCCTGGACGTTTTCAAGATCCTCGTCGGAAATGCCCATCTTGCTTATCAAGTCCTCTACAGGCTTGATTTTCAGCTCCTTGGCACAGCTGAGGCAATAGCCGATCGTCGGCGCGTCCTTGGAATTATTATTTGTAACGAAAACGACCGCCTGCCGTTTTCCGCATCTGCTGCAAATCATAGTCAGTACCTCATATTATCTGTTGGTTAGGTTCTTATAGGTTTTTATTGTATAATAAATCGCGACAAATAGCAAGTCTGTTCACAAAAGCGTCACGAATTTTTTTTAGCTTTGCTTTCCTTTATCAGTAGCAGGAACATTCTCGAGTAATTCAGAAGTGCAAAAAGCATTACAAGAGCTGTCAGAATAAACAGTACCGTCACAAGAGTGAGGCTCTCGTAGGAGAATACTGCCTTCAAAAAGATTATTGTGACCACCGAGAAATAAAATACGACGGTCGCGAATTTACCGTACCAGCGCGCGGGAGGCGGAGTAATGCGCTTTATCAGCAGAATCAGTCCGCAGAACAGCATGGTGATCTCCTTGAACATCAAAAGCCCCAGAAGAGGCAGAATCGCGGGATAGTAGATTATCATACACAGCGCCACCGAAAACAGCGTGAGCTTGTCGGCGATCGGGTCGAGAATCTTTCCAAGAGAAGTCACCTGATTTAGTTTACGCGCCAGCAGTCCGTCAAAACAATCGGTCAGTCCCGAAAAGCCGATGCACACCGCTGCACCAATATAGTTTTGCTGCAGAAAGAAATACATAAACGGCACAACCAGCAGAAACCTGAGATAGGTCAGCAGGTTCGGAACTGTCCATAAATCGGAGATTTTGAAACTCCAGCTTTCATTATCCATAAATATCACCCTGTATATTTCCTATAAATATACGCACAGCGCCCTGAAAAGCGTACCGAAATACTGGTGGTTATCCGTCAGCGCAGGGCTTGCGTATGTCATTATAACATAAAAAATATTAATTGCAAGGCAAACAAACACAATTCCTTCGATACAGCCGAAAATACCGCCAAAGAAATGATTTATTCCGCTGAGCGCGGATAGTCGGAAGAACTTGAGGATCGCCCTGATAATTAGCTTGATTATGATCATAAAAAGGAAGAACAGCACTGTCATTACAATGACGTTGAGCACGGCGATGATTATCTCGCTCATAGGCTGTTCGATTGTTTTGGCAAGCTGCTGTGCCTGTGTATCGTCAATGATGATACCCTTCTGCAGATTGCCCGTGTTCACTCCCATCGGAGCGAAAAAGGTATTGAGCATTGTATTTACCCAATCGGGAGCTGACTTCATCGAGTTGGCAACCGCCTCGGAAAAACCGTTTTTGGCAATCTCTGACTCGAGGTTCGATAGGATAACCTTCTGAATGAAGGTTGTGTATATCCAGCCCGATATCACTCCCGAAAGAAAATGCGACAGCATAAGATTGAGCACCAATCCCGCAAAATTCAGCAGTGTCCGCGCAAAGCCGCGAATTGCTCCGATAACTATAAAACCGATGATGACCGCTGCGATTATCAGGTCAGATATCATTCGCCCGCCTCACTTTGCTGCTCCTGTTCGAGCTTCTCCTGCTCGCGCTGCTGCCGCTCCATCTCCGCCGTCACCTTCGCAAGATCGAAGTAGCGCATCTGGTTGATACTGAGAACGTAAGCGGTGGAATCCGACGTCAGCGTTACGGCAGTAGCGCCCGTACCCGCGTCGCAGGTGTTGGTTATATTTCCCTCCGAATTGAAGGTGTAGATTGTGTTGCCGTCGAGAACGGCCATCGTACCCTTGAATACGGAGAACGACTCGGCGCCCTTTTCGGTGTCTATCTGTGTCTGAACGTCACCGTTATCGTTATATCTTATGAGCGTACAGCTTCTGCCGTCACCGCTTTTTGAGAGGGCTATAGCATAGCTTCTGGTCGACGGACTGAAGCAGTAATTCGTTAGCTTTCCCTCATATTTGACGCTTGCGTAGTCCTCTTCGCCGACCTTTACGACATATGACGCGTTTTCACCGACAAGGGCGATTCTCCTGCCGCTGATATACCTGCTGTCGAGAATCGAATCATTCTCAATCGTGTACTTTCCGACAGGCTCTTCCTTCGAGAAGTCGAGCACATATATGCCCGTGCGCATCGCGCCGTTGTTGCTCGTTATGCCGCAGGCAACGCAGCCGCTGCCGTCGCTGTTTATCGCGACCGAGTTGATGTAATATTCCGAAAAAGAATATTTATATATTCTGTTGTTATTCCGGTCAAAGGCGTACAGCTCGCTGAGAAAGCCGTTGCCCTCGGTGACAAGGCAGAAGTTTCCGTTAGGAGCGATATCTCCCGTGAAAATCACGCCTTCCGCGGTTCCCGCGTAAAGCTCCTTGTCGTATGTGAGAATCTGGTAGCCCGTATCGCCCAGCCCGTAGGTGAGGAAACGGTTTTCGCCGCTCTTCATAACAGGCTTTGAGTAACGAAGCTGAACGTTGGCAATCTCCTTGCCCGAGGAGTTGAGAGTGACGAACGAGGTATCTGAAGCATAGGCGACTCTGCTCTGGTTTACGGCGAAGTTGCCCTTCTTGACCTCGGAGCCGACAAGCTCTACGGGATAACCCTTGCCGCCGTTTCCGAGAACCTCATAGCTCCACCACATGGACAGGTTTTCCGGAGAAAGCTTGTCGCGGTTCGCAAAGGCGAGAACAAGAAGTCCCGCCACAAGCGCGATGGCCACAGCAATGATTATTTTTTTGACTGCCTTCGGAGAGATATTCGTGCGTTCCTGCTCGTAATCCTCGAGAGGCATGTCCTCATAGCTGATGACGGTGCGTTCCTTATTCGGCTTAGTTTCCGCGTACCGTCCGTTTCTTTTATTGAACATATTGAACTCCTGTCAATAATTGACTTTATTCAAATACAGTCCGCATGCCTGAGCGGTAGGCCCCGCGCAGGAGCGGCTGCGGCTTTCGATAATTTCGGGAATCTGATCGGGACGGAACTTTCCCTGCGCAACACGCAAAAGCGTTCCGACCATTATCCTGACCATGTTATAGAGGAAGCCGTCGGCTTCTACTTTCATGATAACCATATCGCCCTCGCGCGTAACAGAGAACGCCTTGACCGTTCTTGCCAAATCGCCCTGCTCGCGGTTGTCGAGGGTGCAAAACGAGGTAAAATCGTGCTTACCGACATACGCCTGAGCCGCATCGTTCAGCAGCTTTTCGTCGAGCGGATATCGGTAATGAAGCGCGTAACCCTCCAGAAACGGAGATCGAACCTCGCTGTTCCATATCTTGTAGATGTATTCTTTGCTCTTGCAGCTGTAGCGCGCGTGAAAGTCGGGTCCGACCTCGCGGCAGTCATTTACTGCTACACTGAGCGGAAGCCAGCGGTTAAGCGCCGCCTTGAGCCGCTCCGGCGGAATCGGGTGGGTAGTCTTGAGGCTGATGCAGTACATATTCGCGTGTACGCCCGTGTCGGTGCGGCTGCAGCCTTTTAGGTCAAAGCCCTCGCCGATTATCTTCGTAAGCGCGGTCTGAAAAGCCTCCTGAACCGTATATGCGTTCTGCTGAATCTGCCAGCCGTGGAACTGCCTGCCGTCGTATGAAATTGTGAGAAGCAGATTTCTTAAATCACGCTCGTCAGGAATATGTTGCATACAATCACTCCGCCGATCAAGGCTGCTGTTGTTATCATCGATATTATATCTCTCGCGCTCATGCGCAGGATTTTCATTCGCGTGCGTCCGCTTCCGCCGCGGTAACAGCGGCACTCCATTGCGGTCGCGATGTCATACGCGCGTCTGAATGCCGAAACAAAAAGCGGTATCAGAATCGGAATCAGCGCCTTTACGCGCTTGAAGAATCCGCCCGACTCCAGATCGGCGCCTCTCGCCTTCTGAGCCTGCATGATTTTGTCGGTTTCTTCGAGCAGAGTCGGCACAAACCGAAGCGCAAGCGACATCATCATCGCGATTTCGTGAACGGGAAAATGTATTGCCGTCAGCGGCTTCATCAACCTCTCCATCGCGTCGGTGAGCTCTGTCGGCGAGGTGGTAAAGGTCAGGCAGGAGCTTGCCAGAATCAGGCAGATTATCCGCACTGTGACAAACGCCGCGCGGTGGATGCCGTTCCACGTTACGCGCAGAATCCACCACTGCCATATCGGTTCACCCGAGCCGTAAAAGAGATTGAGCACCGAGGTTATCAGCACCACGAACAAAATCACTTTCAGACTCTTGAAGTAGAATTTCGGCGATACGCCGCTCGCCGCTATCATAAAAATCGTGAAGGCGGCGATAAGACCGAGGGAAGCGTAATTGAAGGTGAAGAAAATCAACACCACAAACGCTATAAAACAGACAAGCTTCGCGCGCGGGTCGAGCCTGTGCATAAGACTTTTTCCCGGGAAATACTGTCCGAAGGCTACGTCTCTTACCATATCTTACCCTCCTTTTTGAGAATCGAGGAGAGTACCTCGAGCGCTTCGTCAACGGTGAGAACTCCGTCGGGCACATCGGTGCCGCGCTCTCTGAGCGTCTGCATAATCCGGGTGATCTGCGGTACCTTAAGACCGATTTTACGCAGATCATCACCCTTTGCAAACACGCTTTTTGTCTTGTCAAAATCGTGCAGCGTGCCGTGATTCAGAACCATGATCCTATCCGCTACACGCGCGATATCCTCCATGCTGTGTGAAACAAGCAGTACGGTCACACCGCGCTCCTTGTGGTAATTTACAATCTGACTGAGCAGAATCTCTCTGCCCATCGGGTCAAGGCCTGCGGTGGGCTCGTCGAGGATAAGCACCTCGGGCTCCATAGCCATCACGCCGGCGATTGCGGCGCGGCGCTTCTCACAGTGCTAAACAAGGTAGAGATAGACTTTATCAAGCAATTCTTCCTTAAGCCCTGTAAATTCAGCAGCTCTGCGAACGGCTTTGTCCAGAGCGTCGCCCTCAAGACCCTTATTCTTCGCTCCGAAGGCGATATCCTTGTAAACCGTGTCCTCAAAAAGCTGGTACTCGGGATACTGGAACACCATGCCGACGCGGAAACGGATCTCGCGGATTTTCTTAGGCTCTGTCCAGATATCCCTGCCGTCGAGCAGAACCTGTCCGCTTGTGGGCTTCATCAAACCGTTGAGCATCTGCACAAGGGTGGATTTTCCCGAGCCCGTGTGGCCGATGATACCGATGAATTCTCCCTTTTCGATAGTTGCGCTGAGGTTGTCCACCGCTTTTTTTTCAAAAGGAGTTCCCTGACCGTAGACAAAGCTCAGGTTTTTCAGCTCGAGAATGTGACTCATTTCATCACCTCCAGGAGCATTTGCGCGCACTCCTCCTCGTCGAGTGGAATGCGGTCTATTTTAACGCCGCAGCCCTTTAAGCGGAACGCGAGCTCCGCCGCCTGCGGCACGTCAAGTCTGTGTTTTTTGAGCAGCTCAACCTGCGAGAATACCTCCCCGGGCGTCCCCTGTGTGAGCACCTTTCCGCTGTCCATAACGACAACTCTGTCGGCAGATACCGCCTCGTCCATGTAGTGCGTAATCAGCACGACCGTTATACCCATTTCCTTATTCAGGCGGATAAGGGTCGACATGACCTCTTCCCTGCCGCTCGGGTCGAGCATCGCGGTCGGCTCGTCAAGCACGATGCACTGAGGCTGAATCGCCAGAATACCCGCGATCGCTATGCGCTGCTTCTGTCCGCCCGAAAGCTTATACGGCGCGTGCAGACGGTACTCGTACATACCGACAGCTTTGAGCGCCTTGTCGACTCTCTCGCGGATTTCCTTTGGCGGGACTCCGAGATTTTCAGGGCCGAAGGCTACGTCCTCCTCGACGATGCTCGCTACGAGCTGGTTGTCGGGATTCTGGAGCACCAGTCCGACCTTCTCGCGGATCTCCCATGTTTTGTTCTCGTCGGCAGTGTCATCTCCTTCGACATACACCTTGCCGCTGTCCGGCAATAGCATTGCGTTGAGATGCTTGGCAAGGGTTGACTTGCCGCAGCCGTTGTGTCCTATGACAGCCACAAACTCACCCTGTTCAACGGTGAGCGATACGCCGTCCACGGCGTTCTTGACGGGCTGACCGTCCTCGACGCTGTCATACGAGAAGAACACGTTTTCGATTGATATGAACATATTATTTCTCCCAGATAGCGGTTGAACCGCACGGTAATACGAGTCCCGTGTCGGTCACCCTTAGTCCGATTTCGTCGCTTGAAACGCAGCCGCCGAAGCTCTGCTGAAGCTGTACGCCGAGGAGATATTCCATTACGGCGGGCGACAGTCCTGTGGTATAGGAATTCAGAATGAAAAATACGGGGTTGTTGCTGAGCACCTGACGGCACAAATCGACAAGCGGGAAAAGCTGTTCCTCGAGCTTCCAGACCTCGCCTCCCGGGCCTCTGCCGTAGGACGGCGGATCCATTATGATGCCGTCGTAGCGGTTACCGCGGCGAATTTCACGCTGCACAAACTTTACGCAGTCGTCAACAAGCCAGCGGACAGGCAAATCGGCAATCGAGCTCGACTGGGCGTTTTCCCTAGCCCACTGCACCATACCCTTTGATGCGTCGACATGGCAAACCATCGCTCCCGCATTCATGCAGGCCAAGGTTGCGCAGCCGGTATAGCCAAAGAGGTTAAGCACCTTGAGCGGTCTGTTTTCATTCCTGATTTTTTTGGCGGCATAATCCCAGTTCACCGCCTGCTCGGGAAATACTCCCGTATGCTTGAAGCCCATGGGCTTTATATTGAAAACAAGCTGATTGTATCGGATAGTCCAGCGGTCCGGTACCTTACGATAGGTTTCCCAGTGACCGCCGCCCTTATTCGAGCGGTAATAGCGCGCGTGAGCGTTTCTCCAGAGAGGGTTCTTTCTGCCCGTAGACCAGATGATCTGAGGGTCGGGACGGATAAGAATGATATCTCCCCAGCGCTCAAGCCGCTCGCCGTCCGAAGTATCAATAAGCTCGTAGTCCTTCCAGTGTTCGGATAATCGCATAAATTCTCCTTAATTGTTGTTATCGAACAGATTCGGCTGCGTGGCAGCACCCTGCACGGCTCCCTTCGGGAAGTCATAACCGAGATGTCGGCAGCCCTCCGCCGTTATACAGCGGCCTCGCGGTGTGCGGCTCAAAAAACCGATTTGCATGAGGTACGGCTCGTAGACGTCCTCAATCGTGACCGCCTCCTCACCGATTGCGGCGGCAAGGGTTTCGAGTCCCACGGGACCACCGTTGTAGAAACGGATAATCGCTTCGAGCATTCGCCTGTCGTTCTGGTCAAGGCCGAGCTCGTCGATTTCGAGCCTGTCAAGTGCAGTTCTGGCGGTGTCAAGAGTGATAACTCCGTCGGACATAACCTGAGCGAAGTCGCGGACTCGCTTGAGCATTCTGTTGGCGATTCGCGGTGTGCCGCGTGAACGTGAGGCGATTTCGATCGCGCCCTCATAATCGGTCTTTATTCCCAAAATACCAGCGCTGCGCATAATGATTTTCGCAAGCTCCTCGGGTGTGTATAGTTCAAGCCTGAGCAGCACTCCGAAGCGGTCGCGCAAAGGCGCCGTGAGCTGTCCCGCGCGTGTCGTCGCACCGACTAATGTAAAACGCGGAAGCGGCAGATGATATGACGCCGCCATCTGACCCTTGCCCGTGATAATGTCAATCGCGAAGTCCTCCATCGAGGGGTACAGAACCTCCTCAACCGCGCGGCTCAGACGGTGAATCTCGTCTATAAACAGCACGTCACCCTCGTTGAGGTTGGTAAGCAGAGCCGCAAGGTCGCCCGGCTTCTCAATTGCGGGGCCGGAGGTGATACGGATATTTACTCCCAGCTCGTTCGCGATAATGCCCGCGAGCGTGGTCTTGCCCAGTCCCGGAGGGCCGTAGAGGAGAACGTGGTCGAGGGTTTCGTGGCGAATCTTCGCCGCCTCGATGTAAACGCGCAGATTCTCCTTCGCCTTCTCCTGTCCGATGTACTCGTCGAGGTTCTTCGGCCGCAGAGGATTGTCGCCCTCTGCGCTCTCCTCGGGAAGCTCCGTCGGCTCCATTATTCTGCATTATTCTGTTTTCAAAATCGAAATCATCAGAAAAATGCGTGTTGCTCATTTACTGTCTTCCCATCTGTCTTAACGTCATGGCTATCAGCTGCTCCACAGGGAGCGAGCTGTCTAAGGTCGCGAGTACAGGCGATACGTCGGCGGGTGTGTAGCCCAGAACTCCGAGAGCCTCAATCGCCTTGGGCACGTTGCCCGAAACCGCTGCAGCAGCTTCTCCCGATACTGCAGAAAAGCCAGAATCGGAAACCGCAGCCTTCGCGAGCTTGTCCTTTAACTCAAGGATAATTCGCTGGGCGATTTTCTTGCCGATACCCGGCGCGCGTGTTATTGTCTTTACGTCGTCCGTTGCAATCGCCATGGCAACCTGCTCCGGACTTAGCTGCGAGAGAATCGCAAGACCCGCCTTAGGACCTACGCCGCTGACGCTGATAAGCGTCTTGAAGGTCTCAAGCTCGGTAGCGGTCGCGAAGCCGAACAGCTCCATCGCGTCCTCGCGGACATTTAAATATGTATAGAGCGTGACCTCTGTTCCGATTTTTATCTGCTTTAATGTATTGATAGTCGTCTGGCAATTATATCCGACGCCCGCGCACTCGACAACGGCGCTTGAGGTCGTGGTGTGAATCAGCTTTCCTCTGACTGAATATATCATGTTTATCTTCCTTGTATTATTGGTAGTGCGTTCCGCGCTGATACATAGCCCTTCTCAGCTCAGAGCCTGCCGCCTGCGCGTGGCAAACCGCTATCGCTAGCGCGTCTGCAGTATCGTCGGGCTTTGGCATTTCGGAAAGGTTCAGCAATCGGCGCGTCATTTCCATTACCTGCGGCTTCTGAGCCTTTCCGTAGCCTGTGACTGCGGTCTTGACCTGAAGCGGAGTGTACTCAAAAATCGGGATTTTCAGCTTCTGCGCCGCGAGCAGCGTTACGCCTCTCGCCTGAGCCACCTTTATCGCGGTCTTTTGGTTGGTCTGGAAATAAAGCCGCTCAATCGAAAGCGCGTCGGGACGGCAGCGGCTCAGAATCGAATACAGCTCATCGTAGATATACTCGAGCCGCGCGTTAAAGTCGGTATGCGCCTCGGTTTCCACAGAACCGTAGCCGATTGCGCGGTATGTGTTGGACTGAAAGCTGATCGCTCCCCAGCCGACAATCGCGTACCCCGGGTCTATTCCGAAAACAACCAAAATATTACCTCCGATAAAATGGCATAATGATACATAATAAATTACATTCCAATACATTATACCACAAAGGATTGTGTTTCGCAATATTTATTTCTCTTTTTCGAGGGTAATTGTACCGTCCCCGTAGGTGAGGTCAAGCTGGTCACCCTTTGGCAGATATTCAAATCCGTAGTTGAGCGAAAGCGACGGTATAAAAATGACAATATTGCTGTCGTCTATAACGCATTTTCCCGAAATCTCAATCCTCTCTCCTGCGCTGTCGACGGTAAGCGCGGCGCTGTCACCGTCAAAGCTCAGCCTTACCTCCGCCCCGCCGTCAAGGGTTTTGCTCCACGAATAATTGCACAGCTCGTCTACGCTGCCCGATGTGCTTTGGGTACAGCCGCAGAGAAATACCGCGCAAAACAAAATAATAAACAAAATTTTTTTCAATTATTTCACTCCCGTCTGTACAAACTATTCTTGGGGAATGTTTCTTATTACAGTTTTGTTAATATTCTTGAAAAGCAAAATAAAGTTTGATATATTCTAAGGGAATCATTGATTCAAGTAAGATTTGGAGTGATGAAATTGCAGCGTGAGATTCTTGAGCCCTGCAATATTTTTGAAGAAAACGGAAGCGTGATGCAGGCAGGCTGGTCAAGAACGCCTGTCTTTATCAGAAACGACGAACAAGGCAGGTCTGTCGCAAAGCACTGTGAACGTGAAATCTGCTTTGTAAATAACGGCGAAGTATCGCTTTACTTCGCTGTTGAGAACTACGTGAAGGAATTCAACATAAAAATCGCCGTGGCGGACTTGAAGCACGGCGGCGTTATCTGCGATAATATCAACAAGAAGCTGCGCTTTTCAAAGGTTGAGCTTCCGTCGGACGACCGCAACGGAGAATTCACCTTCGATGACAAGGGAATTACTCTTAAGCTGACAAACACAATCGACGGGAAGTTCATCAGGTGCGCGTACAGGGAATTCGGCGGCTTTGATGATTTTTACTGCAATATATTTCTGAAAAAGAATATTGAAGAGAGTCTTAGCGAACTCGCGCCGTTTGAACGCAACCGCAAATACTACTACTTCAAAAGATTTATGCCCTGCTACACCGCACAGGGCGCGATAAAGCTCGGCGGGATTGAATATTCCTTAAAAGAAAATACCGCCCGTGCCTATATCGACAAGACGAGGTACTTCAAGCCCCGCGAGCACCAGTATCAGCGCCTCTCGGCGGACTGCATGCTCGGCGGCAAGCGGTTTTCGCTCAACCTCGCGAGCCGCGTCGGCGACAACCGTTACGGAAACGAAAACTGCTTCTTCTACGACGGCAAACTCGAAAAGCTCTCGCAGATCACCGTCAAGGGCACGCCGAACCGCAACGACAGACCGTATTACTACAAGGGCGGAATGTCGGCGCTCGATATCATGTTCAAACCGTTCACCGTCAGAGGCGAAGCTATGGCGGCAAAGCTCGGAAACACCACCGTGATTTTCGGAAGGCTGTACGGCACTATCAACCGAATAGACTACGACAAGCCGCTCGAGCTCGATAATGCGCAAGCCCATATGATTTTTTCGGAATTTTAAAACAAATCTTGCAAAATCAAATTCTATATGGTATAATACACTCAAAACTTAGTAATTTGGTGGGATTAATATGAAGATTTCGACAAAAGGACGTTACGCGCTGCGGCTTCTGCTCGATCTGGCCGAGCATAAAAATGACGGCTACATTGCCCTCAAAGACATTGCAAACCGTCAGAATGTTTCAAAGAAATACCTTGAACAGATTATTCCTATTCTCAACCGCTCGGATATTCTCAGCGCGAACCGCGGCTACCAGGGCGGATATAAGCTCGCTAAGGAGCCTAACCAGTACAAAATCGGCGATATTCTCAAGCTGACCGAGGGCAGCATCGCGCCCGTCGCCTGTCTTGACCATGACCCGATCGAGTGTGAGCGCGCTGCCGACTGCATTACTCTTCCGCTGTGGAAGGGCTTGTACAAGGTTATTGACGACTATCTCAGCAGCATCACCCTTCAGGATCTGCTCGACAATCAGCGCGAGCTGTACATCAACAATTACGTTATTTAAAATGCCGACGGCGGTTCACAGAACGAACCGCCGTTATTTTTTATTATTTTTGGATATCAGCAGCTTTCTCCGCATCTGAAGGAGCCGAGAAACGCGCGAAGATCGAGAAAACCGTGAGAAAGCTGGTCAAGATATAGAGGAGCAGCGCGAGCATCGAGCCGAGCGAAATCAGATTGATAGTAACGATTGTCAGGATCGATACTACGCCGAGCAGACAGCAGAGAATTGAAACGATGTTTTTCATGTTGCTCTTTCTGTCCAGCACACAGAAGAAAAAGCCGACGATAGGGATTACCAGAAAGATGAAGTTCAGAGGAATCATCGTGTTGATAGCGGAATATTCAGACGACGGCAAACCGATGTCGTTGCCCGCGCCGAGTGCGCTGAGCATATCGAAAACAGAGTTTGAATATATTTTGCCGTCCATGCTGTACTGATAATACGGCAATGAACAGAGCACGATTTCAAGCAGATAGAACACCCACATGGCGGTTCTCAGTCGTTTACGGGTTTTATTTTCGGGAATTTTATTCATATTGTCCTCCAAATCACAAATTTTTACAATAGTTATTGTATCACAAAACTTTAATTTGCACAATAGGTAATTTTGTGATATAATATAAATCCGATTATTCCATAACCCTGTTTTTCGGTTGTGTTTTAATAATCCATACTTTATGCATTTACAAAGGAGACCCCATTATGAGTTACATCAACGAAAGCATTATCTACAACATCTATCCTCTCGGTTTTTGCGGCGCGCCGCGTGACAACGACCACCAGCTCAATTACCGTCTTGATAAAATATACGACTGTATCGACCACTTCAAGCGTCTCGGCATCAACGCGCTTGTCTTTAACCCTCTCTTTGAAAGCTCCCACCACGGCTACGACACCATCGACTACAGAATGGTTGACAAACGCCTCGGCGACAACGAGTCCTTCAAGAAAATCTGCGATACCCTGCACGCAAACGGAATCAGAGTTATCCTCGACGGCGTATTCAACCACGTAGGCAGAGAGTTCTTCGCCTTCAACGACGTTCAGCAGAAAAAGTGGGATTCACGCTACTGCGGCTGGTTCCAGAACCTTAACTTTGACGGAAGAAGCTGCTACGGCGATCCCTTCTGGTACGAGGGCTGGGCAGGTCACTACGACCTCGTAAAGCTCAATCTGCGAAACGACGAGGTTGTCAACTACCTTCTCGGATCTGTTGAAATGTGGATCGACGAGTTCGGCATCGACGGACTGCGCCTTGACGCGGCGGACGTTATCGACCCCGAGTTCTTCAAGAAGCTCAAGAATCTCTGCAAGTCCAAGAAGCCCGATTTCTGGCTCTACGGCGAAATCACACACGGCGACTACAACAGAATCGCAAACAAGGATATGCTCGACTCCGTTACGAACTACGAGTGCTACAAGGGCATTTATTCAAGCCACAACGACCACAACTACTTTGAAATAGCGCATTCCATGAACCGTCAGTTCGCAAACGGCGGTATTTATCAGAATATCTATACCTACAACTTCGTGGACAACCACGACGTCAACCGCGTAGCGAGCGTGCTCCGCGATAAGAACCACCTCTACAATATCTACACCATGCTCTACACCATGCCCGGTGTGCCGTCAATCTACTACGGCAGCGAGTACGCCGTTGAAGGCAAGCGCACTCGCGACTCCGACTATGACCTTCGTCCCTGTCTCGACCTCAACAACGTGCCCAACGCAAACTATCAGCTCTGCGACCACATCATCAAGCTCGGCAAGGTAAGACTGGCTCTCGAGGCTCTCAAATACGGAAAGTTCGAGAACGTCAACATCATGAACGAAAAGCTCGTTTACAAGCGTTACACCGACAACCAGACCGTGTTTGTGCTCTTCAACCTCACCGACCACGACGAAAGAGTCGGCTTTGACTCGCGCTGCAACGCAAAGCTCACAGACGTGCTCAACGGCAATCAGGTATTTGACTGCAACGGCTGGTGCGAGCTTCCCGTTCCCGCGTACTCGACGAGAATCCTTGTTGTCAACGACGGCAGCTTCACAGTAAACCTCGACAGCGAAAACGTCTGCGCTCCCGTTAAGAACGAAGCACCGAAAAAGGCTGAGGAAGAAGTCACCGTCGGCGCGCGTTACCGCCACTTCAAGGGCAATGAATACGAGATAACAGGCTTTGCTAAGCACAGCGAATCAGGCGACAGGCTGGTGATCTACAAGTCGCTCTCAGACGGCGAGGTCTGGGCAAGACCTTACAATATGTTTGTTGAGACTATCTGGGATAACGGCAGACAGATCAAACGCTTCGAGAAAATATGAAAATCAAGGTTCTGATTGCGGCAGCCGCGCTGATTTTCGTAATCGGCATTGCCTGCAGTATATTTGTGCTGTGCTCCCCCTCAAAAAGCATAGTCAATATCGTCCGCGACGGAGAAGTGCTGTACTCCTTTGACTTATCAAAAGAGGAAAACCGCAGCTTTGTCATCGAATACGGCGACAGCAGCAACACCGTCGAGATAAAGGACGGCAAAATCCGCGTGTCAGAGGCTGAATGCCCCGACAAAACCTGCGTGCGCACGGGCTGGCTCAGTTCCTCTGCAATGCCTATCGTGTGCCTGCCCAATCACCTGATCATTGAATTCGCGGACGAAAACAGCGAAATTGACGCGCTGGCGGAGTAATTTATGAAACCGAAACGACTGGCTGAGCTCGCTGTGCTGACGGCGGTATCGCTGATTATCTTCATCATCGAGCTTCAGATACCAAACCCCTTCCCTATTCCCGGCGTTAAGCTCGGGCTCGCGAACATCATAACCGTCTACGCCGTGTACCACTACAAAGCATATGAAACCGCGATGATTGTCGCGGTGCGGCTGATACTCGGCTCGGTATTCAGCGGGAACGTCTCTGCGCTGATTTACAGCGCGGCAGGAAGCACGCTGTGCCTTATCGGAATGCTGCTGTTGCGAAACGTGATTGATGAACGGCACATCTGGCTCTCAAGCGTATTCGGCGCTGTTCTCCACAACACAGGTCAGATGGCGGCGGCAATTCTTGTCACTCAGACCGTCGGACTTATTGCCTACTATCCTTTTTTGCTCGTATCGGGCTGTCTAGCGGGTCTGTTCACGGGACTGTGCGCGCAGCTTTTGATTCCCAGAATCCGCAAAATAAAAAAATAATAATCAATACTCTCCTTTCATCATATTATAGAGCGATGAAAGGAGATTTTTTATGCCTGTGAACAATCAGAAAATCAGCGGCGAAACGCCGTTCAAGCCCGAGTACGACGAATTTATTAACGAATACCGCGGCAGAGGATCGCTTAAGGTTCAGACCAGCGTGGCGCGCGAGGCTTTCCCGATAAAAAACGCCTTTGTGGACGTGGCGCTCATCTACAAGGGCAAGAGGTACTCAATATACAACGACGTGACGGACAATTCGGGAATTGTCGACGAGATCGTCCTGCCGTCGCGGCTGACAGCGGCGACTCAGACGCCTGAATCTGCCGCTTTGGGTGAGCCGGAGTACCTTATCTCAGTATTCCACCCGGGGTTCGAGGAAATAATCGACGCACCCGTGGTTATCCACGACAGGGTCGAAACAATACTTCCGCTGAGCCTGAACCCCTGCAACGGACAGACGGAGGACTGAGTATGGCGACTACTCCCGTTATTCCCACCAATATTACGGTTCATCTGGGACGACCGAACTCCAATGCCGAGAACGTCACTGTTCCGTTTACCGACTACATCAAGAACGTCGCCTCGAGCGAGATTTACCCGACTTGGCCTGAAGCGGCAATCCGCGCGAATATCCTCGCTCAGATATCATTTGCACTCAACCGCGTATACACAGAGTATTACCGCAGCCGCGGCTACGACTTTGACATCACGAACACAACCGCGTTCGATCAGGCGTACACAAAGGACGGCGAGGTGTACGAGAATATCAGCCGCATTACGGACGAGATCTTCAACAACTACCTCGTACGCACAGGCAGCGTTGAGCCGCTGTTCGCGCAGTTCTGCGACGGCTACAACACAACCTGCCCCGGACTGTCGCAATGGGGTACCGTCACCCTCGCTAACAACGGCATGAGTCCGCTCGAGATCCTTCAATTCTACTTTGGCGACAACGTGAGCATCGTGTTCAATGCGCCTATCAGCGACAACACTCAGTCATACCCCGGTGTAGCACTCAGGAAGGGCAGCTTCGGCGACGATGTGGTAATAATCAAGCGCGAGCTCAACCGTATTGCCCAGAACTACCCCGCTATCCCGAAAATTAAATTTATCAACGGAGTCTATGACCTCGAGACTGAGAATGCGGTCAAAAAGTTCCAGGAGATTTTTAACCTCGACGCTGACGGGATCGTCGGCAAGGCGACGTGGTACAAGATAAAACAGATTTTTGCGAGCGTCAAGCAGCTTTCAGACCTCACGAGCGAAGGACTGACTATCTCTGAAATCTCGCGACGCTATACCCGCGAGCTGCGTCCCGGAAGTCAGGGTCTGGACGTTGAGGCGCTTCAATACTACCTCGCGTTCATCGGTTACTTCTATCCGTACCTGCCGCCGATTCCTATTACGGGTTACTTCGGCGAAATGACGCGCGACGCGGTGTTCGCGTTCCAGAGCTACTACGGACTTCCTATTACGGGAGTCGTCGACGGAAACGTGTTCGCAAAGGTCGAGCAGGTGTACCGCGACGCGGTCGCGGAGCTTCCGGCGAATTACCAGAGCGCAATCGGCGAGCCGTACCCGGGACGTTTCCTTACCGAAGGTGACCGCGGCGAGAGCGTGAGGATCATTCAGGGTTACCTCAACAAAATCGGGCAGAATGTGCCCGAAATCCCCGCAATTGCTGTTGACGGAATCTTCGGCCCGCTCACAAAGGGTGCGGTAATCGCACTTCAGCAGTACCTCGGCATTGAGGAAACAGGCGCGATAGGCCCTGTGGAATGGGCTGAAATCATCACACTAGGAAATAATCTTTAAAATGCAGACGGCTCAGAGCAATCTCCCTGAGCCGTATTCTTATTTGTTGCTGTAAATGCTGTCGTCTCTTTTCAGAAAATAACGCAGTCCGCTGTAGCGCTTCGTCTGGCGGTTGTTGTTGACCATCATTTCAACCGTGTAGGGATTGCCCACGAGAATAAGCCTTTCCTTCGCGCGTGTAACAGCGGTATAGAGCAGGTTGCGGTAATATAACCTGCTCGGTCCCGGAAAAACGGGAATGATCACACAGTCGAACTCGTTTCCCTGGCTCTTATGGACAGTCACGGCATATGCAAACTCGAGCTCTGACGCATTCTCGTAGCTGAGCGCCGCGATTTTGTCAAAAAAGCGTATCCTGAACAGCTTGTTTTTGCGGTCGATCGAGAGGATAACGCCGATATCGCCGTTAAAGACTCCCTCACCCGTCTCTCCATCATCACGCTCCCAGCGTATGTCGTAATTATTCTTGGTCTGCATAACCTTGTCGCCGACGCGGAAGGTCTTGCCGCCGACAGTCGCCTCATCCTTGCCGCCCATCTTCGGATTGAGGGCATCCTGCAATTTTAGGTTAAGCTCCGCAGTTCCGAGCTCGCCTTTTTTTGAAGGGCAAATCACCTGAATACTATCGATCGGCGAATAGCCGTATGCCTTGGGCAGACGTGTGGTGCACAGCTCGAGAATGGTATTTGTAACATCATTTTTGTTTGCGCGCGGCATAAAGAAAAAGTCCTTGTCTGCCGAATTCAAAATCGGCATACTGCCGCCGACAATGCGGTGCGCGTTTGTTACAATCAGACTCTGCTGCGCCTGACGGAAAATTTTATTAAGGCTGACAACAGGAAGCACTCCGCTATCAACCAGGTCGCCCAGAACATTTCCCGCGCCTACGGACGGAAGCTGGTCGGAGTCACCTACCAGAATCAGCCGGCAGCCCACCGGCAAAGCGCGAAGTACGCTCTCAAAGATATTTACGTCAACCATCGACATCTCGTCGATAATCAGCGCCTCGCATTTGAGGAGGTTTTTCTCGTTTTTGCCGAAAACAGGCTTGTCCTCTCTGTCCCACGCGACCTCAAGGAGGCGGTGCAGAGTCTTTGCCTCGTTTCCCGTAAGCTCGGTCATGCGCTGCGCCGCTCTGCCCGTTGGAGCCGCAAGAAATACGCGCTGACCATTTCGCTGCAATATCTTGATAATGGCGTTTAGGGTTGTCGTCTTGCCTGTGCCCGGGCCGCCCGTCAGCACGAGAAAGCCCTCGGAAAGCGCCATTTTGATCGCGCACTTCTGCAAATCATCGTAAACGATGCCGTCAGCTTTCTCGCATAGCTCGATCGCATTATCGATTCCGCGAAGGCTCTCGGCAGGAAAGCCCTTGAGCAGCTTCAGGCGTGACGAGATGTAAAGCTCTGTCAGATGCATGCTCTGGCGGAAGATAAATTCACGCCCTTCAAACGATTCGGATACAAGCGAGCGGTCAAATATAAGACGCTCCATACTTTCTTCAACGCTCTGCACTTCAACCCCGAGAAAACGCGCCGCCGTGTCGGTGAGAACGTCGCGCGGAAGGCAGGTGTGTCCGTTACCCTCGTTGCGGCGCAAAATGTAAAGAATACCTGCATTTACACGGATCTCGGCATCACCGCCGAGGTTTTCACGAACAGCAATTTTATCGGCGCTTTCAAAGCTGATACCGAAGTCTCCGTCGCACAAAATATAGGGATTTTCCTTTATCAGCCTGACAGCCATCGGCCCCAGCGCCTTGAATATCCTGATCGCCGCGGCATTTGAGATATCATACTCACCGAGGAAAAGCACAAGCTTGCGGATACCCTCGTTCGATTTGAGCTGTATAGAAAAGTCAGCCGCCTTGTCAGAGCTGATTCCGCGCAGCATGGCGACGCGCTCGGGCTCGTTCTCCATGACCTCAAGCGTATTTTCACCGAAGGCGTCAACCAGCCTTCTCGCTGTTGTCGGGCCGACACCCTTGACCGCGCCCGATGCTAGATAGCGCAGGATATCCGCGGCACCCGTGGGGCGTTCAACCTCACAGGTCTGAGCGGAAAACTGCAGACCGTAGCTCTTGTGCTCGGTGAAGCTGCCGAGCATTCTTGCTCTGTCGCCCGCAGTGATTTGCGGCATAACGCCCACGGCGGTAAATTCTTCGCCGTCGACGTCAATCTCGAGCACGGTGTAGCCGTTGTCCTCGTTGCGATATACTATTCTTTCAACGCTCCCTACAATTTGGAGCAGGTTATTTTCTTCCATAGAATTATCCAAACAGTTCGCCTTTCAATTCTTCCTTTGTCATCAGCTTCAAAAAGCCGTAGTCCCTGCATACTGTTTCACAAATTTTCCGCGTATGTTCGTCGAGGTCGCAGTCAAGACAGACCGCACAGCTGCGCCTGCCTCTGCCCCATCTTAGCTTTTCTGCGGCGCTCCTGAGTACAAACTCGGCATTGTCGCCGTCGTTTACGGGAGTAACGAGCAAAACGGAATGCTCCTCCCTGTACGAAAACAGCCGCAGCGACAGCTCCCTGACGACGGACGCTGCGCCGATTACGGCGAGCACCACCAGTATGACAGCCGAAACGACGTTCATAAAAATCACCTCGCTACAGTTTATTGATTTTTTTCAATAAGGTGCGAATAATTGAAACAAACAAGGGCACGCTAATAATACATTATAAATCGAGGTGAATATGGTGGATAACAAGTACGCGAATCAATGTATCGCCTGCACGGTGTCGAGCTGCAAGCATCACAACGACAAGAAGGATTTCTGCTCGCTCGAGAAAATCACCGTCGGCATTCACGACACACGTCCCGCCGAATATCCCTGCACCGACTGCAGGAGCTTTCAGTTGAAATCCGATTACGATTTCAGTGAGTGTTAAAACACAGGGCGACCGATGGTCGCCCAAAATCTTTTTATGAGTTCTTTTCGGCAATAAGGCGTTCGAGGTCGTCGCGGGTAAAGGCATAGCGCTTGTTGCAGAACTGGCACACAGCCTCGGTTTTTCCGCTCTCGTCCGGAAGTGTGCGGATTTCCTCGTCGCTCATTGTCATGAAGTAGCGCTCGAGCTTTTCGCGCGAGCAGGAGCATACATAGTTTACGGGATTTTCGTCGAGCACCTCAACCTCAAAGCCCTGAAGAGCAGTCTTGCAGATATCGAGAATGCTCATTCCCTTTGCGAGCATTGTGGTCACCGGCTCGAGATTCTTCACGTTCTCCTCAAGCCTGTCGATCGCCTCGTCGTACGCGCCGGGCAAAAGCTGAATAAGAAGTCCGCCCGCCAGAAGAACCTCTCCGTCCTCCTTGTTGATAAGAACGCCCAACGCACAAACCGTGGGAATCTGCTCCGATGTAGCGAAGTAGTTTGTGATATCCTCGGCAATCTCACCGCTGCACAGCTCGACCTGACCGATATAAGGGTCGCCTGTACCGTAGTCGCGCATGACGCTGAGGGTGCCGTTTTTGCCGACCGCTTTGGCAACATTGATTTTGCCGCTGTTATCGTTCATATTTTTACGGAAGAAGCACGTGAATTTTACGATCTGGAACGTCTGTGGAGCGACTCGGAAGAAATCGAACTGAGTCAGTTTTTGAGCGAAGATCAGGCTTGAGATATAAGATTGGTTTGGAGGAATACACTATGGCGGATTATGAATTTAACCGAATTGAAAAGAAATGGCAAAAACGCTGGCTGGATGAAAAGACCTATGCCGCGGTGACCGGAGATACTACCAGAGAAAAGTTCTACGCTCTGGTCGAGTTTCCGTATCCTTCCGGACAGGGACTTCACGTTGGTCATCCCAGACCTTATACGGCGATGGATATCATTGCCAGAAAAAGGAGAATGCAGGGTTACAACGTTCTTTTCCCCATTGGATTTGACGCATTTGGTCTGCCGACAGAAAACTACGCCATTAAGACCCATATTCATCCCCGTGAAGTAACCAAACAGAATATCGCTACTTTTACAAGCCAGCTCCAGATGCTGGGTTACAGCTTCGACTGGGATCGCGCTGTGGATACGACGGATCCTGATTATTATAAGTGGACTCAGTGGATCTTCCTTCAGATGTATAAGAACGGTCTTGCCTATAAGGCAAGCATGCCGGTTAACTGGTGCACGTCCTGTAAAGTTGTTCTGGCCAACGAAGAAGTGGTCGACGGTGTCTGCGAACGCTGCGGCGCACCGGTTATCCGCAAGGAGAAGAGCCAGTGGATGCTGAAGATCACTGAATATGCAGAACGTCTCATTGATGATCTGGATGAACTAGATTTTATTGAACGCGTGAAGATTCAGCAGAAAAACTGGATTGGACGTTCCACCGGTGCAAACGTAAAGTTTGCTACCACTGCCGGAGATGATCTGATGGTATTCACCACCCGTCCCGATACGCTGTTCGGCGCCACCTATAT
>ONDL01000044.1 GCA_900316555.1 uncultured Eubacteriales bacterium | reverse complement strand
TCCTGCCAAAGCATATGCCGTTCAGACAGGAGACCCAAATACCGTTTTGCAGGTTCCGACAGTCAGCGGCAGGGATATCGATTTTACCTACCATTCCGGCTCAGATACCGGTGAAGGCGCTGACGGCTGGGTGCTGCTCACAAGCGATACCACAGGCAGCGACTACGACCTCTATGTGTTCGGCTACAACAAGAAAATGCTTCCCGCAGACGAGACCGTCACCCTGTTTGACAAGGTTCAGCTAAAGAGCTTCATCGACGGCGAGAAAAAAGACGGAGTAACGATCGGCGTTAAGGGCTACGGCATTCAGGGGAATTATCTCAGGGGTACGAACGTGGACTTCACAAAGGCGCACTATTCTGCGGCGGATTTGAATGAAATCTATTCCATCGTCAGGAACAAGGCGGGCATATGAAAGGCGGTCTGCAATGAAAAAGAGAACATTAATCATCATTGTTGCCGCGGCTCTGGTTTTTGCGGCGGCGACGGCAGTCACCGTTTATGCGTATCTGCAAAACACCGTTCAAAAGTCCAACGAGTTCACGATCGGCGAGGATAAGGCAGAGGTAACCGAGGCGTTCACCGAGCCGCCCGAGATGCACATGACCGACACGTTTGAGAAGGTCGTGAGCGTGCAGAATACCGGGACCTCCGAGGAGTTTGTCCGCGTGTACCTCGACTTCTCCGATTCCTACGTCAGGGACAAGGCGAAGATCGTATACACGAAGAACGGAACTCAGACGTCCAAAAGCTGGAGTGAATTTATAAACGATCTGCCGATAGATTGGGCGTATGTATCTGAAAGCGACGCGACCGACGGCGCACTGCTCGGCGGATATTTTTACTACACAAAGAAGCTCGCGGCGGGTCAGACCACACCTCCGCTGATGGACGGCGTGCAGACGAATTTCGCCGCCTCCGAGGGCGACTCAAACGTCGACAATATCGACGACTTCGACATCGTTGTCTACACCGAGACCGTGCAGACGACGGAGATAAACGCCGACGGCACGGAATATACCGACAGCGACTGGAAGCCCGCATGGAGAAGCTTCCTGGATTTGCAGCAGTAATAATTAACGAACATAATCCGAACCTTTTCCTTTCGGGAAAGTGGTTCGGATTTGCTTTTTGCAGCGGAACATTGTAAATGCCAATAATTTAATAATACTTGACACGATAATCAGAGTTAGATATAATAGCATTACCAAGACAAATACGTCAAAATATTTTTTGTTAAGATAACCTGTTTATTGATCGGAGGATATTGATATGAAAAGTACAAGCTCCAAGGACGCTTCAAAGTCCGCTGAATCCAAGTCAGATAACAGCAGCTCGGCTTCCGAAAAAAAGGAAAGCAGCGCGGCGTCGGGCAACGAAGGCTCCGGCAATGCAAATCAGGCGGATTCAGATGATTCAAATGAGGGCGGCGGCTCAAATCAGCAGAGTGCAGAGAAGAGAGAAGAGAAATCAGGTGATTCCTCTCAGAGCAGCCCGTCTAAGAAATCCGATACGGAGTCGTCAAAGCAGGAGTCAAAGTCTGCCGAGGACATTCCCGAGCTTCCAACCGATGAATATGAGCTTCCGTTTATTCCTGCGTGATAAATAATCTGTACTCTTTGTTTTTGAAGAAATTGTCTATTTAAATATGCACAGTTTTCGGGTAAAATGCAGTTATTCCAAAGAAGGGATTGAAGCATTATGACCCAAAAGAAAAGCAAAAACACGTCAATCTATTTTATTACAATCACGGCTCTGATGACCGCGCTTGTATATGTGTTCACGGCGTTTATCAATATCAGATTGCCGATTGCGGCAAACGGAGGATTGATTCACCTCGGAAATGTACCGCTATTTATCGGTGCGATACTTTTCGGACGGCGCGTCGGCGCGATCGCGGGCGGTGTAGGCATGGCGCTGTTTGACCTGCTCTCGGGCTGGACGGTATGGGCGCCGTTTACGCTCGTAACTGTTGGTCTGATGGGCTATGTCGTAGGCTTGATCGCCGAGCGCAAGCCTAAGTTCGGCTGGTACATAGTCGCGATTGCTGCGGCTGCGGTGATAAAAATTATCGGCTACTACATTGCCGAGGCGGTTATTTATCAGAACCTCATCGTTCCGTTCGGTTCGATTCCGGGAAATCTGGTTCAGGTCGGCTGCGCAGCTGTTATCGTACTCGCAGTTATCGTTCCGCTCAGAAAAGCGGTAAACAGAATTATTCCCGCGTATGCAATCTAATAAATCCGCTGTCGGTATCAGCCGGCGGCGGTTTTTCGTTTTAAGCGGGTATTGCAAAAACACCATGCGGATTATATAATATAAACAGGAAGGGGTGAACAAAATGAACAGCGTCGAAACCGTCAGCTACGACGGATATTTTACCCTTCAGTGGCACATCACACACCGCTGCAACCTGCGCTGCTCGCACTGCTACCAGGACGATTATACCGCATATGAGTCTGCGGACGCGCTCGGGAATATCCTTGACCAATATGATGAGCTGCTGAGAAAGTACCGTTTCAAGGGCTATCTTAATATAACGGGCGGCGAGCCGCTGACACACCCCGCGCTGTTTGGAATTCTCGAGGAAGCGGCGAAGAGAAATATCAAAACCGCAGTCCTGACTAACGGCACATTGATTGGCAGGAGAGAGGCGCGGCTGCTGAAATCCTGCGGCGTTTATTATGTACAGGTAAGTCTTGACGGCACCGAAAAGGTGCACGACAGCATTCGCGGAGAAGGCAGCTTCCGCAGGGCGGTCAGCGGAATTCGCGCCCTGCGCAGTGCAGGTGTATTTACGACGGTATCCTTTACCGCACAGCGCGAAAACCTCGGCGAGCTGCCGCGTCTTGCGAGATTTTGCCGCGATATCGGGGTGAATAAGCTCTGGTACGACCGTGTAGTTATTCCCGGGGCAGAGGACATTTCGAACCTTTCCCTGACGACCGATGAATTTATAAAGCTCAGCCGACGTGCCGCGAGGCTCAACGCGAAGGGCATGGTTTCATGCGCGCGCGCCTTGCAGTTCATTCCGTGCAGGCAGAAGGATATCTACCGCTGTACCGCGGGCGACAGGCTGCTGACGGTTCTGGCTGACGGCTCGGTTATGGCATGCCGCCGCCTGCCGATTGTATCAGGCAATGTGCGCGAGAAAACGCTGATTGATATTTATGAAAACGACCCTGAGCTGATTCGCCTTAGAAGCGTCGGAATTCCCGAAGAATGCGGCGGCTGCGAATATGCCTCACAGTGCACGGGCGGCGCGAAGTGTATATCCTATGCGAGATTTGGCAGGTACGACATTCACGACCCCGACTGTGTATTTCTGAAAAACAAAAAATGAGCATACGCCCATCGCGGAGTGTATGCTTATTTCTTTATCGGAATATTAATCATTTATTTTGATCGCGTCGGTCACGGTTGCGGTCTGACCGCTGACCCTGAAACGAATATCGTATCCGCCGTAAGCAAAGCCGTAGCCGCGGCTTTCATCCGTCTGATAACCCGGGCGCGGGTCGTAGGAGAGAGCTTCTCTGAGAGCCGATAGCTGCTTTGAGGTAAAGAGCGAAGCGACGCTTTCGGGTATCTCAACATTCAGCGGCTCTTGCTTATCGGGGCCGTATTCGCCTGTCGCCGCGTCGGACACGCTGTCGGCGAACGGCAGGTATGGCTTGATATCGAGGATCTCCGTGCCGCTCATAAGGTCAGCGCCCGCTACGGTCAGCACGGGGCCGTCCGCGGCGGTCTGCTCCAGCGAGATAAGCCGCACTCTCGTCAGTCCGATGGGATTCGGGCGGTTCGGTGAGCGCGTCGCGAAAACTCCCATTCGCTTGTTGCCGCCAAGCTTCGGCGGGCGGACTGTCGGCGACCATTCGCGCTTGCCCATAGGCTCAAACAGCCAGATGAGCCAGAGGTATTCAAATTCCTCTATTCCGCGGAAGGCATCGGGGTTTCGGTATTCCTTTTCCATTATTATGCGCGAGATCAGGTTCTCTGACATTCCGCTCTGACGCGGCAGCCCGAATTTTGTGGGGAAGTCGTTGTATATATGCGCGATAGGTTTCATGCTCATTCTCCGTTCTTGTCGGTTATTTTAATCATACAACAGAATAATGAAAAGTGAAAGAGTTTATTTCAAAAAACACAGTATTTTTTCAAGCTGATTTCATATAGTTTTCACTTTTGGGTTTTATTATATAGTCACGATAAAGATGACGACAGCGAAAGCTGCTAATATAGTCAGGAGGAAAAAACAATGAAAGACTATTTCGACGATTATAATGAAATAAACGATACCCGGATTCCCGAAAGCGATTCCGATGACAGCTTCTCTGCAAAGGAAAGCGCAGACGCTCAGGAGCCTGTTGAGGCTGAGAGTGCATCGGCTCCCGAAGCTCAGGAGTATGAAGAAATCAGCAGCAGCTCAGAGGAAACCAAGTCGGTTCCCGAAAGCTCCTACGAGTGGAACGCGACGGGCAGCGAGTACCGTCATTCATATATCAACGGCAACAACAGCGCGGCTTCTCATAATCCCAACAATTACGAGAACGCCTACAGCACGCATCAGGGCTACGGCTATCAGCAGCCGCAGCACCAGGCTCAGACCCAGTACAACCGCGGATATCAGCAGAACGCCTACAGCGGTTATTCCGCTCCGCGCTACACCTCGCAGCAGCCTCAGCAGCACGCAGCTACTCAGCCCAAGCAGAAGAAAAAGAAAGAGAAGAAGCCCGTTTCACGCGGATTTATCGCGGGAATGCTTTCACTCACGATTCTCGCTTCAGCGGCTCTCGGCTTTGGCGGCGGATATCTCGCGAAGAACCTGAACACGACCACCTCGGGCAATGTGACCATCAATCAGGTTAGCTCGGGCAGCGTTACAAATACCTCCTCGGTTTCGGCGACCACGACCTCGGACATCGTTAAAAAGACAGCCGACAGCGTTGTTGAAATCGCGACAGAGGGTACTGTGACAGGCAGCTTTGCACGCCAGTATGTAACAAAGGGCGCAGGCTCGGGCGTGATCATCTCATCTGACGGCTACATTGTCACGAACCACCACGTAATCGAAAACGCGAATACCATCACCGTTACACTCCGTGACGGCACCACAACCTACGACGCTACCCTGATCGGCAGCGACGCGGACAATGATATCGCGCTTCTTAAGATAGATGCTGAGGGTCTTTCACCCGCGACCTTCGGCGACAGCTCCTCGATCGCAGTCGGCGACTATGTTGTAGCGATCGGCAATCCTCTCGGCACCCTCGGAGGCACCGTAACAGACGGTATCATCTCCGCTCTTGCCCGTGAGGTAACGATTGAGGACAAGAACATGACACTGCTCCAGACCAACGCGCAGATCAGCCCCGGTAACTCAGGCGGCGGCCTCTTCAACGCAAACGGCGAGCTTATCGGCATCGTAAACGCCAAGGACAGCGCGACCGAGGTAGAGGGTATCGCCTTCGCGATTCCCGTGAACAACGTCATCGACGTTATCAAGGATCTGCAGAACTACGGCTATGTAACGGGCAAGATCGATCTGGGAATGGAGTTTGTAGATATCAATTCCAACGACACGGCGTTCTATTACGGCGTCAACGAGCTCGGCTGCTATGTTCTCTCTGTAGGCACAGGCTCCAACGCTGAGAGCGCGGGCTTCAAGCGCGGCGATATGATTACCGCGGTCAACGGAACGACAGTTTCGACCTCAAGCGACATCAGCAAGGCCCTTGAGAACAACAAGGTAGGCGACACTGTCAAGCTGACCGTAAAGCGCAACGGTCAGACTCAGGATATTTCACTGACTCTCGCAGAGTATAAGCCCTCGGCGAAGCTCAATGACAACGCCGGCGGAAGCGGCAATTCCAATTCCGACGACTCCACACAGCGCCGTTCAACCGACGACCTCTGGGAGAGGATTTTCGGTTGGTAACTAATCACAAATGCTATCGACATTTTTATGATAAATTCTCCTTAAACAAAACCGCACCGCCGAGCTTTCGGCGGTGCGGTTTGACATTTGAAGGGTTATTTGTTTTCAGCCATGAACTGCAGCTGCTTGTAAATCATGTTGGCGCACATATAAACGTTGCCGCCGCCCATGGTGAGGATAAGGTCGCCTTCCTGAGCGTTTTTGCAGACGTAATCCGTGATCTCCTCAAAGGTGTCGAGACATACGGAGTTCGGAACCTTCGCGCCGAGGTCGCGCGAGTAGATGTTGTAGGTATTTGTCTCTCTGACGGGCAGGATCTCGGAGATTACCGCGACGTCGGGAATCTTCAGAGCCTCGGCAAAGTCGTCGAGGAGCATCGCGGTACGCGAGAAGGTGTGGGGCTGGAAAACCGCCCAGACCTTGCGGAAGCCCATGTTCATAGCCGCGTTGAGGGTGGCTGTGAGCTCCGTGGGGTGATGCGCGAAGTCGTCGGCGACGGTGATTCCGTCGGGAGTGCCGAGGATTTCAAAGCGGCGGTGAACTCCGCCGAACTTGTGCAGGTTCTCGGAGATCTCGTTCGCTGTAGCGCCGAGGTAGTGAGCTGTTGCCGCCGCCGCGAGAGAGTTGTAGACGTTGTGCTTTCCGGGGACAATCAGCTTTACGCTCGTGAGCTTTTCGCCCTTGTAAAGCAGGTCGTACTGCTCGTGAACCCCCTTGTCGGCGCTGAGGTTGACCGCGCGGTAGTCGCAGTTTTCGCCGAAGCCGAAGGTGATCTTGTCGAGCTTAACGTCCCTGACGGCGTCGAGTGTATTCTCGTCGTCGCCGTTGATAACGAGCAGACCCGTGGTCAGCTCAGCGAACTTCTTAAAGGACTTCTTGATGTTGTCGAGGTTCTTGAAGTAGTCGAGGTGGTCGGCGTCGATGTTGAGGATAATCGAGATGAAGGGATTAAGTTCGAGGAAGGTGTCAACGTACTCGCAAGCCTCACAGACGATGATGTCGCTCTGACCTACGTAGCTGTTGCCGCCGATGAAGGGCAGCTTGCCGCCGATGATCGCGGACGGGTCAAAGCCGCTGCCGATAAGTATCTGCGAGAGCATCGCGGTGGTTGTGGTCTTGCCGTGCGTACCCGAAACGGCGATGCTTCTCTTGTAGCGTCTTGTAACTACGCCGAGCATAACGCTGCGCTCAATGCAGGGAATACCCTGTTCTGCGGCGGCCTTTCTCTCGGGGTTGGTTTCCTTGATAGCGGCGGAGTAAACAACGAGCTCTGCGCCCTTGATATTCTCCGCGGCGTGACCCATGTAAACGGGAATACCGTAGCTCTTGATGCGGTCGAGGGTCTCGCCCTCGTTCATATCGGAGCCCGAAAGCTCAAAGCCCTCGCTCCTGAGGATCTCGGCGAGAGGGCACATTCCGCTGCCGCCGATTCCGATAAAATGGATTCTTTTTATATGATTCAAAAGCTCATCATAATTCATTCCAAACACTCCCATATCAAATTAATCTACTCTTATTATAAGGCGAAAAACGCGAAAAATAAAGTCCCAAATGCAAATTTCATCAAATCGGTTGCCAAAAGCGCCGCGCAATGTTAGAATATAGTATACTATTGATAAAGGAAAACCGTCTATGTTGAAAAAGAACGATTTGATACAGCTCAAAATAACCTCCGCCACCGCCGAGGGCAGCGGAGTCGGACGAACCGAATGCGGAGGCTGCGTCTGGCGGCATATCACCTACGCCGAGGAGTGCCGTATCAAGGAGATTAAGGTTCGTGACGCGGTAGAGCGCATAGGCGGAATACAGACCGAAATCAAGCCGATAATCGCCTGTGACCGCACTGACCGCTACCGCAACAAGGCGCAGCTTCCTGTGGGCAAAGACCGCGACGGCAATGTTCAAATCGGCTTTTACTCATTTCACAGCCACCGTATTGTCGACTGCGGCGACTGCGCGCTGCAGCCTGAGCAGTTTGCCGAGGTAATAAAAATCACGCGTGAGTTCGCTCAGAAATACGACGTTCCGATTTATGACGAAACGACGGGCAAGGGCAGGCTGCGGCACCTGTATATACGCTACGCCGAGATCAGCGACGAGCTGATGGTATGCTATGTTGTCAACGGCAACGGACTGAAGCACGAGGATATACTGCTCAAGAACCTCCGCGAAGCTCTGCCAAATCTGAAAACCGTTATTTTTAATTCTAACAGAGAAAAAACAAATGTAATTCTGGGCAGCAAAAACCGTGTCGCTTACGGTGAGGGTACTATTGAGGACGAGCTGTGCGGCAAGCGCTTCCGCATATCGCCGTTCTCGTTCTGGCAGGTCAACCGCGCTCAGGCGGAGAAGCTCTACTCAAAGGCTCGGGAGTACGCGAACCTCAGCGGAAGCGAAAACCTGCTCGACCTTTACTGCGGCACGGGAACTATCGGACTGACGATGGCTGACGGCTGCGCGTCGTTGATCGGTGTTGAAATCATTCCCGACGCTGTGCGCGACGCGGAGCTCAACGCCGAACGCAACGGTGTGAAGAACGCGCGTTTTATCTGTGCCGACGCTCCGGCAGCGGCAGAGCAGCTCAGACAGGAGGGCGTATCGCCGGATGTTGTGATTCTCGACCCGCCGCGGAAGGGCTGCGGCGAGGAGCTTGTTGAGACCGTCGCGAAGATGCAGCCCGAGCGTGTGGTTTATGTTTCCTGCGATCCCGCTACGCTCGCGAGGGATCTGAAATATTTCGCGGAGCGCGGATATGTCACGCGCGAGGTCACTCCCTGCGATATGTTCAGCCGAACAGCGCATGTTGAGAGCGTAGCTTTGCTGACGCGCAATCCCTGAGTATTATATGCGCGCAAAAGCCTTGTGTGCGCTTAAAAACGGATCAAAAACAGTCGGCTGTTGTCGGAATAAACGGCATGATTTCTCTTGACCGCCGACACGCGAAAAGCTATAATAATATTAAGGCATATTTTTGAAAGAAGTGAAAATATGAAATATCATAAGCTCACCGAAAACGCGGTGAAGCCCGACGGCTTCTGGGGTAAGCTGATGATCCGTTCGATGAACAAGGGTCATCACGAGCTCACTGACTGGGCGCTCACTCATTTCCCGATAAAAAGCGGGAGCGTCGTTCTCGACGTAGGCTGCGGCGGCGGAAGAACCGTCAGCAAGCTGTGTGATATGGTAGGCGGCGGAAAGGTCTACGGAATCGACTACTCCGATTTGTGCGTAAAAAAGGCGGAGAAGCTCAACCGTAAAAACGTCCTCTGCAAAAAGGCGGTGATCCGTCAGGCTTCCGTATCATCTCTGCCGTTCGAAGATGAAAAATTCGACGCCGTCACGGCGATCGAAACATATTATTTCTGGCCCGACAAGCTCGGAGATCTGAAGGAGATCGCGCGCACAATGAAGTGCGGCGGCAGGCTGCTGCTCGTGTTTGAGATGCTTGCCGACCCCGAAAATCCCGACAAGTGGAAGGCTGTTGAGAAGCGCCTCAATATCGAGGCGGTAACGCGCGAGGGCATTGAGGAAATGCTCGACCGCGCGGGTTACCAGAATATCCGTACATATGTGAGGAGCGGTACCACATGGCTGTGCGCGACCGCTGAGAAGGAGTAGGAATGAAGGCATTGATCACAGGCGCAAGCTCAGGCATCGGCAGGGAATTTGCCCGGTATCTGGCGGAGCTCGGCTATGATTTGATTATCTGTGCGCGGCGCACAGATGAGCTGTACAAGCTCAGGGACGAGCTTTCAAACGTCCGCGTCCGCGTAATTACAATTGACCTTTCGCGTGAACAGGACGCGCTCGACCTGTACGAGCACCTCAGCATCGACGGGGAAGAGATCGACGTACTGATCAATAACGCCGGCTTCGGCGTTTACGGCAAATTCAGCGACACCCCTCTCGACAGGGAATTGCAGCTGCTTCACACCAACATCTGCTCGCTTCATATTCTGACAAAGCTGTTTCTCGGCGATATGCTCAAGCGCGGCAGCGGACTGATTCTCAACGTCGGTTCGATGGCGGGCTTTTCCGCGGGGCCGACATTCTCAAGCTACTATGCCTCAAAGAACTACGTTGTCCGCCTCACAGAGGCGATTCACGAGGAGCTTCGCCGTTCGGGCAGCAAGGTTAAGGTTTCGGTGCTTTGTCCGGGACCTGTGAACACGAGCTTCAACGACGTCGCGAACGTAAAGTTCTCTGTCGGCGGTCTTAATCCGCGCGACGTGGCGCGCTATGCCTTTGACAAGGCTCAGAAGGGCAAGATGGTGATTATCCCGGGCGCGGGCATGAAGGTCGTCAAGTTCTTTGAGCACTTCCTGAGCGAGAAGGCTCTCACCCGAATGTCATACAATGTACAGTCAAGAAAAGACGGTAACGGCAATGCGTAAGCTGATAGATTTTGTTTTAAGGCTTTACGCTCCGTTCAAGCCGTTTGTCGACAAGATCAACCACGACAATGTGTTTGCCATCGCGGGACAGACGGCGTTCTTTTTGCTTTTGTCGAGCGTACCTCTCGCGATGTTCGGCGTGTCGATTCTTCAGAGTTTCCATATTCCCGAGGAGACCCTCGACAAGTTTTTCGGAATTATCCTCAACGAAACCGCGTCGAGCTATATGTCGGATTTCATGAGCAATGTCTACGAGAACACGGCGGGAATCAGTCTTGTGACGATCGTGGTCACTCTCTGGTCTGCGGCAAAGGGTATACAGGCGATAACGAACGGACTCAACCGCGTTCACGACACATACGAGAACCGCAACTGGTTTTTTGTGCGTCTGCGCTCGATGGTCTATACGGTCGTATTCTTCCTGATAGTTCTCGCGACGATAATCGTCGTGGTTCTCGGCTCAACGCTCAACAGCATCATGAAGGATTACCTCACGGTGCTTCCGAGCTTTGTCGGCATAATCTACAAGCTGCGCTATGTTATCATATTCGCTTATCTTGTGGTGCTGTTCGCGCTGATTTACAGAAATATCCCGAACGTTACGCGCGAGGTCAGGAAGAAGTACTGCTTCCGCTACCAGCTCCCGGGAGCGTTTCTCTGCGCGGTCTCTTGGGTAGTGCTCTCGCTCGGAATCTCGATCTACGTCGACGATTTCAACGGCTTTTCGATTTACGGCGGATTGACCCGATTGGCGATAATCATGGTCTGGCTGTATTTCTGCATCGTCTGCCTGATGATCGGCGCCGAAATCAACGTGTACTATCACGACAATATCCGAAAAATCTACCACATGATCAAGCCCGGGAGGAAGAGAAGCAAATGAGATATCTGATAGCTGACCTTGTGACCGAATACACTCCTCTTTCCGAGGAATTCAAGGCGTTTCTGGAGCCTTTTTCCTACGACGGCGACAGAGCAACCGATATTACACTCAGATACACGCGCGAGGACGCGGAGTCCCTCCTGAAAAAGATGGTGAAGGAAACAACCTTTTCTCAGGCGGAGAGCTTCGGCGTTTCGGGTATATTCAACCGTTCGATAATCAGGCACCGCGCAATGCTGGTGCACTCCTCGGCGCTGATCTGCGGCGGAAAGGCGTATCTTTTTTCCGCTGATTCGGGAGTCGGCAAGTCGACCCACACGCGACTGTGGCTGGACGCGTTCGGAGATGAAGTCCACATCATGAACGACGACAAGCCCGTTTTGCGCATTTATGACGACAGGATACTCGCCTGCGGCACTCCGTTTGACGGTGGCAGCGGCATAGCTCTCAACGAAACCTATCCTCTGGGCGCGATAATATTTATTGAGCGCGGAGAGGAAAATTCCGTCCGTGTGCCGTCCGATAAGGAAGTGATCCAAAAGCTCTATTTCCAGACGGCGCGAATGGTGGGGCCAAAGACAGCTCAGGAAATGCTGATCAATTTCGATTTGCTTATCGGCAAAGCAAAGTTTTATATTCTCACCTGCAACATGGACATTTCGGCGGCTCATACAGCGCGCAGGGAGATCATCGGCTGACAGAATTTTGAAATATTTAATAAAAATATTTGCCTCCGTTTGCGGAACACTAATTCCGTAACGGAGGTGTTTTTGTGTACAAAAGAATCATATCATATTTTATGGTGCTCCTGATTGCGTTCGCGGCGTTTTTGGGCAATTCCCCGACCGTCAGCGCGTTCGGCATGGACGACCTGAAAAGCGACAGCCGCATGCAGCTCGGCTATTCGATCATAAACGGCTATTCAAAGCTCAGCGCCCGCAGCGGTCTGACGGACTACAGCAAAACCGCCGTTTACTGCGGTCAGGACTTGTCAAATCCTTACCTGCTCGCGCTTGCCGGTACGTTTTATTTTACAAACGGAGTGGATCTCGAGCGCACTCTGACCGACAACGGCTACGCCCTCGGTCTTGTGCGTAAGCTCAACGCTTTTCTCGAGCGCATGGGAGTGAAAAACGAACGGCTCACTTCTCTCAAAGCGGCGCTTAAGAACGAAAAAGTGCCTGTCACGGAGAGCCTCGACAGCGTCGGTCTGTTGTTTATAAAGACGGACAGCGCCTTTGCGGGCCGTCTTATGAACGACGACAGGGTGGACTTCGTTTTCGCGGGCGGAGAGGTTCCGCCGAGCATGAAGGATTTGAATATGGACGGCAGATCGGACTTCGAGGACGCGTCGTATATCCAGCGCTTTTTGGCGGGAGAGCTTGTATATCCCGACGCTGACGAGAACGAGTATATCAAATTCGCGACGGATATTGACGGCGACAAAAATCAGGATATCAGGGACGCTACGGCGCTGCTTCGGGACGCGTAATAGCGCCCCGAAATTTTTTAAAAGGCTGTTGACATCGGCGGGAATATGGTATAAAATAGTTTTATATCAAACAGTTTAACTTCGAACTGTTGAAAACTGAACTATTGGGGTGATAGCATGACTGCGGCCAACGAAATCGGCGCGATCGGCCGTGAGATCAAGGCGATCGACCACCTGATGCAGCGCGAGATCCAGAAATCCGCCTCTCAGATGGGAGTTGACAAGGTGACGGTGATGCACGGCTGGATTATCGGTTTTTTGATGTCGGCGAGCGGCGACGTGTACCAGAAGGACATCGAGTCGCACTTCGCGATTTCGCGCTCCACGGTGACGAATATCGTCAAATGCATGGAGAAGAAGGGTTACATCAAGCGCGAGTCGGTCGATTCCGATGCTCGTCTGAAAAAGCTCGTGCTGACAAAGCAGGGCAGAGAGGTAGGCGAAACCATGCTCTCCGCCGTAAAGGAAACCGAAAAACGCTTTGACAACATGCTGTCCGAAGCCGAGAGCAGGCGATTTCTGACGCTTATCCGCAAGCTGAGGCTCGGACTTGAACAATCCGCTGCGAAAGGAGAAAAAGAATGATTAAAACACTTGCTTTACATATCAAGGGCTTTGTGCTCGAATCGGTGCTCACGCCCTTGTTTATGATTCTCGAGGTCATTATGGAAACGATCATTCCGATGCTCATGGCGACCATCATTGACGACGGAATCAACAAAGGCGATATGCAGCATATCATCATCACGGGTCTGTGGATGCTGCTCTGCGCGCTGATAGCTCTGTTCGCAGGCGCGATGGGCGCGGTATACGGAGCGAAGGCGTCGGCTGGCTTTGCGAAAAATCTCCGTCAGGGAATGTTTGAAAACATTCAGAGCTTTTCCTTCGCGAACATTGACAAGTACTCAACGGCGGGTCTTGTAACCCGAATGACGACCGACGTGACGAATGTCCAGAACGCCTATATGATGCTCCTGCGGATCTGTTTCCGCGCGCCTGTCAACCTCATCGCCGCGATGACAATGACCTTCCTGATAAACGCAAGGCTCGCGAGCATTTACCTTATCGCGGTCGTATTCCTTGGAATCGTAATGGGATTTATCATCGCGCGCACACACAAGTATTTTACCCAGGTTTTCAAGCGTTACGACGACCTCAACGCGAGCGTGCAGGAAAACGTATCCTCTATTCGTGTCGTCAAGGCGTTTGTCCGCGAGGAGCATGAGGTGAAGAAGTTCCACAAGGCGGCGAACAACCTCTACAAGCTCTTTGTCAAGGCGGAAAAGCTGATGGTTTCCGTCACTCCGCTCATGACCCTGACTGTATACGGCTCCGTTATCGCGATAAGCTGGTTCGGCGCGGTGATGATCGTCAAAAGCGAGCTGACTACAGGCGAGCTGACAACCATGCTGACCTACTGCATGCAGATACTCATGAGCCTGATGATGGTGGGCTTCATCTTCGTGATGCTCACGATGAGTATGGCGAGCGCGCAGCGTATCGCAGGTGTGCTCAACGAGAAATCTACGCTCACAAATCCCGAGAACCCAGACTTCGATGTGCCCGACGGCAGCATCGATTTTGAGAATGTGTCGTTCAGCTATAGTGAAAAGAGCGAGCGTCCCGTTCTGAATGACATTAACCTTCATATCAGATCAGGCGAGACGATCGGTATCGCGGGCGGTACCGGCAGCTCCAAAACCAGCCTTGTAAACCTCATCGGCAGACTCTACGACGCGAGCGAGGGAACAGTCAAGGTCGGCGGCAAGGACGTACGTTCCTACGACCTCGAAACCCTCCGCGACGAGGTTGCCGTGGTGCTCCAGAAGAACGTCCTGTTCAGCGGCACGATCCTCGACAATCTCCGCTGGGGCAACGAGCACGCCACCGAGGAGGAGTGTATCGAGGCGTGCAGGCTGGCATGCGCCGACGAGTTCATTCAGAACTTCCCCGACGGCTACAACACCCGAATCGAACAGGGCGGCACGAACGTCTCGGGCGGACAGAAGCAGCGCCTTTGTATCGCGAGAGCGCTTCTCAAAAAGCCCAAGATACTGATTCTCGACGACTCGACCTCCGCGGTCGACACGGCGACAGACGCCAAGATCCGCCGCGCCTTTGCGGAGGAGATCCCGAATACCACCAAAATCATCATCTCTCAGCGCATTTCGAGCGTTGAGAAGGCAGACCGCATTGTTGTAATGGAGCACGGCAAAATCAACGCCGTAGGCACCCACGACGAGCTTATGCAGAGCTGCCGGATCTACCGCGAAACCTACGTTGCCCAGACAGAGGGCAGCGGCGACTTTGACAAGAAGGGAGGAAACTGATATGGCTGCACCGATGGGACACGGAAGAAGAAACGCGGGCCCGCGCCCGAAGGTCAAAAACCCCGGAAAGACCTTCAAGCGTCTGCTCGGACTAATTCTCAAGAACTACAAGGTTCATCTGATAATAGTATTCGTCTGCATCATAATCAGCGTATTCTCCAGCGTTCAGGGAACTCTCTTTATCCGCAACCTGATCGACGACTACATCGTGCCGATGCTCTCTCAGCCGACACCCGATTTCACTCCGCTGATTCTCGCAATCATGCGCGTGGCGGCGTTCTATCTGGTCGGCGCGGCAGCAACCTACGCTTATTCGAGAATAATGATTTACGTCACTCAGGGCACCATGCGCGATCTGCGCTGTGATATCTTCAAACACATGGAGAGCCTTCCAATCAAGTATTTTGACACCCACCCTCACGGCGACATCATGAGCGTCTACACCAACGACGTTGACACCCTTCGCCAGATGGTCAGCCAGAGTATGCCGCAGGTATTCTCGAGCGCGATCACGATCGTTTCGGTTCTTGCGAGCATGTTTGTGATCAGCGTACCGCTTACTCTCATCACCCTCGCTATGGTTTTCGCGGTGATGATGATAACAAAGAAAATCGGCGGCAAGAGCAGCAAGTATTTCCTCGCGCAGCAGGTCGACCTCGGCAAGGAGAACGGCTACATCGAGGAGATGATGCAGGGTCAGAAGGTCGTCAAGGTTTTCAACCACGAGAAAAAGAGCGTTGAGGAGTTCAATGAGCTCAACGACACCCTTTTCCACAGCTCCTACAACGCCAATATGTTCGCAAATATTCTCATGCCGATCAACGCCCAGATGGGCAACGTCAGCTACGTACTCTGCGCGATCGCGGGCGGCGTGCTCGCGACCTCGGTCAGCGGCTTCTTCGGAATCTCGCTCGGCAGCCTTGTCAGCTTCCTGTCGTTCAACAAGAGCTTCAGCCAGCCTATCACACAGGTCAGCCAGCAGTTCAACAGCATTATCATGGCTCTCGCGGGCGCGGAGCGTATCTTCGCGATGCTCGACGAGCCGTCCGAGGAGGATAACGGCTACGTGACCCTCGTCAACGCCAAGAGGGTCGACGGCAAGCTCACCGAAACCGACGAGCGCACGGGACTGTGGGCGTGGAAGCACACCCATCAGGCTACGGGCGATATCGACTACATTCCGCTTCAGGGCGCGCTTGTAATGGACGACGTCGACTTCGGCTACACCGACGAGAAGATGGTGCTGCATAACGTCGACATCGACGCAAAGCCCGGTCAGAAGATCGCCTTTGTCGGTTCAACGGGCGCGGGCAAGACGACTATCACGAATCTTATCAACCGCTTTTACGACATTCAGGACGGCAAGATCCGCTACGACGGAATCAATATCAACAAGATCCGCAAGTCCGATCTGCGCCGTTCTCTCGGCATAGTTTTGCAGGAGACCAACCTGTTCAGCGACACTATCATGGAGAATATCCGCTACGGCAGACTTGACGCGACAGATGAAGAAGTCATCGCGGCGGCAAAGCTCGCAAACGCGGACGACTTTATCCGCCAGCTTCCCGACGGCTACAACACCGTTATCAAGGCTGACGGCGGAAATCTCAGCCAGGGTCAGCGCCAGATGCTCGCCATTGCGCGCGCGGCGGTCGCGGATCCACCTGCGCTCATTCTCGACGAGGCGACCAGCTCCATTGATACCCGAACGGAGAGAATGGTTCAGGAGAGCATGGATAAGCTGATGAAGGGCAGAACGACCTTTGTAATCGCTCACCGTCTCTCGACCGTAAGGAACTCCGACTGCATTATCGTGCTCGAGCAGGGCAGGATCATTGAGCGCGGAACCCATGAGCAGCTACTCGAGCAGAAGGGCAAGTACTACAGCCTATACACGGGCAAGGCGTCATAAAATAATTGCCGTTTCCGTCTGTATTATATTGATTACTGACACAATATGTTGTATAATACAGATGGAGGTGGGCATATGAAACACAAAAACTTGTTATCGGCGATATTGGCGGCATTCATGCTTATTGTTATGCTTTGCTCATGCGATATCGCCGATATCTTCGCGGAAAACACGTCGGATTTCACACCCGATATGTATGTCCACTTTCTCGACGTGGGGCAGGGCGATTCGATATTTATCGAGCTGCCCAACGGCAAAACAATGCTTATCGACAGCGGTGAGAACTACCACGGTGCGGCGATACTCTCGTACATAAAAGACCGCGGTTACGACAAAATAGACTATGTGGTCGGCACGCACCCGCACTCCGACCATATAGGCTCGATGGCATATATCGTCAGGAATATAAAAATCGGCTCGGTATATATGCCGAAGGTCGCCACGAATACCGTTATGTACGAAAAGCTGCTCGAAGCCGTCGAGAAGAAAAACCGCAAGATTCAAAACGGCAGGGCGGGAATAACGATCGCGAGGGACAAGGACAGGGACTTTGCGGCGAGGATAATCGCGCCGTTCGAGGTCGACGAGAAAAACCTCAACAACAGCTCCGTTATGATTCTTCTCGACTACAAGGATGCGACATTCCTCTTCACGGGCGACGCCGAGAAGGACGAGCTTAATACAATAAAAGCGGACGTAACCGCAGACGTGCTCAAGGTAGGACACCACGGCAGCCGCAACGCCAACCCGAAGGATTTTCTCAAGAAGGTCGATCCGCAGATCGCCGTGATTTCCTGCGGAGTTGACAACGACTACGGCCACCCTCACAAGGAAACACTTAAAATTCTCAGCGAGATGGACTGCGATGTATACCGCACCGACAAAGACCAGACCGTGACCGTTTACACCGACGGCGAAAAGCTCGGGGTTGAAACGGGCGGCGAAGTAATAGAAAGGGCGAAGTAATGAAGAAATTTACTGTTGACCGCATTGAGGGAGAGCTTGCCGTACTCGAATGCGAAAACGGCAGCTTTGTCAATATGGAGCTTGATTCACTTCCGAAGAATATCCGCGAGGGTGATATAATTCGCTTTGACTCAAACAGCTGCTTTCTCAGCGCTGAGGAAACCGACCGCCGACGCAGGAAGATGCAGAAGTTGATGGACAAGCTCTTTACAGAGGAATAAAAAATCGCTCCCTCACCGGGGAGCGATAAATTTATTTTCGACAGTTGTGCACACCACGGCACAGCGGATTTCGGCGCATTTGCCCTTTGAGAGAATACGTGCGCACTCGCCGAGCGTATTGCCCGACGTGATGATATCGTCGATTATCAGGATATTCCTGCCTCTGACCGATTCTATATCTTTCAATGCGTAAACGCTGTGTACGTTTTTCGCGCGGTCGCGGCCTCTTGTCTTGTGCTGCGGATTATTGCGCTTTACCTTCTCAAGTGTGTCAAGGTACGGAAGCTCCATGATCTGGGCGCATTCGCGCGCAAGCAGCTCCGCCTGATTGTAGCCTCTGGCGCGCTTGTCCTTATAATGCATCGGCACGCACGTCACAAGGTCAAAACGCAGCTCTCCGTGAATCTCCGAAACCGCGCGGACGATCTGCATCGCTAAGGGTTTCGCGAGGTCGCCGCGGTTATGAAATTTCAGCTTTTTGACAGCCTTGGCGTAAACGCCGTTATAGGAGAAGGGTGAGGCACAGAGAAATCCGCCTATGGCATAACGTGTGCAGCAGACTTCGGGGAACTGTCCGCGACAGCTCTTGCAGGCGCATTCGGTATCGGGAATTACCTTGTTGCAATACGGGCACCGCGACGGAAACAGAGCCACGGCAGAAAAACGGAGTATTTTTTTGAAAACATTCATGGCAACAAATATTATGGGCAAGGTTGATTATGGCGTTTGGTACTGATAATATAATACCACTTCTTTTGGTGCTAACGCAAGAGCTGAAATATGTTTCCGCTCAAAAGAAAAAATTTTCTGAAAACTGTTGACAACCAATGAACTCTGTGATATAATATCTCTTGTTGAGTTCGCAAAGAACAAAAACAAAATATGCGAGTGTGCTGGAATAGGCAGACAGGCACGTTTGAGGGGCGTGTGTCTTTGACGTACGGGTTCAAGTCCCGTCACTCGCACCATTTTGAGGCAGTTTTTAACTGCCTCTTTTGTTTTGCCAACTTTTCCTAAAATGCCCGAAAACGGCTTAAACACTGAGGTTTTGAGTAGTTGCAAAGTAAGGTTGGGGAAAGTTGAAATCGCTTAAAACAAGATAAAGTGCAGTCAAAATCACAGTCAACTGCAGTCACGAATGCAGTCAAAAACATAGGTTTTTCGTGAAAACATATAGACCGGACAGCAGAAAAAAGCTGTCAATTTAAGAAAAATGACCTTTATTCACTGAATCGTTTGTTTGACAAATCTATTTTCGGAGGTCATTAGAATGAAGAATGTAATCTC
>ONDL01000046.1 GCA_900316555.1 uncultured Eubacteriales bacterium | reverse complement strand
TTGTGAGCGAATAACTGAATGTTTATCTTAAGCATTACCTTACACCTCCGAAATTTTAACTTTAATATAATCTTGATATTGCTCCGAAAGAGCGTTTAGATGGAGCAGAAAGCCGTTGAGGACTACCTCAGCCGCCTTTGCGTCCTTCGGTGACAGGCTGACCTTCATCAGTCCGTCCTGTTCGGTAATTTCAGCCGCTAAGGACTGAACGTCGGTTAAAGTATTCGCCGTCATATACGCCGCGGAGCTGACCGCCGCGCAGATGATATCGCTGCCCTCTTCGGAATAATCCGAATGACCGCTTATCTCAAAACCTTGAATCACCTTATCCGTTACCGTGAAGATTGCTTCAATCATTATGCCTCGATAGAAGTAATCTTAACCTGTGTGTAAGGCTGTCTGTGACCCTTAGCTCTCTTCTCGCCCTTCTTAGGCTTGTAGGTGGCCACTCTGATCTTCTTGCCCTTACCGTTCTTAAGAACCTCTGCTGTAACCTTTGCACCCTCTACGAAGGGAGTGCCAACCTTAACGCCGTCGTCTGTGCCGACTGCTACTACGTCGAAGGTTACGGTGTCGTTTGCTTCAGCTTCAAGCTTCTCTACGAAGATTACCTCGTCGTTGGTAACCTTGTACTGCTTGCCGCCTGTCTGAATTACTGCGTACATAGTTTCAATCCTTTACAATGGGCTCGCTATCTGTGGGTGCATAATGTCTTGCGGGATAAGCGCACTTATACCCTACCCACAATATGCGGCTTATATACTATAACACAAAACAAGATATATGTCAAGTATCAATATTTATTTCTTTTATTCGATATTATTCTGGAGCTTGCAGGCTTTGAGAGTATTCTTCATCAGTGTCGAAATTGTCATCGGGCCTACGCCTCCGGGTACGGGTGTGATGAACGAGCACTTGTCCTTGACGTTCTCAAAATCAACATCGCCGCAGAGCTTTCCGTTTTCATCTCTGTCCATACCGACGTCGATCACTACCGCGCCGTCCTTGACCATGTCGGCCTTGACAAACTTCGGGATTCCCACCGCAGCGACAAGAATATCGGCGCGTCTGCAAACCTCGGCGAGATTCTTTGTACGGCTGTGACAGATGGTTACTGTGCCGTTCTCGTGGAGCAAAAGCATTCCCATTGGCTTGCCGACGATATTGCTTCTGCCGATGACAACGCACTCCTTCCCCTCGACGGGAATGTCATAGGAGTGGAGCATTTCCATTACGCCCGCGGGTGTGCAGGGCAGGAAATCGTACTCGCCGAGCATGATTTTGCCGACGTTCACCGCATGAAAAGCATCGACGTCCTTTTTGGGATCAATCGCCTCTATAACCGCCTTGTCATCGAGGTGCTTCGGCAGCGGAAGCTGTACGAGAATGCCGTTGATGTCCTCTTTGGTGTTGAGGGTCTTTACAAGGTCGAGCAGCTCCTCCTGGGTCGTTTTGGCAGGCAGAGCGTACTCCTCGGACTTGAAGCCGACAACCTCGCAGGCTTTTTTCTTGTTATTAACATACACTCTGGAGGCGGGGTCGTCGCCGACGATTACAACCGCCAAGCCCGGGGTGATGTTGTAATCATTTTTCAGCTGAAGCGTCTGCTGTCTGACTCTCTCCTTTACCTCTGCCGATACCTTTTTGCCGTCTATAATCTGCATAGAATGGTTCCTCCTTGTGTCTGTTGATAATTAAAATGACGATTCCTGTTACAAATAGCGCGAATGAAAGCACCTGCGATACCCTGATATCCATGCCGAATACCTGGAACGGAAGATAAAGGCTGTCGGTGCGGAGTCCTTCGACGAACATACGCTCAAAGCCGTACCAGACGAGGTACATGAAGAATATCTCTCCCGCGTAGCGCTGGCGGTACTTGCTGTAGAGGTGCAGAAGCAGCGCGCCGAGCAGGCACCAGAGCGATTCGTAGAGAAAACACGGGTGAACTGGCTGATTGAGAGTGCCCTCGCTCATCATAGCCCACGGCAGGTTGGTCACGGTGCCGTAAGCCTCCTGGTTGAAGAAGTTACCCCAGCGGCCGAGTCCCTGACCGATAAGAAAGCCAATCATAACAACATCGAGAATCGGAAAAAAACGCATCTTCTGGATTTTCGCGACGACAAGTCCGCCCGCTATCGCGCCGATTATGCCTCCGTATATCGCCAAGCCGCCCTCGTGAATATAAAATATCTCTATCGGGTGTGTGAAATAATAATCCCACTTGAAAATGCAGAAATACAGTCTTGCGCCGATTATTCCGGTAACAAGTCCGACAAAAACACAGTTCATCAGCTTGTTGAAATTGAGCTGAAAACGCGGAGCTGTCTTGTAGGCGTAGAGAATCGCGAGCATAAGTCCCGTCGCTATTATCAGGCCGTACCAATAGACCTTGAAAGAACCCAGCGAAATCGCCACACGGCTGATGTCAAACTCCCAGCCGAGGTTCGGAAACTGAACGTGAAAATTTTCCATATCAAACCTCCGTATCCGGGCTCTTGACCACTGAAAGGGTGCAGTTGCAAACGTCGAGCATCTCGGACAGTCTTTCGCTGACCTCCTCGAAGGTCGTGTCAGCCACCGCGTCGATATAGGCAAAAAGCTCATTGTCACTGAAATGGTAGCTCATTATCGTATTTGAAATAGAGCTTACGGAGTTGAGTGAGGAAACAATGTCGCCGTAAACGGATTTGCGCGCGATATCGAAGTCCTCTCTGTCAAGTCCCTCGGTCTTGACCTTTGCGATATACTGCTTTATCATCTCTGCAGCCTGTCCGGGTGCGCGTGACTCGCCGCCGAAAATCACCGCACAGTAACCCGGACCCTCGAACAGCTCATAGCTGAAGGAATTGTTGATAAGATTGTTGTCCATCAGCTCGCGGTAGAGCTTGCTCGTCGGTGAAGCGAGCATGGAAAGCAGGATATCCGTCTGAGCGAGCTTCTTCTCGTCGAGCGCATCGGGTTTTTCCTTGAAGCCGAGGTTGAAGGTCGGCATCAGCACGGGGAAATTCTGCTCAACGTAAGGATTCACGATCTCATAAGGCTCGTCCTCGAAATAGCTTGTGATTTCGTGCTTTTCGCAGGGCTTGAGCATCTTGTCGCAGATAGCCATGACCTGTTGAACGGTAATGTTGCCCGAAACACAAAGCGCCATATTGTGCAGGTTATAGAAGGCGTTATAGCAGTCATATAACTTCTCGGCGGTAATTTCCGCGATGCTCTCCACGGTACCCGCGATGTCAATTCTCACAGGGTGGGTGTGGTACATATTCTCGAGCATATTGAACATAACCCGCCAGTCGGGTGCGTCGTCGTACATCTTGATTTCCTGACCGATTATCCCCTGTTCCTTCTGAACGGTCTGAGGAGTAAAATACGGGTCGCGTACAAAGTCGAGAAGGATCACTAGGCTCTCGTCAAAACGATCGGTGCACGAGAACAGATAACATGTCTTTTCAAAGCTGGTGTATGCGTTAGCGCTGGCTCCTGTTTCGGCGTAGCGCGTAAAGGCGTCGCCCTCGGCGCTCTCGAAGAGCTTATGCTCAAGGTAGTGGGCGATTCCGTCGGGAACCGTGATTTTCTCTCCGCCGTCTACCGAAAAGCAGTTATTGATGCTGCCGTACTTGGTGCCGATAATCGCGTAGGCTGACTGATAACCCTCCTTGGGATAGACATAAACAGTCAGACCTGAGCTGTGCATGATCTTATAGTAGCTGTCGCCCGCACGCGCGGATTTGATTTCCGTCATGTTCATGATTTCACCTCTTGCTGATTAGTCAGTACATATACCGTGTCGAGCTGCAGCTTGTTGGCGGCGGCGACGATTTCTTCCTTTGTAACGGCGTTGATTTTCGCGCAGGCCTCCTCGATCGTCTTGAAGCCATCCTGCAAAAGCTGAGATGAATACCACGCTTCAATTCCGCTGACGGTATCGTTGGACGACTGGTACACGTTGATCATAGCCATTTTTGTTGAATCGATTTCGAAGTCGGAAATGACGCCGTTTTTCATGTCCTCGACTTCCTTCAGAATACCGCGTTCAAGCTTCTCGACGTTCTCTGTTTCGACACCGCTGTCAATAACAACAACGCCCTTGTGCTTGTCGTAACGCGCAGCACAGTAATAGCAAAGGCTCTGCTTCTCGCGGACGTTGCAGAACAGCTTTGAGGTGGCAGTACCGCCGAGGATCGCGCACATCAGAGCCGTGGCGGTAATCTCCTTCTCGGGGACAGCGACTCCTGCGCGGAAGCCCATGACGAGCTTCGCCTGAGAAACGTCCACTGCCTCGGTTTCGCGCTTTATCTTACCTGCCTCGCGGATAACCTCGGTATGAAGTTTGGCGGGCTGACGATTCATCTTTGAGAATGTCTCCGTAAACACCTCAACCGCCTTGTCGGGAGCGCTGTCGCCGATATACATGATCTCAATAACAGCGGTCTTGAGAAGGTTCTGCCACGTCAGGTAAAGTGACTGCGCTGTCGTCTCCTTGATCTTTTCCGCGGTGCCGTAGCGCTTGACGCCAAACACCTCGTCGGCGCACATGATCTCAATCATTCTGCCGTTAGCGTATATGCGCTTCTCGTTGTACTCGGAATCAATCACGTCGAGGAGCTGTCTGCGCTCTTGCTCAACCTCCTCGGAAACAAAAGCATCATCCTTTACATTCGGCTCAAAAATTACTCCGCAGAGCAGCGCCGAAAGCTCGGCGGCGATGCTGTCGCCATCCAGTGCGTAGCGGTCGTCAAGTCCCGAGGCAGATACGGAAATCACCTGGTTTTCGCCGACCTTTGTTGTGGATACGCTCAATTCAGCACCGTAGAGAGCGCTCAGCTTGCGGCTGAGAGCGGTAAAATCGGGATAAGCCTTGCAGGAACGCGAGAGAACGCCTGCAAGCAAAGCGTTTGCCGAAGCGGTTTCGGCGCTCAGAGGCACAAAAAGATTTGCGGATAGCTTCATCGTTTTGAAGCGACTGTCTCTGACGCTGTTAAAATAAACTCCTTCGGCTATATTCAGTCTGTTAATGGAACTCATCTTATCAACTCCAAAAATATAATCATTAAATAGTATACCACATTTTCATTGACAATAAAAGGTTTTTTCCAAAAAAATACACCGACAGGCAAAATAGTCTGTCGGTGATAATATCAGTTTCCGAATATGGCTCTGCTGAAAATTTTCTCTGAATTCTTCATCATACGCGCGAGAGTATCCTCTCCGCACTTTTCCGCAATAGTTTTCATCGCTTCGGAGAAATCCTCGGGAGTGTTGTGAGAAAATGAATGCGCGTCTGAGCCGAGAATATCAATCCAGCCGTTAGCAATGTATTTCAACAGCTTGCGCCTTTTGAAAAACGGAGCTTTTGAGACGTAGTTTTTGATATTTGTCTGGATTATTATGCCCATGTCCTGCATTTCCCGGATAACTTCGGGATTATCAATCAGATATTCATAGCGCTCAACATGAGGAATAACCGGTATAAGCCCGTGATTTCGCATCAACATATCCAGGAATTGCATCGTACGGTCATTAAAGGTTGAGCTGTAGGCAAATTCAGTGAGGATATACTTTGAGTTGCCGTATGTAAGGCCTGACAAATCGTTGTTGTTAAAAAGATAATGCGTCACATATACCTCAGCGCCGAGAACTATATTGACGTCGTCGGGAATATAAGGCTTAAATCTCTCGAACGCCTCCTGACGAGAAAAGAGAAAATCCTCCACGCCCATCTCGTGTGTATAAAAATGTGGGGTCAGGCAAATATTGCGGACTCCCTGCCTTTTCAGGCAGTCAATCAGCGCAAGACTATCCTCGACGGTTTTCGCGCCGTCATCAAAGGCAGGTAAAATATGCGAATGCATATCATAAAGCTGCATAAAACGCCTCCTTTACAGCTGTGCGCAAACAAGGTCTCCCATTTCTTCACAGCTGACCTTGTTAAGTCCTTCTTCATAGATATCGGGAGTGCGGTCGGTCTCGAGAACCTTTGCTACAGCCGCTTCGATTGCTTCCGCCGCCTCGGGCTGTGCGAGAGAGTATCGGAGCATCATTGCCACAGAAAGGATTGTCGCGAGAGGATTGGCGATACCCTTGCCCGCGATATCGGGAGCTGAACCGTGGATAGGCTCGTACAGACCGAGCTTGCCGCCGGAAAGGCTGGCTGACGCGAGCATTCCGATTGAACCGGCAATCATGGAAGCCTCGTCGGAGAGAATGTCGCCGAAAATATTTGAGGTTACGATTACGTCAAACTGCTTGGGATTGCGGACAAGCTGCATTGCGCAGTTGTCAACATACATATGGTTGAGCTCTACCTCGGGATAATCCTTGGAAACGTTGATAACGGTCTGTCTCCAAAGGCGCGAGGACTCGAGGACGTTTGCCTTGTCAACGCTGGTGAGCTTCTTGTTTCTCTTCATAGCCATATCAAAGGCAACGCGGGCGATGCGCTCAACCTCTGCAACGGAATATTTCTCTGTATCCCACGCGGAATCATCATCTCTGCCGCGCTCGCCGAAGTAGATACCGCCGGTGAGCTCGCGGACGATCATGATGTCCATATTGTCGCCGATGATCTCGTCCTTGATCGGGGAAGCGCTCTTGAGCGGTCCGAAGATAACGGAGGGACGGAGGTTCGCGAATAGTCCGAGTGCTCCGCGAATGCCGAGAAGACCTGCCTCGGGACGGTTGTTGCCGGGCTGGTTATCCCACTTTGGACCGCCTACAGCGCCGAGAATTACGGAATCGGAAGCCTTGCACTTCGCTACGGTTTCCTCGGGAAGCGGAACGCCTGTGGCGTCGATCGCGCAGCCGCCGAGTAAAGCCTCGTCGTACTCAACGGTGAAATCAAACTTCTCCGCTGCCTTGTCGAGCACCTTTACTGCCTGATTTACGATTTCGGGGCCGATACCGTCGCCCTTTAATAATGTAATCTTATAATTTGCCATATTAATAAACTCCTTTTCGTTAATATCTGATTAATCTTCGTCCTCAATCATGGGGATTCGGTTGAAAACCTCGGCAACCTTGTCGCGCTGCCAAAGCATCGGGGTAATGCGGATTGAATAGCCGTAACCGTTGTCCATTGTCCACTCAAAGGGCTTCGCCTGAGGCAGACCGTAAACCGCGAGCAAAGTCATAATAACGCCGCCGTGGGTGACAATCACACTGTCGGTGGTGCCTGTTTTCATCAGACCCTCGACTATGCTCTCGAACATTTTGCAGATGCGGCGGATAAAGTCAGCGTTGCTCTCACCGTGAGGCGGTGCTGCTTCGCTGTCGCCCGCAAGCCACTTTTCAAACACGGGATCGTCCCTGAGCTCCTCAGCGGTCTTGCCCTCCCACTCGCCGAAGTTACATTCGCGAAGATTGGCAATCGACAGCGGGCTGAGCTCCGGATAGAGAATCCGGCAGGTTTCGGTGCAGCGCTTCAAGGGACTTGTGAACACTACCTTTGTATACGGATAGCGGCATTCACGCTCGAGCTTGCGCAGAGCTTCCCTGCCCTTATCCGACAACGGCACGTCGGTCGAACCGATGTATTTTCCCGATAGCGTCTCGTCAATCGCGCCGTGGCGTATGAAATGAATAACATAGGATTTCATATAATTCTCCTGTGCAGCGTATTCAAAATATATTTACAAATTGTCAAATTTAGGCTATACTATATGTATAAAGTAAAAAACGGCAATCTATAACTAAATTATTATACTATCAAATGAAACGGAGTGTCAAGTCTTGAATAGCGATTTTCCGAGAATTATTACATTTTTGCGCAAGGAACGCGGACTCAGCCAAAAGCAGGTAGCATCGGATCTGGGTATTTCCCAGGCTCTGCTCTCACATTACGAAAAGGGAATCCGCGAGTGCGGACTGGATTTTCTGGTCAAAACCGCGGAGTATTACGACGTTTCTGCGGATTATCTCCTCGGCAGAACCGTACAGCGCAAGCCCGCCTCCGTAACTGCGGACGACTTCCCCGACGCGGACGAAATAGGACATATGAAGGGCAATATGATCAATCAGGTCAACAAAAAGCTGATTACCAACACCACAGCGGTGATTTTCGACCTGCTCGCTCAAATAGGCGAAAAACGGCTGACTAATGCCGTCAGCAACTACCTTATGTGCGCCGAGTACCAGGTTTTCCGCGCAATCTACTGTGCCGACAGGAGCAATACCCAGACTATGTTCTCGCTTGACCGCAACCGCTATAAAAACCTTACCTCTGCCTCAATGCTGCTTGACCTCGAGCTGATTGACGCGGTAATCGAACGCAACAAGCTCTCGCTCGCGCTATCGCCAGACATTATTTCGAGCTACTTCGACAAAGGCGCTTCATCGCTGTTCAATCTTATTCAGTTCTCCGAGAGGAATGTGCGCAAGGTCGTAAGTTCAAATTAAATATTGAGCTGTCCGGTTTCACGGGCAGCTTTTTGTTTTAAAAGGGAGAACCGGACCGCCGAAACAGGCAACCCGGTTCAAGGAGATGTTTATGAAATATAAGTCGTTATCATAATTCTTTATCAGAAATATCAGAACTGAGGCTTGTTCTGCATATTTCCGTCGGGCGGCTGCATACCGTTACCGTTATCTCCGTCAGGCGGCTGCATATTGCCGCGCATTCCGCCCATTCCTCCGCCCATGCGGCTGCCGCCGTTTGAGTAGCTCTCGGAATCCATAGTCATTTCCGCCGCGGTTGTGCCGCCGCTTACCTTGCCGCTGTCAGCAAAGCCGTAGCTGTCGGCGCCGTCAACCGTTCCGCCGCACACAAGCTTGTAGCTCTCGCCCTTTTTGATTGAGGGAGTTGAAACGACAACATTGTTGAATTGCTTGGTTGAGTTGATTGAAGCGAGGACATTGCCTTCGCTGTCGGTCAGCGCGACTGTAGTATTTGCCGCCTGAGAGTCGATGTCGGTCATGATCGAGCACTGTCCGTTCGCGGTGAGTGATTCAGCCATGCCGCTGCTGCCGATTGCGATAATCGTACCGCCCGAAACCTCGCACGAAGAACCCGAGTCGAGCGCGCCGTTGCCGTCGTTTGACGGGCCGTTTACGAGAATTGTGCCGCCGTTGATTTTCAGTACGCCGTTTGAATCAAGTCCGTCGCCGTTCGCGTCGACGTAAACATAGCCGCCGTTGATGGTGAGAACCTTGCTCGAATCAGAATCAAACATACCCTGGCGTTCCGTGCCGTTGTTGCCGCCCGCCGCGTTGAAGCCGTCGTCGGAGGAGGTGACAATAACAGTGCCGTCATTCATGGTAATTTCACCGCTCTCGATGCCCTCATAGCTCTTTGAAATATCTATCTTGCCGCTGTTGATGGTGAGAGTCGTATCGGAATGGAGTCCGTCGTCGCCCGAGCTGATTTTCAGCTCGCCGCCGTCTACGGTGAGTGAATTGTTTGAATGAAGCGCGTCGTCTGAGGAATTGATATTGATCGTGCCGCCGTTGATCTTAATCGCGTCTGCGGATTTCAGACCTTTGGCGCTGTCGGTATCGGTTGAATCGGAGTTTGAGGAGAACATCTGCATTCTGCCGCCGCGTCCGAAATTTTCCTCTGTGTGGGTCTTGCCGCTCTCAGAGCCGCCGCCCGTTGTGATATTGAAGTCGCCTCCGTCTACTCTGAGAAGTGAGCTTGACTGGATCGCGTCGTTTTCTGATGTGAGTATGAGCTTGCCGCTCTGAATATATACAAAGCCCTTTGAGGCTGTATCTTCCGTATTGGTCGCGCGGATGGCGTCGCTGCCTGCTTCCACGGTGAGGTCGGCATCCTTGATTTTGAGGCTGTCCTTGCCCTCAACGCCTGTTGATACCGCCTTGACTGATACAGTTCCGCCCGCAACAACAAGGTCGTCTTTGCTGAGAATGCCGTGCTTGTAATTACCGTTTACAGTCAGCTTGCCGCTGCCATTGATGCTGAGATCCTCCTTGCTGAAAATCGCCGCGTCAACGTTGGTCTCCCCTACGGTATCGGTGTAACTGCTGCCGTCGGAAACAGTATTCTCGCTGCCGTCTGCGAGAGTGATAAACACCTTGTCAGCGCTCTTTACAACAAACGGAGAACCGCTTGAGGTCAGATCGATTCCGTTGAACACTACCTGAACCTTGGCTTTTTCGTCCGCGTCAACGACGATTTTGCCGTCCTTGCAGCCGCCTGAAACAACATAAGTACCCTCGGACTTGATCGTAACTGTTGTTCCGCTTACCTCAGCCGAACCGGACGAGGACTCGGCTGAGGTATCGGTGAAGGTTATCTTTGCCGCGGCGCTTTCATCATAGGAGGAATCGGCGTCGCGTTGGAAAAAGCTGAGGTCATATTCTCCGTCCTTGATTTCGTCCGAAGCTGCCGCGCTCTTATTCGCGGCCGTATCTGCGGTTGAGGTCTGTGAACCCGAACCGCCCTGAGTGCTGCATGCGGTAAAGGACGCTATAAGCATTGCGCTGATAATCGCGCACATAATTCTTTTTTTCATTTCATATCTCCCGATTTCAAAAACGTCTCTTGGAAATACCGCACAGACGGGCTGTGCGGTATTATTGTTGCTGAATTAAAGTCTTGCTTCCTCGACTGCGGGCATCATAACCGCGATTTCAAGATTGCCGTTGCGGCAGCGGAGCTCGTCGATAAACTTCTGGACATCGTCCTCATGGATAAGCTCAATGCGGTAAATCAGCTTGTAAAGGCTGCCCATGTTTGAGGTCTTGACGGAGAGAAGCTTTGAATTGTGGGTGTACTCATCAAAGAGATCGTCAAACTCGTGAGCATAGTTGAGATCCTCGGGAACCGTGATTTTGAGGTCGCGTACAAGGTCGTCCTTCTCTTTAAGGTGCACAAGTGAAGCGATAATCATTACGATACAGATAATCACTACAAAGCATACCGCCAGTCCGATGTAGCCCATCGCCGTAGCCAAGCCTGTTGCCATCGCAAGGAAGATGCTGACTATTTCCTTCGCGGAACCCGCGACGCTTCTGAATCTTACCAGTGAGAACGCGCCCATTACCGCGACGCCTGTGCCTACGCTGCCGTTCACCAGCATGATGACTGTCTGCACGATTGCGGGAATCAGGAATAACGCCAACAGAAAGCTCTTGCTCTGCTTGGCTCTGAAGCTCGCCGTGAAAGCGATTATCGCGCCGAGCACCAGAGAAACTGCCGTGCATATGAGATAGATGTCGGGTGTAAAGGTTTCTGAGTAGATAGCTGAAAAAATTTGATTAAGCACAGTTTGTTCCTCCATCATTTGATTTCTTTCTGTGACTATTCTGTAGGCTGTTCCGTATTTTGAGAACGAACCCGGGAATATTTTGAGTTCGTTGAGCGCTGAGGTTAACCATAAGGGCATTGTGTTGAGAGATTTGATTTCCATGATACAGAGGTTCGGCTGCAAAATCTTCTCGCCGTAGCTGCCCTTCGCGAGGTCG
>ONDL01000097.1 GCA_900316555.1 uncultured Eubacteriales bacterium | reverse complement strand
CGGCGCAGAGGACGCGGTAGTACGCAGCTATAACGCCCTCGCGGTCAATCCCGATGTGCTCGACTGCGACTACTACCGTTTCAAGGAGCTGGACGCGGGAGCAGTCAACGCGTACCAGAACGAGTATATGAGCCAGTATTATTGGGCTGATTTTTTGTATGACGATTACATGGATTAAACATCTCAACCATAATCTTAAGGCGCCACCGCACAATTCGCTGTGGCGCCTTTACTATATTCTTCATTTATCAAGTACCTTGCTTAAGACATAGAAAAGCCTATAAATCCGCTTGAATCGGAGACTCAGATTGTCGAAAAAGTCCAGCTCAGGCCCAATATCATTAAGATAAAAAAGTAATAACAGATAGAAATGCAGTCGAGATAAAAATCTCGGCTGTGTTTTTATGAAGAAGGCACGCCAAAAAGACCGGAGGAAGTCCAGTCTGAAAAAATGCTATTGAAAAACAACAAAGATTATGCTACTCTACCTGTCATTTATCGTAATAAAGATTTTAAAAAAATTTAAAAAACTTTAAATACTGTTGTTTTTTGTTGTAATTCTGTTGTAGAGCACCTGATATACTATAGTCACAGTCAAGGGAACAAACAAAAACAAAAACAAAAATCCCTCGATCAAATCTTAAGAAAAGGAGAAATCACCATGACAATGATGAACAAACTCTCAACCCTCAATAATAACAACACAAACAAAAATTCAGAAAAAGGAGAAAGAAAAATGAAAAACACTAAGACAATGAAAACAAGGATCATAGCAGGCGTACTTTCTGCAATCACAGTATTTTCAGTAGGAACAGTAGCAATGACAAGCGCTTCGGCGCTTTCGGTAAAGAGCGTTGCAAAAGATGTCAGCTCATTTGCACTCACCCAGACGATCGACAAGTTCGTAACCAACAGCATTGCCGGTTCGCTCCTAAAGATGGGAACAGGCTACTTGCTCAACTGGGTGTTCGACGGCAATGAGGAAAAAGAGCCGACAGTCAAGGATGCAATCGATAAGATCGAAGATCTCAGAAAAGCTGTCAATACGAACCACGAAGAAGAAATGAAGAACTTAAAGGTCATCAACAGCAACATCGACACCAAGGACTTCCGCATGGAAGCAGACAGCATTCGCGACGACTACAAAAACGCTCTCAAAAAGATCCGTCAGCACAGCGACAACATCAGCTATAAAAGCGATGGCACGATCGACGACAAAACCTACGGCGCGTACAAGGATATCCTCGCATCGAGCTCCTGCAACATTTCGAGCTTAGAGAAGAACTTTAACAAGATGAAGGAATATGTACTCGGCGAGCGTCACAGCACTGACAAGAAGAACGCTTATGAGACCACAACCGATTACCTCTACAAAAAGGTAATGGCAAATTACAAAGAGACTCACAACTGGAAGGACTCCACAGACTTCCTTAAGATCGTTAAGGAAGATATCAACGGCGAGATCAGCAGCATCCACTTCGAAGCCGAGATAGACTACCTCACAATGCTCCTCCTCAACAATATGGCTTACAAGGTCAAGGAGTACGAGGTTCAGAAGGGTACATATAAGCCCGCCGAAGGAGAAAAGCCCTACGCTTATTTCCAGAACTTTGAAACCGACCTCTCAGACGCAATGGGCAAGTTCAACGAGGCTTACAAAAAAGCTATCGACTCCAACAACAAAGACGGCAAGATGGTACAGGCTATCGTTACACTCGCAGAGCCCGTTGACGGCATCAAGGTAAAGGGCTTCCGCACATTCACAGAGGCGTGGGCTCAGGCTTGCTCCACAAACAAGGACTTTAGGATCGACCTTCGCGACGACATCAAGTCCGTCAAGGGCAAGTGCTTCAACTTCGACAACCTCGATAAGAACAAGTACGGCTTTACAGACGGCGGAAACTTCCATGTACAGGACGGCCGCAAGGTTACTGTTGACCTCGGCGGACACACGATCGACAACACCGCATACTCCCTTCTTCCGACCTTCGGATTCATGAGCAACACCTTCTTCGACATCAAAAACGGCACTATCAAGGGCGGCGATAACGGTCTCAGAACCGACGGCAGAACAAATGTACATATCAAGGCAGATAACCTTACCATAACCGACACCTCATGGGCAGGCATCTATATCGGCTTAAACAGGAACAGCAACTATTACACCAAGGATATGAAGGTCGAGCTGAACAACTGTACGATCAGAAACGCAAAGAATGAATCCGGTCTGCGCGTATTGCCGCAGGATTCACAGATCATTTTGACTAACTGCACCTTTGAAAACTGCCAGAGCACCAAAGACGGCGGCGCGATCTATACCGAATCCGAAAACGAGCCGTTCATCAAGGATTGCACCTTTAAGAACAACAAGGCTAACAACGGCTATGGCGGAGCGATCTTTGCAGAAACTCACACCGCTGCCGGCAGCAAGCTGAAGGTTGTAGGCGGTCTCTTTGAAGGCAACGTCAGCTACAAAATGAGCAATGACAAATACTATACGACGATGGACGATCTGAAGAAGGGCGCCGGCGGAGCGATCGCATGCGCAAACCTTAATGCAGACGGCGTAACATTCAGGAACAATTCCTCTAACGACCAGGCAGGCGCGATCTTCATCGTACCGGGTATGTCTTATGACAAATCTTACTTCACCAACAGCATCACCAACTGCACCTTCGAAGGCAACAAGGCTGACCACGTAGGCGGCGCGATCCGTTTGTTCCACATCGACAATAACAACGTTATCAAGAACTGCAAGTTCACCGATAACAGCAGCAGAGGTCAGAATGTATTCGTTGAGTACGGTCACGGTCTGGGCGAAAAGCTCATCAAGGATTGGGGCAACACCAGCAATTCCAAGTACAACAACGGTATGTATATCGTTAACAAATAATGACAGAATCGATTTGATCACATTAAACGACAGTCAATAGATAGACAAACGCTCCCCCTGCAAAACGGGAGGAGCGTTTATCTGCACAAGACAGAAATATTAAATATAACCGCATTGACTTTATGTGATTTGTTTTTTATAATATTATTAGGTTTTACGGACGGATCATCTTCAAAGAGATCCGGTCAAATCAATAATAATTGCGAGGTGAAAGAATGATAAAGGTGCTGAGAAGCAGACAGTGGACTTTTGTCGGCGTCAGCGTAGTGATTTTGCTGTTTATCGGATTGATCGTTTACGGCGCTCAAAATTACTTAAAGCTTGATACGACTATTTCAAGGACGGTCTTTCTTGAGGGAGAATATTCCGTAGACGGCGGCGAATGGAAGCCGACCAACGGCTATGATCCCATCAACGAGCGATTTCACAAAATCACATTTAAGGGAAAAATGTCTGACTTCACCGCGATTATTTCCGAGAATATCACAATTTCCTCGCAAAATGTGTGGTACACAACAAAAACCTCCGATGGGAAACCGGTGTTTGAACTCACTTACCTCGGCAAGGAGGAGCTGCGTCAACTGTATATATCATCCGCGGATGATCCAAATGATCCGATGTTCGAGCCCGAGAATTTTGACAAAGTGTATTCCGAAGGCTACGCGTCCAAGGTCAGCTTACCGGATTCGCCCGGATACAAAACAACAACTTCATCCAACGCGACGCTGAACGCTGACGGCAAGCTCGGCGAAAAGGAGTTTGTTTTGGAGGTCGTCAACCCTTACCCCTTTGCGGAGCAGAGCTTTAACGATTGCTTTAAGGTTATGTT
>ONDL01000098.1 GCA_900316555.1 uncultured Eubacteriales bacterium | reverse complement strand
CAAAGGGACTGATGTCTCTCATGCTATCCTTGCCGGAGGATTGGGACTATACGCTGAAAGGTCTGGCTTGTATTTGCAGGGACGGCGTGGACTCCATTTCGAGGACGATCAAGGAGCTGGAGGATCACGGTTATCTTACGCGTCGGAGATTTCGCTATCCGAACGGTCGTCTCGGAGATATTGAGTACACCATTCACGAACAGCCGGAAAGCAAATCGGTTGAGCCGGAATTACCTAAACCGGAATCACCTAAACGGGAAAATCCCGTTCAGGTAAACTCAACTCAGGAAACACCAACACTGGTTGCGCCAACGTTGGAGAAACCCGCACAATTAAATACTAAACAATCAAAAACTAAAAAATCAAATACGAAAGAAATCAAAGATAAGATTGATAAGATAGGCGCGCGCGCGTATCGCGAGCTGATCGAGCGCAATATTGAGTACGATATTCTTGTCGAACGCTATGGCGCAGAACGCTTAGACGCTGTTGTAGAGCTCATGCTTGAAGCGGTTGCTTCTCAATCTCCGTATTGTATGATCGCAGGAGGGGAGCTGCCGCGGGAGGTTGTCAGAGCGCGGTTGCTCAATATCAACTCCGCGCATATCGAGTATGTTTTCGACTGCCTTGACGAAAACACAAGCAAGGTCGGAAATATCAAGGCGTATGTGCTGGCAACGCTGTTCAACGCGCCGGCTACGATGGACGAATACTACCGCGCGGAGGTCAATCACGATTATCCCATGCACGGGCGCCGCAAGGCGCCTTAATTTATTTCAAAATTCGATGAAGGAAGGTGATGACTACCCATTTTACAAAGAAGCAGATTCAACAGGCGCGGCAAGCTGACCTGTTTTCTTATCTGCAAGCAAACGAGCCCGGCGTTTTGAAGAAGGACGGTCGTAATTACCGTCACCGCGAGCACGACAGCTTGGTTTATGTGACGGCAAAAAACTTCTGGTACTGGAACAGCCGAGGCAAGAGCATTACCGCTCTGGACTATCTGATGGAGATCAGAGGTTACAGTTTTTCCGAAGCGGTCTCCCGTCTGATCGGGGACGCGCCTGCAAGAGCTTCACCGCAAGTCGCATATTCTCAAAACGACAGCAAGCCAAAGCAACAGCGACCTTCAAAGTTGTATCTCCCGTGGCCGAAAAAATGCGCGACCGGATATTTCAAATATCTGCGGAAACGCGGGATCAGCGCAAAGGTTATCCAAAGATGCCGTGAGCTGGGTTTGCTTTACGAGGGCAAATATAAGCCGAGGAAGGACGAGAAGATCGTTCCCGTCTGTGTGTTCGTCGGTAAAGACGAAGCGGGCAAAATAAAATTTGCCTGTATGAGAGGGATTTACGAGCAGGTCAAGAAAGACGTTTACGGCAGCGACAAGGCGTTCAGCTTTTGCTTGCCGCCGGAAAAGCCGCACAGCAGTCAGGTCGCCGTCTTTGAAGCGCCGATCGACGCGCTCTCTCACGCGACCTTGCAGGAGCTTGACGGCTGGAAGTGGAACGGCTACCGCCTTTCGCTCGGCGGCACCTCGCATGTCGCGCTGTTCGCCTTTTTGGAGCGTCACCCCGAAATCCGGCGCGTCGATCTCTATCTGGACAACGACTGTGCGGGTTTGAAGAACGCCCGAAAGATTCAGGCTATGCTGCGGGACAATCCCGGTTTCAAGGATATCCGCGTGGGGGTTCACCCTCCGCGCGAGGGCAAGGATTACAACGAAATGCTGCAAATCCGATTACAGCAAGTCAATCAAAATAACCGACGCCGCCGTGAAAAACAGGCGGCTTTTTCAATTTAGACAGGAGGCAAAATGAAAAACAAAACAAACGCGGTACAGGTTATCGCGAGAGCAACCAAATGTCCCGACTTTGAGCCGGACGAAATCTTTTCCTTAATGCGCAGGCTGAATATGAACGAAAAAGGTCTCGCGATCCTGATGAATGTCACGCCGGCGACGGTGCGGCTCTGGACGTCCGGCGCGGTCAAGCCCTGCGGCACGGCAAAGCGCATTATGCAGATTTACAGCGCGTGTCCTGAGGTTATCAGCAAGATTTCCGTAGAGACGGAGGAATCAAATGCCGAAACAGATACATGAGGATTTCGGCGAGAAGATAGGCGGCGCGAAAAAAGATTTGTGGAGCGTCCGAGGTTTATACACCGACGACCTCGACGAGATGAACGAGCGCGAGGCTGAGAAGTACGTCAAAAAGGATAATATCTGGAAAAAGCCCGACTATCAGGCTATGCTTGACGACGGCGTGCCGATCGGCGTGGTTTACTTCATCAAAAAGGTGCGCGACGCCGTGCCTGCAACGCCGCGATACTACAGGGTCTATGATCCCGAGGATAAATACTATCAGCAAAAACAGTATATCACAACTGTCCGTCAGCTTCAAGAGGTCATGGAGAAGGTTCGCAATGTTGAGGACGCGAAAGCCGCCTTTGCCGAGTTTTATGTAGAAAACGGTTATCTGCGTCCTGTTCAGGATTGGAACGGTCGGACTGCCTATGAACGGACGCGCGATTATACGCACAATCCGGCGTTGACGGAAAATCTGCGGTACACAATCAGGATCACTTCAAGCGCTCAGTTTGAGCACGATTTTGCCCGCGGCGCGAAGGACGCTCAATTTCTGGTACCGAAGGAGCAGAAGATACCGCGCGGCTACAATATCAGGCAATATGACGGCAACGGTTATTCGCGAAACGGAGACTGGAAACCAGACACCTACTATGTAACACACGGTCACTATATTTTGGAGACCAACTTTGAAACGCGCGACGCTGCGCTGCGCTGGGTGCAGGAGTACGCGAAAAGCCGTACCAAGAGCGGCAAACAGCGTTTTGTCCCGCCGCAGTTGGAGCATATCAACCGGACGGGACCTGATTTCAGAAACGGTCAGGAGATCGCCGGACAGCACTACCTTGATACCTTCGGATTTCGCGGCGGTGAGTTTGGCAACTGGCTGAATCAAAATGACCGTCAAGCCTCACTCAATATGGGCTTTGAAGCGTTAAAGGATTTGGCGGCGGCGCTGCATATCTCCGATAAGGATATTGCTTTCGGCGGAACACTGGCGATCGCTTTCGGAGCGCGCGGGAGCGGCAACGCGGCGGCGCATTATGAACCGCTGCGCAAGGTTATCAATCTCACCAAAATGAACGGCGCGGGCTCTCTCGCCCATGAGTGGTGGCACGCGCTGGACGATTACCTCGGCGGTATCAAAAACGCGGGCTGTTTGCTTTCCGAGCGTTCGTGGAAGTATGAGCCGATGAAAAAGCTGGTCGAGGCTATTAAGTCAAAGCCCGAAACTTTGGAGCAGGCAAAGGCACGCGCCGCGCAGAACAAAGAGCGGCAGAGAAACAGCGCCGCTTCTTGGGTTGATTCCATTATGAAGCCCTGTGTTGACCGTGCGAACAATCCGGAAATAGCTGAACAATACGCTGCCTTGAAATCTGAGTTTTTAACCGGCGCCGAGGGTAGCGTCGATAAGCTGAGTGATTTGAGAAAGCAGCTCACAGGTCACGTTATTCCGAAAAGCGACCGTAAATCATTAGATGTTCAGGCATATATCATGCGGAATCTTCAAGATGAAACGGAGCCGGTGATCGGGCGCGTACCGACCGA
>ONDL01000101.1 GCA_900316555.1 uncultured Eubacteriales bacterium | reverse complement strand
ACCTCGCGTACCGCCTCGGAGCAGCCGTCGTCCATTGTGAAACGCTCGCGCTCCCAGTCGCAGCTTACGCCTAATTTGCGCAGCTGTCTTGTGATTCTGCCGCCGTACTCGCGCTTCCACTCCCACGCGCGCTCGAGGAACTTCTCGCGTCCGAGGTCGTCCTTGGAAACGCCCTCCTTGCGCATAGCCTCAACGATTTTCGCCTCTGTCGCGATGGACGCGTGGTCGGTGCCGGGCACCCAAAGCGCTGCATAGCCTGACATACGCTTGTAGCGGATAAGGATATCCTGCAGTGTCTCGTCAAGCGCGTGGCCGATGTACGGTTTTTTATCGGGATCCGCTTCTGTGTGGAAATAATTTCCCTTGAGCCAGAAGTCGTAAATTTTGTCCTCAAATTCAGAGGGCTTATAGGATTTTGCCATCTCCTTAGCCATAAAATCGCTCCTTAAATATATTTGTTTGCATACCGTATTATTATCGCATTTTACGGCGGTTTTGTCAAGGTTGAAGGTAGATAAAACGAAAAAAGCGCGGCATAAGCCGCGCCTTTCACTCATCTGTATGGGTTTTGATAGTACCAGCTGGTTTTGTTCAGCTTGTTGTCCTTGTCGAGCACGCCGATCTCGCGCATTGCTTTCAGGGTTTGAGTGTAATCCTCGCTTACATAGCCCCTGTCGCCGTCGGAATCGCCGTGAGTCATAAGACTGAGCATCTCGCCGAGGAAGGAGTTGCCCTCAAGGTTGTCATTCTTTCGGTACCTGATATTTATGCACACTACGGCATCCTTCGGCTCAACCTCGCCGTGTTCGGCAAAGTCCTTGCGGTACGCCGTCATAACCTTCTCAATATCAGCCTTGGCGGAAGGATTGTATTCGTCCTCCTGAATGGTGAGAGGCGAGTACAAGTAGTAACTGCCCCAATCGTTGTCATCGTCGGAAACAGACAGGGAGTTGATCTCGTCATATTTCGCGTTCATTATGCTGCTGTAGCGCAGGAAGTATTCCTCGTCATCGAGCAGGTCGTTAATATTCGTTTCGTCAATGGTGAAATCGCTGAACGTTCCGTACTGCTCGTAGTAGCATCTGGTTACGGTAAAGCCGTTGTTCAGCTTGTAGGACACCACGTAGCCCTTGTTGTAGAGCGAGGACGAGAAGCCGCTCAAAAACATGTTCGCCCAGATATCCGCATAGGGGTTGTAGCTCGTGCTGTCGAGCCTGCCGACAATGCCGTGGTGAAAATACGTGATGCTGCGGATATCATCGGCGTCGGTATAGTCGTCGGCGGCGAGATTTCCCAGCTGCACGGCGTTGAGCTTGCCTGTGAAGTAGCAGTCATCGAGGTCTATGACGCCGGCGCTCTTGATATTCTCCGTTACGGGGACGAAGCGGTTGTAGCCTAGAACGTCGAAGTTCAGCACAAACATCACGCCCACCGTGACGACGATCAGACCGCCGAGAGGAATCGCGGTTTTGATGAGCTTGTTTACCCCGCGGTAGAGAATCATATGTGTGATAACGTAGGCAGGAACGCTGCCGAGCACAAAGCCAAACATGAAGCCCGCTAACGGAATGAAGAACACGCCGAGAGCGCCGAAGATGCTGCCGAGGAACATTCCGAAGTCAAAGGCGACGAGCACCTTGACCATGTAGGCAGGCAGCCAGTAGGCAAACGAGGTCTGGGCACATTCCGCACGTCTTTTCTTCACAAGGAAGATACCGAGCGCAAGACACGCCGCCGTGAAGATAATCCAGTATATGATATTTCCGCCGCTGTAAGCCGAAAGCGGATTGAGTGCCTTCATGATGAAGCTGTTCTCGTAAATCATCAGCGGCATTCCGTGCAGGAAGGACATCACCGTGCCCTTTATGAACATAGCCGCGACGACGTAGGCGAAGTTTATCGCGATGAAAGCGATAACGCTGTTCACGGTGGTGCCGCAGCAGACCGCGAGCAATCCGTAGAACGAAACGCAGGCGATTGAGCCGAGCAGCAGGTTGAGATAGAGGCTCGTGACCTCGTTGACGAGCGGCTGACCGAAGCAGACAGAAATCAGCGCGATCACTGACAGGAAGAACATCGTCGGCACGAGCGAGAAGATGTACGCCGAAACGGTCTTTGCGACATAGAACGTGCGCCTGCTTATCGGAAGCGCGCCGTACATATCAGCCTTGCGCTTGTTGTGCAGATATGAGTAGATCAAAACCTTGACGGCGGTTCTGACCGCGTCGTAGTCGATGCTCGCCGCATTCGCCGTGCTCCATGAATCCGTAGCCTCGGAAAAGCCCACGACAAGGCAGATAGTGAATATCACCGTAGTGAACACGCCTGCCAGGATCGCGAAAACCAGCAGCGCGCCCGAGCAGTTGCGCAGCTCCCACTTGAAGGTCGTCAGGCACTGCCTTAATCTGCTCTTAGAGGATACTGTTTGTGTCATAGCCCGCAGCCCCCATTTCACTTATAAATATTTCCTCAAGGGTCAGCGGCATGGCTGAGATATACGCGGGCTGCAAAGCATTGAGCCTCGGCATAAACTCCTCCTCCGTTCCCCTGATCGTTACGTTGAATACATTTCCGTTGCGCCATACGCTGATGGCGTTGATACCCTCAAAGAGATTAGGCACGTTCGGAACCTCGCGGAAGGCGACCTGAACCTTGCGGAACTCAAGCCGCAGCGAGTCGATATCGCGCTCCATTAGCACCGAACCGCGGTGCATAAGGCAGATGCGGTCGCACAAGTCCTCCAGCTCGCGCAGGTTGTGCGAGGCGATGATAACGGTCATCCGGTGCTCTGCGACGTGCTCAATCAGAATGCGCTTGAGCAGATGGCGCACAACGGGGTCAAGCCCGTCGAAGATCTCGTCGAGGAACAGATACCGCGGGCAGGTCGACAGCGCGAGGATAAGTGCCGCCTGACGCTGCATGCCCTTCGACATATTGATGATTTTATTCTTTGTGTTTATCGGGAAAACCGAGCAGTAGCGCATGTACGCCTCATCGCTCCAGTGCGGATAAAGCTCGCGGTAGAGCGTCGCGGTATTCTCGATCGTGCTGTTGTTGTAAAAGAACGGAAAGTCGGGAATGAAAAAGCACTCGCCCTTTGCCTCGGGATTGTCGAAAAGCTCCCTGCCGTCGAGCAGGATACTGCCCTCTTCCCCTCTGAAAACGCCCGCGAGCATACGCAGCAGGGTGGATTTTCCGCTGCCGTTGCTGCCGACCAAGCCCATAACGGTGCCTTCCCGAACGGAGAGATTCAGGCTGTTGACCGCAACAACCTTATCGAACCGTTTGGTAAGCCCTTTGATTTCAATCAAAACATTACCTCCCTTAATAAAGCTTCTCGATGATACCGAGCAGCTCTTCCTTTTGCGCTCCGTTTGAGAACGCGTCCTTCGCCGCCTTGCGGAACGCTTCAAGCGTCATCAGCTTTTGGGCGGATTCCGCCGACAGCTTGTCGGTGAGGAAGCTGCCTCTGCCGACCGATGAATAGATATAACCCTCGTTTTCGAGCTCGCGGTAAGCCTTTGCCGCCGTGTTCGGGTTGATACCCAGATCCGCCGCGATACTGCGCACGGGCGGCAGCTTGTCGCCCGGCTGAATCACTCCTGCCGCCGCGAGCTTTATCACGCCCGCGTAAAGCTGCTCGTAAATCGGTTCCCTCGCCGCAAAATCAATTTGAAACATTCTCTTTCCCCCTCAAAAATGTCACCAATCGAAATTTTTGTATTAGTTTATTTAATACACCTAAATCATAATACAATCGCTGTCCCGTGTCAAGGTGTTTCGCATGTTTTTTCGACAATTGACAGCTGTATCTCAAATGTGGTATGATTGCCGTAAGGGAGTGACATTATGCAGGAAATCTACCCGAGCTTTTACCATGAATTCAAGTGCATAGCAAACCTCTGCGAGGACAGCTGCTGCAAGGACTGGGACATCGACATCGACAGCGATACCGAGGAGTTTTACAAGACCGTACAGGGTTCCCTCGGCGACAAAATGCGGGCTATGCTAGTGACCGACGAGTACGGCGAGCGCGTTTTCCCGTGCACAGACGGCAGGTGCCCGTTCTGGAACAGGGATATGCTCTGCGACATATACATCGGAATCGGCGAAGAGCACCTCAGCCAGACCTGCGCGAACTTTCCGCGCGTCGCTGTGGACTACGGCGACTTTTGCGAGCACATTCTATCCTTTGCCTGTCCCGAGGCGGCGAGGTTCATGCTTAAAAATACAAGAGAAGCCTACTCCGACTTCGGCGGCGAGCGCGAGCTGGATTTGAGCGAGGACAGCGGCGACTGCATGAGCTTCCTGATAAAGGCGCGCGAGAAAACCCTCGATTATCTTTTGAACGAGGGCGAACCCTTCGCCTACCGCCTTGCGGACTGCCTTGAGTTCAACGCTCAGGTGCAGAGCCTGCTCGACGGTGAGGAACCCGAGCCTCTCGACCTCAGCGGCGCCGAAAGCCGCGGCAGCGGATTTATCTTTGATATGCACCTTGGTTTTGAGATAATGAGCGGAGAGTGGAAGTCTGCCCTGAGTGATACCGCAGAAAAAGCTCAGAAGCTGAAAATCCGCGATGACTTCGCTTCTGACTTTGAAAAGTTCGCGCTGTACTACGTCTACCGCTACTACCTCGAGGCGATAAACTCTGGCGATGTGCTCTACTCGATAAAGCGTATTGTCTGCGCGTACCTCGTCACAGGCAAGCTCGACGCACTGTTTTTTGAGAGGGACTACCCGTACTCGCGCATGAGGATTTTGCAGCGCTACTCAAAGGAGGTCGAACACTCCTACGACAACACAGAGGCGCTCAACTCCGCCTTTGATACGGACGACAGGTTTGAGGTTGAAAGCCTTATCGCCTTGCTCGAGCAGGAGATTTAAAAAAACGGAAAGACCCGAAGGTCTTTCCGTTAATTTTTTATTCGCCGCTGTTCTCCTCTGCGACCTTTCTGATTTCGTCCTCGGCGTCGAGGAAGGCTTTGACGACGTTCGCGTCAAAGTGCGTACCCGCGTCGCTGCGGATAATATCTATAGCCTTTTCGATCGGGAACGGCGCCTTGTAGCTGCGGCGCGAAACGAGGGCGTCGAAAACGTCTGCGACTGCCATAATGCGCGCGGACAGCGGTATCTCCTCGCCCTTCAGTCCGAGAGGATAGCCCTTGCCGTTCCATTTCTCGTGGTGGGATACGGCTAGGTTGCGCGCTTCTCTGAGGTATCCCGAATCCTCCGAAACGGAAGCTATTGCCCTGTCGATGATTTCTCCGCCCGCGGTGGTGTGCTCCTGAATCTGCCTGAATTCCTCGTCGGTCAGACGGCCGGGCTTGTTGAGCACCGCGTCGGGAACGTGGATTTTTCCGATATCGTGAAGCGGCGCGGAATTAACGACGTCGTCGATGAACTCGTCGGTCATCTGATCGGCATAGATACCCTCGCGCTTCATCTGTTCCATGATTATCTTGGTGTAGGCGGCGGTCTTTTTGATATGGTCGCCGGTACACTGGTCGCGGCTCTCAACCATATCTGCGAGCACTATTATCAGACCGTTCTGGAGCTTTGCAATCTGTTCGCCCTTCTTCTGAACCTCGCCGATGTAGCCCATGGTGTCTGAGGACGATTTTAGAATCGAGGTATAGAGGTTTTCAATCTC
>ONDL01000102.1 GCA_900316555.1 uncultured Eubacteriales bacterium | reverse complement strand
TCTGTTTTGCCCTCTGACTTCATTATCTCTGCAAGCATATATGCGGTCGGATGTGCCGACTCGTCAAGTGAAGGCTTGTCCTTTTGCTCGACCGCAATCTGGTAATTGAGCATATCACGGACAATTATATCAAGCTCAGGGTAGCGCTTGGCAGCTTTCTTTCTCCAGTGTGAGAAAAACGGTTTTATCAGCCGTACTGCGAGAGCTTTGAAAAATCCGCTGTCGCTGATGTCGTCGCAAAGCTTATAGTAGACCGAAATCACCGTCAGCGCCGCCGCTTTGCTGTAGCAATCGTCCTCACAGCGGGCATACTTACATTTTTTCAGGGGATTGAAACGGCACCTTCCGTCCTTAAAACCGCTGCAGCTCCTGCGCAGCGACATCAAAGTAATTGCGTAGAAGGTACAGTCGTAGCTGAGGGCAAAACGCGCGAAAATCGAGTAGTCCCTGCCGAGCTGTTTGCACAGTCCGCAGTATACGGATTTATACGCTTCATATTCCCTGACCTTAAGCTCCGCCTTGTCGATTTGCAGATATCCGAACATATACGCTCCCATAATACTTTTTGGTTTATAATTATACCATATGTATCGGAATTTTTCAATAGTTTGTCAAATTATTTTTTCTATAATCGAATTTTGGCAGGGCTTGATTCACGGCTGAAACAAGTGTATAATTAAAGCGGTGATATGAATGAATGTTTACGACTTTGACAAAACAATATATGGCGGAGATTCGACCGCCGATTTTTATCTTTTTTCGCTGAAACGGCACAAAAAAATCCTCCTTCTTGCTCCCTCGCTACTCGGTGCGTTCCTTAAATTCTATCTATTCAGAAAAGGCAGCAAGACGGATTTCAAGCAGGTAATGTACCGCTTTCTGAGAAACTGCGATATTGACCGCGACGTTAAGGATTTCTGGGCAAAGAACCGCGCGAAAATCAAACAGTACTACCTAAAGCAGCAAAAGTACGACGATGTTATTATCTCCGCGTCGCCCGAATTTTTGCTTGAGCCGATTTGCGAAATACTCGGAATACATTATCTGATGGCTTCGCGCGTGGATAAGAATTCAGGTATCTACGACGGTATCAACTGCCACGGCAAGGAGAAGGTCAGGCGGTTCTATGAAATGTTTCCGAACGGTAAAATCGGGGAGTTTTACTCGGACAGCTACAGTGACACTCCCCTCGCGGAAATCGCGGAAAAAGCATATATAGTCAAGGGTGAGGAGCTCACAGACTGGATATTTGAAAAGAGGAACTGACAAAAAATCAGTTCCTCTTTATTAATTACTCGCAGCCGCAGCCGAACGGAGCGCTGCCCGAATCGGTATCGGCGGTACTGGGCGGGAAGAAGGATTCCGTCGGGAATTCTATCTTGCTGAACACTTCGCACGGGTCGTCTGTCTTTGCCGCGCATTCCTTTCTCGGAACACAGAAATCGTAGGAAGGAATCATCAGCTGCACATTTCTGCTGAGCTGGACGATAGAAAAGATTCCGAGGGTTACAAGGATATGCTGGGCAGTCGGCACGACGAGCTCCTCACCGAAGTAGTTTGCGACCGCCTCGGGCACGAACGGCAGGATATCGGGCGCGGTCACCGGCTCCACTGAGGACGCGAGCGCCATCGGCGCTGAAACTTGAACTGTCACCTTAGGCGCGGTGCTGACGGCTCCGTTGCAGCTGTCAAAGTCGCTCGCGTCAATCTCAGGCGTCTTATCCCCCGAGAAAATCTTCGCGTTCGCGTCGCTGCCGTAAAGCACAACGCGCTTTGAGGCGGTTGCGAGTCCCGTCACCGTCGCGGGCAGCGTACCTCTGCCCGTGTAAACCTCGGCGCCGACTGCGATGTAGAACACGACATCGACGGCATAGTATCCGCGGTTAAAGGCAACAGAATCGACCGAAATGTTAGCGGTGAGTACACTTGCCTTTGTCACACGCACCGAGGCGGCTGTTTCCACCAAATCCTGATCCTCCGAGGTGAAGAATACCGTCAGGTCTCTCAGACAATCCTTTGCGCCGCAGCTGTCATAAATGCGCGGTACTTCTATGCAAACGGGTTCGAACTGGACTTCCTGACCGTCGCCGTTCTGCGTGGTTTGAGCGTCATTATCAATGCTGACTTCCGACATAAAAATAACCTCCATATAAGTATTTACAGTCTGACTGTAATACCATAGTATGGAGGTTAACAGGTTGTGTGATTATCCCGCCGAGAATTTGGACAGATATTTTCTGAATAATCCGCGCAGGAACGACGGGTCTGAAAAGTTGTAGTTCGAGAGAGAAACTAAAATTTCGCTCTTGTCGGTGGTATAGCTCAGCATTGAGGAATATGCTCCGCAGCGGCCTGAAGCGGAAAGTCTGTCACCGCTTATATACATACCGCATGAATAGCCGTTTTCGGTTGGGGTGCGCATCTTGTTTATCGATTCATCGCTGATGATTTTATCGTAGAATATGCCGTCTGTCCACTTGAGCAAATCAGAGATGTTTGAAATCATTCCGCAGGCGGAATATCCCACTCCGCTGAAGCACAGCTTATCGCCCTCTGCGTTGCCGTCATACGGAAGCGCGAGCTTATCACCGCCGTCAAATGATGTCGCGTTCATCGCAAGAGGCTTGAAAATCGCGGAATTGATGTAATCCTCATAGCTCTCGCCGCTTACCTTTGCAATGATCTCACCTAAAAGATAGTAGTTGCTGTCGGAATTTTCGAAGGAAGAGGACGGCTCAAAACGCAAATCCTGCGAGAGTATCCAATCCAGAATGATTTTTTTGTTTTCATCAAACGAATTGTCCTCTTTTATATCGTCATTGATGGCAATGTGCAAATTTGCCGCCATGTCGCTGATATCGCTGCGTACAATATAGTTCGGGATTCCCGAGGTCATGTTGAGCAGGTTATCGACAGTAATATCTTCACCGTATTTGTAGTCGGGAAAGAACTTGTCGATGGTGTCGTCAAGGCTCAGCTTGTCACTGTCAACTAATGACAAAACTGCCGCTGCTGTCATCTGCTCTGTAAGCGCGCCGATATAGAAACGCGTGTTGATCGAGTTGTTCTTGTGGTTATTGGCGTCAGATGAACCCGTCGCGCTGAGATACTCAAAGTCGTTACCGAGCTTCATATAGATAACGCCCTTGAAGCGTCTCTCTGAAACATAGCCGTTGAAAGCGGAGTTTATCTCGTCGGTCTTTTGCTTAATGGAGAGAAAATCATAGCGCTTGACGTTTGCTGTCTCGTCGATTGTTGCCGCCGGCTTTGCGGGTACGGTAGTTGCCGCAGCCGTGGTTTCGGCGGTCGTTTCGGGCTGTGATTCCTGCGGAGCGCCGCAGCCGCAAAGCAGCATACACGCCGCAAGCGACATA
>ONDL01000107.1 GCA_900316555.1 uncultured Eubacteriales bacterium | reverse complement strand
TTTTTCTGGCTGTTTCTCGGAGTTGCGCTGGCAATCAAGATTGACGACGGAGGTCCTGTCTTTTACGTATGTAAAAGAGTAGGGCTGTTCGGAAGAGAATTCAAGTTTTACAAGTTCAGAAGCATGAAGCCCAACGCTGATGAGATTTTTGAATCTATTAAGGATCAGAATGAAACGTCGGGCGAGCTGTTTAAAATCAAGGACGATCCGCGCATCACAAGGGTCGGCAAGTTTTTGAGAAAGACCAGTCTTGATGAGCTTCCGCAGTTTTTCAATATCATCAAGGGAGACATCAGCTTTGTAGGTCCCCGTTCTCCGCTTCCCAGAGAGGTCGAAAATTACACCGATTATTCGATGCAGCGCCTGTCTGTAATCGGCGGTCTGAGCTGCTATTGGCAAATCAGCGGAAGAAGCCAGATTGATTTCAACGGTATGGTTGAGTTGGATTACAAGTATATCAAGGAAAGAAGTATCCTGACAGATTTGAAGATTCTGTTTCTCACTATTCCCGCGGTTATCAAGGGCGACGGCGCGTACTAAGCGTCAATCAACTAAATAATTACCGATATAGAATAACGTCGGGCTGCCTTGGGCAGTCCGACGTTGATTTTTTGCCCGCGAGGGGCGGTATTTCTGTTATATAAGCGAGCAGATATCAGTCCACTCGCGGCCGTGAGCCTTCGCTACGTTTTCGTTTGTGATTTTGCCGAGATAGCAGTTGACGCCCGAGCAGATTACAGGGCTCTTTTTGCATGCTTCCTCAAGTCCGTTAGCGGCTATTTCAAGTCCGTAACGAAGGGTAGCGTTGGTTAGGGCGATTGTGCTCGTTCTCGGTACCGCTCCGGGCATGTTTCCTACGCAGTAATGAACAACTCCGTCAACAATATAAACAGGGTCGTCGTGAGTTGTAACGCGGCTTGATTCTCCGCAGCCGCCCTGGTCGATTGCGACATCAACGAATACGGAGCCGTCCTTCATCGAGGGCAGATATTTTTTCTTGAACAGCTTGGGGGTGGACGCTCCGGGAATCAGAACGGAACCGATGACCAGATCCGCGTCCTTCAATACGCGCTCGATATTGCTGTCGTTGCTGACAAGCGTCTGCACCTGAGCGCCGAACATATTGTCAAACTCCTCAAGGCGCTTGAGGCTGATGTCGAGAATAGTCACGTTCGCTCCCATTCCGACCGCGATTTTGCAGGCGTTCATACCAACCGTGCCGCCGCCGAGAATGACCACGTTTGCCTTTGGGGTTCCGGGAACTCCGGCAAGCAGAATGCCCTCGCCTCCGAAGTGCTTCTCAAGGTACTTTGCGCCCTCCTGAATGGAAAGACGTCCTGCAATCTGCGACATAGGCGCAAGAAGGGGAAGGGAACGGTCTGTTTCCTGCAAGGTCTCGTAAGCAACAGCCTTGACCTTGCCGTCCAGCAGAGCGTCAGTCTGCTTTTCGTCAGCCGCGAGGTGGAGATATGTGTAGAGAATCAGTCCCTCGCGGAAGAACGCGTACTCCTCCTCGAGCGGTTCCTTGACCTTGACCATCATATCAACCGAATCCCAGACTTTCTTGGCGCTGTCAACCAAAACCGCGCCGGCTTCCGCGTATTCGGCGTCCGCAAAGCCCGAGCCTACGCCCGCGCCCTTTTCAATGCAGACGTCGTGTCCTGCCGAGACATAAGCGCGGACATTGTCGGGAGTCATGCCAACGCGGAACTCGTTGTTTTTTATTTCCTTGACGCATCCGATTTTCATTAAAATTCCTGCCTTTCAGTGGTTAAAATTTTTATCTTTATAAGCCGTAGGACGGCTGAATTAACATCGAAATTTATCCTGCGTTTCCGCCGCCCTGTTCGGCATTTTTCAGTTGTCTGAGCTCAATCGCAAGCGCGCTTCGGTCGTGTGCCAGGTACCTGACCAGCCTGAATACCACATAACCCGGATAAAGAATTCTGTGGCGGTAAACAACGGGCGCAGAAACTTTCAGGTTCCGCATGTCCGGGAAAATTCTTTTGAGGAGATAACGGCGCTTTGATTTTATGCTGCTGTCGTGTTTGAACCTGGATATTACCAGGTTGTCAATCGTCCCGTAAGAGCCGGAATTTACGTAGAAGGAAAGCTCTTTCATGTCGCTCTCCGATAAAGGCTGAAGAGTAAACGTCTTCTGCGAAAGCCCGCGAACTTTCCGTTCGAAATCCTCAAGACCAAAGTGATTGAACTCGCGGCTGATATAAGCGCGGTCAAGCGTCTGCCCCTTTGTCTTGTTGATGATATATACGTCCAGAAGCGAGCGGAGTCCCGTACCCGCGCTGGAATAATGCTTGTACAAATGGTTGATGATATGGATATAAAAATCATCGTCGGTCATATGGTAGCCGCATTTGTTGTGATCATCCTTAATCAGCCGCTGCCCGATTGTCTTGTAGTAGGAATATGCCTCTGGAAACTCGACGCTGTTGAACAAGTCGGTATGCATTTCGAAGAGCACGGGCTTCTTGTAATACATATCATGATGAAACTTTCCGAACATCTTGCAGCTGTAGCCCATTGACTTCATTAGCTTTCGGATTTCGGACATTTTTTCCCTGTCACAGAGAATATCATTGTCGGACATTTCGCGCATTTCGGGCTTTGGGTATATGCCTTTTAATATTATTCCCTTGAGAGGAAGATAACGGATTCCGCGTTCGTCGAATTCCCGGAGTATTTTTGAACGCTCGGCATGATAAATCACAAGCCTGCGCATGGAATTGCCTATCGCGTTATGCCAGTGATTCGGGAGAGGCATTACCTTTTTGAGCGCAAATGCCGCAGCCGCGGAGAGCATATGGCGGTTTGCCAGGCTGTATACCGCCTCGTCATCCATTTCGCAGCATCGGGAGTTCGCTTATTTACCGCACAGGAGATCAGATAAATCAAATCCTTTGTATTATTTGCAGCTTCGCTTTGATTCATTTTCATCTGTTCCTTTCCGGGTGGATTATTCAGCAAATATCATGTTATTATAACACTTTTTTGTATGTAATGTCAATCGGATAAACATAATGATGATTGGTTTTACTTAAAAAATAGAGGCGTTTGTTTCAAATTAAAACTATTGATGCCGGCATTGGCTTTTGACTGTTTGAAAAAAAATCAAGAAATCTCAGTTTAATTCCTTTATGTAAATAAACTGTACGTGAAATCAGGTAAAATATGATGTTGAAGAATGATTTGCGGTGGTGGTAGTTTGAAAAAAACGTTGCTTGTAACAAACTCCGAGCAAAGCGCCGCCGCTCTTTCAAAGCTCCTCGAAGAAGAGGGCTACAAGGATATTACCGTTTCCTACGCCGCCTACAGCGCTGAACAGCAGGAGGAGGAATTCGACTTCGTATGTATCAACGCTCCATTGGCGGATGAAAACGGCATTGCGCTGGCAACGCGCTTTGCGAACACTACGCGCGCGAGCGTGGTGATCATCGTACCTAAGGCAAGCGCCGATCAGGTCAGCGATATGCTCAACGAAAAGGGCGTGCTCGTTATTTCAAAGCCGATCAACAGGCACCTCTTTCACCACTATCTGCTGTTCGCGGACTGCTTCAGAAGCCGCCTTCTCAGAGTGGAGCAGGAGAACGACAAGCTCAAGCACATGGTTGAGGATCTCAAAATCATTGACCGCGCCAAGATATTGCTCGTCACCTGTCTTAACATGAGCGAGGAACAGGCTCACCGCTACCTCGAAAAGCAGGCGATGGATATGCAGACCAGCAAGCTTGCCGTCGCAAAACAGGTCATCAGAACCTATCAGAACTGATATAAAACGTCAATTCCGGGGCGAGTTTATCCGCCCGTTTTGAATAAACCACTATTTGAAAGGATTGTTACTATGAGTCGTGCTGCGTATTTAGTGCTCGAAAACGGAACGGTTTTTGAGGGCAAGGCATTTGGCGCCGAAAAAGAAACTATGGGAGAGCTTGTTTTTACAACCGCTATGACAGGCTATCTTGAAACACTCACCGACCCCAGCTACTTTGGTCAGGTGGTTCTTCACACATTCCCTCTTATCGGTAATTACGGCGTCATTCGTTCGGATTTCGAGACCCCTACTCCCGCGCTCAATGGTTATATTGTAAGAGAATGGTGTCAAGCGCCGTCCAACTTCCGCAGTGAGGGCGATCTTGACACCTTTTTAAAAGAGAAGGGCGTTACGGGTATCTGCGGCCTTGACACCCGCGCGCTCACCAGAATCGTCCGCGAATACGGCGTTATGAACTGCCGTATTCAGTACACACCCGAGGTGACCGACGAGATCCTCAATGAGCTCAAGGGCTTTGTCATCACCGAGGCGGTTGAGAAAACCACGATCTCCGAGATCGAGAACTTCCCCGTTGAAAACGCGAAGTACCACGTTGTTCTCATGGACTTCGGTGCAAAGCACAACATCGGCAGAGAGCTCAACAAGCGCGGCTGCAACCTGACGGTTGTTCCCGCTCACACCAAAGCCGAGGAAGTCCTCGCGCTCAATCCCGACGGCATTATGCTCTCGAACGGCCCCGGAGATCCCGCAAAGAACACCGCTGTCATCGAGGAGCTCAGAAAGCTCACCGAGAGCAAGGTTCCGATGTTCGGTATCTGCCTCGGTCACCAGCTGCTCGCACTCGCCCACGGCGCAAAGACCGAAAAGCTCAAGTACGGTCACCGCGGCGCGAATCAGCCCGTCAAGGAGCTCGAGACAGGCAAGGTTTACATCACCTCCCAGAACCACGGCTACGCGGTTGTTTCCGACAGTCTGCCGGAGGACAGCGAGGTCAGCTACGTAAACGGCAACGACAACACCTGCGAGGGCGTAACCTATACGAGCTTCCCTGCTTTTTCGGTGCAGTTCCATCCCGAAGCTCACGGCGGTCCGCTCGACACCTCGTTCCTCTTCGACCGCTTCCTCAAGATGATGGACGACAACAAGAAGTAATCTCAGAAATATTCAAAAATAGCTGAACATTCTATAAAGTAAGGATTGATAGTATGCCACTGAAAAAGGATATTAAAAGAGTAATGGTTATCGGCTCGGGTCCCATCGTCATCGGACAGGCTGCCGAATTTGACTACGCCGGCACCCAGGCGTGCCGCGCCCTCAAGGAGGAGGGTCTTGAGGTAATCCTCGTAAACTCCAACCCCGCGACGATCATGACCGACAACGCCATGGCGGATAAAATCTATATCGAGCCGCTCACCCTCGACGTGGTGAAGCGCATTATCATCAAGGAAAAACCCGACAGCCTGCTTTCGACCCTCGGCGGACAGACAGGTCTGACGCTGTCAATGCAGCTCGCAAAGGAAGGCTTCCTCGAGAAGCACGGCGTGCAGCTGCTCGGCGCAAAGCCCGAAACTATCGACAAGGCTGAGGACAGACAGCTTTTCAAGGACACAATGGTGTCCATAAACCAGCCCGTCATTCCGTCGCTCGTTGTAAACGACGTTGAATCCGCCGTTAAGTTCACAAACGAAATCGGCTACCCCGTAATTATCCGCCCGGCGTTTACCCTCGGCGGCACAGGCGGCGGTATTGTAAATAACGAGGAGGAGCTCAGAGAAATCACCTCAAACGGTCTTGAGCTTTCTCCGATCACCCAGGTTCTTGTTGAGAAGTGCATCTCCGGCTGGAAGGAAATCGAGTTCGAGGTAATGCGCGACTCCATGGGCAACGTAATCACCATCTGCTCGATGGAGAACTTCGACCCCGTCGGCGTTCACACGGGCGACTCAATCGTTATCGCGCC
>ONDL01000105.1 GCA_900316555.1 uncultured Eubacteriales bacterium | reverse complement strand
TGGTCGGCTCAACGGTCGTTGTCGGTGCCGCCGTGGTTGTTTCAACAGGCTCCGTGGTCGGTGCCGCCGTCGTAGGCTCAACAGGCTCCGTGGTCAGTGCTGCCGTCGTCGGCTCAGCAGGCTCGGTTGTGACCTCAACGGTTGTAGTCGCCGCCTCTGTAGTCGCAGCCTGCGTAGTTGGCTGTTCGGCTTCAATCGGCTCGCCGATCGGATAGGCTGTTTTGATCTCCGCCGCGTACTGCTGAACAAGCGTCGCGTCCACGACATCGACCTTGCCGTCGCCGTTTACGTCCGCCGCCTTCAGACGCTCAGCGGAAACCGTCGCAAGCTCCGCCGCTATCATCTGAATCATTGTGGCGTCCGTTACGTCAACAGCGCCGCTGCCGTCTGCATCACCGAGCAGAACCTCGTTCTCAGCCGCCGACGCAGCCACGGGAAAGCCTGCCGTTACCAGCATTGCCGAAAGAACCGCCGCGATAATAGCTCTTTTACTCTTCATAGTCTACACTCCTTATGGATTAAATTTGCTTCTTTTTTATCGTGATTAGAGTGTAGTCAATAAAACTTAAAAAATTCTTAAAAAAATAATAAAAAGAATAAAAAAAAGAAAGACCCGAAATTTTTCAGGTCTTTCCGTAATCTCATCAAAGGGTTTGCAGGTAATCCGCAGCTTCGCCGAGGTAGTCGCCCTCGAACGCCTCAGCCTGACCCGCGTCAGCCTTTGCAGCGAGGTCGGGATCGATCGGGAGCTTTGCGAGCACGCGCGTGTTGTACTTCGCGGCGATCTCGTCTATGTGGCTGTCGCCGAACACGGAGTGCTTCTTGCCGCAGTCGGGACAAACAAAGTAGCTCATGTTCTCGACCAGACCGAGCAGCGGAACCTTCATCATCTCAGCCATCTTTACCGCCTTTTCGACAATCATCGAAACGAGCTCCTGAGGCGAAGCCACAACGATAATACCGTCGAGAGGCAGGCTCTGGAACACGGTCAGCGGAATGTCGCCTGTTCCGGGCGGCATATCGACGAACATATAGTCAACGTCGTTCCAGACAACGTCCGTCCAGAACTGCTTTAGGGTGCCGACGATCATCGGAGAACGCCAGACAACGGGGTCGGTTTCCTCCTTGAGCAGAAGATTGATCGACATAAGCTCGATGCCTGTCTCGGTAACGGCAGGCAGAATGCCGAGGTCGCTGCCCTTGGCTCTCTCGTGAATGCCGAACGCCTTCGGGATAGACGGACCCGTGATATCCGCGTCCAGGATCGCGGTCTTGAGCCCTCTGCGGTTCATTGTGACCGCGAGCTGCGAGGTCACCATACTCTTGCCTACGCCGCCCTTGCCCGAAACAACGCCGATAACGTGTTTTACGGAGCTGTACTGATTAAGCGGCTCGTGTAAATCCTGCTCGCCGCCGCAGCTCTGGCTGCAATTGCTGCAATCATGATTGCATCCCATTTTCTCTTCCTCATTTCATAAATAGTAATACCGCTATTCTTTGCGGCCTTAAATTATATTGTACCACATTTATATATTAATAACAAGACCTTTCGCCGAGCAAAAAGAAAAGGCGGACAACCTGTCCGCCCATAATTACCGAATTATTCCTCTGTTTCCTTCTCGGCAGTATCTGCTTCGTCCTCAGCCGCTTCCTCTGCCGCCTCAAGGGTTTCCTCGGCGGTTTCAACGGTTTCCTCTGTGTTTTCGATAATGTCAGCCTCTACGCCGCCCTCGAGAACCTCGGGTGCAGCCTCCTCATTATCCTCCGAAGCGAGCTCAAAGCCGCTGAAGAAGGTGTAGGGAATGCCGTAGCCGAAAGCGATAGCCGCGAGCGCTGTGATAACGCTGACGGTGCCGCTGTTGCCCGCGAAGATGTTGTTAAGGGGCATGAACTTTGCGACAGACGCGATCATGATGTAGAGTGAGGGCAGAACCATCACAATAAGAGTAACGGGTGAGAAACGCTTTACGGGCTTGCCGTCGCCGACTCTTGTCGCGTAGAATACCAGCAGACCGAATACCGCGTAAATGCAGATATTGATAACCGTGCCGAGAGTGGCGTCGAGATTAGCGGTGAACTGGGTGAAGAAATGCGCGCAGACGATGAACGCGAGAATCAGAAAAGCGGAAAAGAAAAGATTAACGGTTTCTTTTTTATCGGGTTTTCTCAAAATAAATACCTCCAAATATCAAATTCAGTAATATTGTAACACATTACTATGATAAATGCAAGTATAAATACACGCGCGCAAAAAAGGCAATGACCAAGCATTGCTCAATCATTGCCTTTTGGATTTAAGTTAGGATACGGAAAACCGTGTCGGAAAATTATTCTCCGGCAGGTACTGCTTCCTCAGCTGCGAAGAAGAATCTGGCGATGCCGCCGTTTCCGTAGTTGTCCATAGAAGTGGTATCGAATTGCATGGTAAGCTTGCCGGGCTCCTGAATATCAATAATGATATTGTCGCCGTTCAGCTTCAATTCGAGTGAATTGCCGACTTCAACTTCTTTGGTTTCGCCTGCGCCGAAGTTGAATGTCCAGCTGCCGTTCACGCAGAACTTAGCCTGAAGCTGACCGTCCTCGACATCTTCAAATAAAATCTCATAAACGCCTTTCGAAACCTCGGTCATCTTATTGGTGGAGGGATTCCAAGCTTCGCCGTAAACGTTCGCGTCGTTACCGGTGACATACATCTCCTTGATAACGTCGGGAGAGAAGTTCATGATTTCGACGTTCTCGCCTTCTACGGTGATAGTCTCGGTCGCGGGATCAAACTTGATGGTAACATCGCAAGCCTCGGTCACCTTGATGACGTAGTTGCCGGTGCCCCAGCCATAGCTGGGATTCCAGCTGTGATTCGTAACGACCTTGAAGGAAATATCCTGCGCCTGTACATCATTATAGGTGATGCTGTAAACGCCGTCCTCACCCTTGGTCATGTCATTAGCGGTGTTGGTGGGATCCCAACCGCTGCCGAATACATCAGCTGAATCGCCTGCGACGCCATAAGTAACCTCGGTTACAGGCTCGGTTGTGGGAGCCTCAGTTGTGGGCTCTACGGGCTCAGTTGTGGGAGCCTCGGTTGTGGGCTCTACGGTTGTGGGCTCTTCTGTGGTGGGTTCGGGAGCGCCTTCGATAGCTACAGTGATCTTAGCGCCGGTCTTCTTGATGGTATCCCAGCCTGTGATGTCAAGG
>ONDL01000108.1 GCA_900316555.1 uncultured Eubacteriales bacterium | reverse complement strand
TGGCCCGGTAGTTCAGTTGGTTAGAACGCTAGCCTGTCACGCTAGAGGTCGACGGTTCGAGCCCGTTCCGGGTCGCCAAATTTGCCTCTGTAGCTCAGTTGGTAGAGCAGGGGACTGAAAATCCCCGTGTCGATGGTTCGATTCCGTCCGGAGGCACCATAAATATGCGGATGTAGCTCATCTGGTAGAGCGCCACCTTGCCAAGGTGGAGGTAGCGGGTTCGAGCCCCGTCATCCGCTCCATTGAAAAAAGAGAGTACCAAAGGTACTCTCTTTTTTCAATTCAGTAAACAGGCAAGAAGATGACGGGGCTCGAAGGCGAGCGGCGGGAAGCCCCGCAGGCGAATCGCGAGAGAGCAGATGAAAGTTCTCCGTGCGCACTGAACCACGCAGGCGAGATGAAGTGTGCTTCGCACATTTTTGGGAACACTTCGCAATTATCTACAGACGGTGATTAATATGACAAAAGTAATGTTTATCTGCCACGGCAACATCTGTCGCAGTCCTATGGCGGAGTTTATTCTTAAAGATATGGTAAAAAAGCGCGGAATCGCGGACGATTTCGTGATTGAGTCCTCAGCCACAAGCACCGAGGAAATCTGGGGCGATGTCGGCAATCCTGTCTATCCTCCCGCGCAGCGTGAGCTTGCTTCCCACGGAATTTCCTGCGGCGACAAGCGCGCTGTTCAGCTCACAAAGAGCGACTACGCGCGCTACGATTATCTCCTCTGCATGGACAAGATGAATCTACGCAACGCGCAGCGTATTCTCGGCGCGGATAAGGATAACAAGCTGCGCCTGCTTTTGTCCTTCGCCGACGGAGGAAGTATTGCCGACCCGTGGTACTGCGGAAACTTTGACCGCACCTATTCGGATATCGTACGAGGCTGCGAGGGCTTTCTTGAATATCTCGGATACTAAATAACAAGCCTGCTCATTCAAATGAAGAGCAGGCTTTATTTTTTTGCTATTAACAATATGTCGCGGTTGTCAACCTGTCCGTCGCGGTTGAAATCAGCCGCCTTCAGAAATACGCCGCTCAGCTGACTGTCGCCGATTTGAAGCCGCATCAATTCCTTAACGTCGCGGCTGCTGAGAGTACCGCTGCCGTCGACATCGCCGAGTACGATGACCGACAGCGAGTCTGTGCTGTAGCCTGTGCAGACAGTGCGACCCGTCACAGCGTTTCCGTTTTTGTTGTAAACCGTCTTTATTTCAGGATACATATTCTTGAGCTGTTCAACGGTAGTGCCGGCGCTGAGAAAAATATCCGAGCCCTCGCGCGACAGATGTGATTCAGACTGAGCGGTGTCCTGTGTATCATCAGTGACCGTACAGGTGTAATCGCTGTTGAGCAGGTAAATCAAGCCGTCAGCCGAAGTCATCAGAAGTCCCGAATCGGATTTAATGGCTCCGTTTTTGCCCATAGCGGCGAAACGCGTTCCGCAGTAAACAGTGCTTCCGTTTGAAAGAGAAATCAACTGTCCGTCGGAATAAATATATCCTTCGCCCGCATCGGAAATATTCGCGTCATATGTTGTTTTAGCGCAGTAGACAGCGTTGCTTCTGCCAAGACGGTAAAGCTCGCCGTTCCCCGCAATAGCATAGGCGCTGCTGCCGTTTGAAAACAGCCTTTCACAGCCGCGCGGAAGGGAATAGGAACAATTCTTGTTGCCGTTCAAGTCAAAGCCTGTTACCCCGCGGTAGATGCCGTTTAGCGAGAGGAGAAAGATACCGTTTTCGCTAGCCGCAATGCTTTGCGGGTCGATCTCGGAGTCGGAATGAATATCAAAAACGGAATAGTCGCCGCTGTCGGCATTCAGACGGATAACGCTGTAGTCAGTATTTGAAACGGCGAACAGAGCGTAGGTGAAGCGGCCGCTGTGAGTTACGGCATAGATCGCGCCGCTGACATTAACTCTGCTCGTGAGGCAGTCGCCCGATATGCGCGACGAAATCACTGTGGTACCTGTATAGCCGTAAAAATACGCAGCGCTGTTGCCGCAGGCAAAAATCCTTTTGCACGTGCTCAGCTCGCCCAGATCAAAAACAGCCGCCCGAACAGGTGTGCCAAGCGAAAAAAACGCGCAGAAAAAGCCACACAGCAGAATGGATAAAGCTCTTTTGCACATGGCGCACACCTCGTAATACAGACGGCGAAAGTGAGATATTTACTGAACAGGTACGGTAAAAATGATTATCAAAAATCTTTATATTTTTATTATACATGATTCGACAAAAATTTCAATACCCGTATAAACAGCCGGATGAAAAAAACGCATTACGATTGCTTTATCTGTTCACCTGTTTCGTAGCCGTCAGCCTCGGCGACGATCGACTCGGCGACGATCGACTGCGGGATAATGCCCAGCAGAGCCATCGGGAAAGCCGCGATAACGCAGATAAGCACGCCGTAAACAATACCGGGGATAACGGTCACGCCGATCACTCCGATCGAGCCCGCGATAACATAGGCGAGAGCCAAGCCGAGGAAGCCCGTGATAACGAGCTTTTTCTTGCCGAACTTCTTTACGAGCTTCGGAACTATCGGATAAAACGCCGCGGAAAGCACTGTCATTCCGCCGAGGAAAATCATGGTAAACGACTCGTCAAGCTTCATGGAAACCTTTACGAAGAAGGGCAGACCCGTCTGGAACAATGTCAGACCGACCCAGTACATGATATCGGAAAATACAAAGGTGCGGAAGCTGCCGTTTCTGAAGGTCGCGCCGAGCGACTTGAACATATTGGAATTCGACGGCTTTGTATCAACAAATTCCTTTTCCTTGAGGAAGAAGGTGGGGATAAGCATACAAACGCAGGAAATAACCGCCAGAATGATAAAGCAGATGCGGTAGCTCCACGCAAAGCCTACGCTTCCGCGCAGCATTCCCGCGAAAACAAAGGGCGTATAGGCGAGCATGGTTCCCGCGAAGAACGAGAGCGAGATAGCTGTGGAGATGTACATACGGTCGTCCTGGGTTTTTCCGAATTCCGAGATAAGCGCGTTGTACGGAGTGCAGTACATCGTCATAAACAGGTAGAACAGTACGATGAATACGGAAATCCATGCCACGTTCCACGAGCTGATTTCTTCCACAGGCGCGCAAAACAGCAGAACGGTTACGATCGAAAGCGGAACCGCCGCGTACTGCATAAAAGGAATACGTCTGCCGCGTTTGTTCTTGCTTCTGTCCGAAAGCGAAGCGATAAGCGGGTCGGTTACCGCGTCAAATACTCTCGATAACGCCGTGATAAGACCGAGTACCGTCAGGAATCCGCCGATGATCAAGCCGGGCATAATGTACTGAATCGCACCTCCGGCTATATCGTTTTGAGTCGGAAGATAGAATGTGACGAACCACGCGCTGATAATACCGCTGAGTGTTGACCAGCCGAGCTGACCGACCGCAAAAATCCTCATTTGTCCTTTTGTTAACCGTTTCATTTTTGCCCTCCCGAGTATTTTGATTTTAGTTTTGTCATTGTGCTTTTGCGTAAATGCTATTGTATCAACAAAAATATTCCACAATAGTACTGATAGTATAGATATTATAACTATAAATCAATCTTAACATAAGCTGACAAAAAAGCAATATATTTATGCTGATTGGGCTGAAATGATTGCAAATCAAAATGCTCGTTGACAATATCGGAGGTATGAGGTATAATATTACGGAAGAAAAATAAAAACGCGCCCGTGGCGGAACTGGTCGCGTTGCGAGCGCCGCCTGTGGCGGATGAAGCGAGCAAAAGCGAGGTTTGAAATAAGGAGTACAAGGAAGCGCTTAACAGCGCGACGCGGTACGACTATATTTCAAGCGGGACACACCGCGCTGGATTTTGGTGACGCTACCTCGGTGTAACAATTAAATACTTTGATTTTCACAGCGCAAAGCTGTTGAAATATAGATGTGCGCCCGTGGCGGAATAGGCAGACGCGATGGGTTTAGGTCCCATTCCGAGAGGGTGCGGGTTCAAGTCCTGTCGGGCGCACCAACGAAAAGTCCGATTTTATCGGGCTTTTTTGTTTCCGAAAGAAAGCAGTTTGGCAGACGCACCGCATTGGTACGCCTGCCGTTTTCTTACGCAATAAACATTCTCTCCGTCAAATTACCCTCTGCATCATAGCAATCTTTGTGACAATCGAATTTGGCATTGAGGTTGATTTTGATGTGGAGCTTTTTATCTTTCTCGGAGATGACGATGCTGTCTACCAACAGCCGAAGATTAGCGTCGCTGATAGCTCCCTCCTGAATGATTTGCTCAATTAGATCGACACTCTCTTTCAACTCTGCCTTGCGCTTTTTGATGGTCGCGCTGTAGTCGGTTATGGCGGCGATTTCCTTCTTAATCCGTTCGATAAACAAGTCCTTTTCGCTTCTGACACCAAGAGTTGAAACAGCTACAACACTTTTCTTTTCAACCCCGTCAAAACAAAACCAAAAGGTTTCGGGTCCGCCCCAAGCTAAGGTTGGTATAACCTTAACTCCGTTTGATTGGAGATAGGCTCCGCACCATCTGCTGCGAAAGGTATTGTAAATCTTTATTGGCATCGGCATTTCAGTATAAACGCTGAAATTTGGCGATAATACCGCTTTGTAGGATTTTAATTTTTCGATTCGGGGTAAAGGATCGTTCCAAATCACCTCAAACTTATAATCATCAAGAAAAAAGTGAACTATCTGATCAGCGCAGCTCCCAGCTATTTTATCATAACCTATAAGCTCGATTTTTTCAAGGTCAATACGAGAAAGCTATTGCCATGCAAAGAAGAATAAATTGTGATTTCGGCGCAGCTTTTCAGAACGCAAAGGTACTTACCAATATTTACGCAGAGCTGCCGTGCCCGCTTGAAGAAAAGCCAAAACGAATATTGGAGATTGACAAACAGCTATTAGACCACACTTTTCAGGAAACCTACTACATCAACACAAAAAAGCAGACGGAGTTTGATTTGGGCTTGACGAAGTGCTATAACCTTGTGCGGCTTGGCATCATCAATTTCAAAGCGTGGGAGTGGGCAAACAGCAGAAAGGCTTATTGGCGAATTGCCGACAGCTATGTTCTGCACAGGTCATTAACAAACGAATACCTTGCATCCGTCGGGTATGATGACATACTCCACAGATACAAGGTACTGCACTCAAACTATTGAACCGCCG
>ONDL01000111.1 GCA_900316555.1 uncultured Eubacteriales bacterium | reverse complement strand
TTTTCAACAGTGACACCGGAGAGAGCACTGAGGTTAAGATGGAAAGAGGCTCCGAGGACGACGAAGCCGTCACCTTCACCTGCGAGGGAAACACCTCTGAGTACAACATGGCGTATATCACCTATGACAACATACCCACTGATAAGTTCGCCTTCAACAAATGCGTCAGCGGCTGGTACAACTCAGACCACGGCTTCCTGCCATACACCTACGGCAGAGAAATAAACTACCGCGACAGCTATGACGATGTAACACTCACCTGCAACGGCTACGACAAAACCGCCCACATCTGGACTCCCGACGATTACGATCCCAAATCCGATGAAAAGTACTCAACCGTCTATCTGCTCGACGGCACCGCGATGGTTTTCCTCGGGCTCGACGGCATGCAGCTCACTGACAGCGAGCTTGCAAACGAGCAGGTCAGAGCAATGACCACCAATACCGGCAAAAAGGCAATTATCGTAGCAGTCGAAACCTTCGGCGACAACAACAACTACACCCGCGACGACGAACTGATTCCCGACCTCGGCAAAATGGCGCACCAGGAAGGAACCTCAAAGAAGAACGCAAAGCAGACGGCAGACTTCATCGGCAATACTCTTATCCCCTATGTTCAGGAGCACTACAATGTATACGCCGACGCGGAGCACACCTCGATCGCGGGCACGTCACTAGGCGGACTCGGGGCGTTCTATATCACGATGGAAATCCCCGACAAAATCGGCACCGCCGGCGCGCTTTCGCCGTCCTTCTGGACATATGACGACAACGCATGGAGAAGCTTCCTCAGTGATAAAAAGCTCGACGAAACCGCACCGTTCATCTGCATCTACACGGGCGGCAAGAACGATACGGGCAAGGAAGCCAGAGAAATGTACGAGCGGCTCAAGGACATGGGATATCCGCAGGAGAAGCTCGCCTTTCACTACAACGAAAACGGCGGCCACAGCGTACCCTTCTGGCGCGCGATATTCCCGGAATTTCTCGAGGCCGCAATGTTCGGACACGTCGACGTCCTTCAAAAATAACGAATCAGCTATTAAAATCAGAACCAAATAATTCACAGAACCACAAGGAGGAAACTATCATGAAAAAAATACTCGCAATTATTCTGTCAGCCATGATCGTATGCGCGGCGTCGGGCTGCGCGTCAAATAGCACCGCTTCCGATAAGGACGCGACTCAAGCCGCGACGACAGCCGCCGAAGCCGTTCCCGAGGCTACCGCCGCCACCGCCGACCCTGCTGTTTCGAAGGATATGGAACAGACGATTGAGCAAAACGAATTCGAGGGCGTGGTTTACGCGGTTGAAAACGGAAAGCCCGTCGCCTCATACGCAAAGGGCACGCTCGAAAACGGCAAGGAAATCACCCTCGACTCACCCATGCCGCTCGGTTCTGTGTCAAAGTAGTTCTGTGCCGCGGCCATTATGCTGCTCCAGGATCAGGGCAAGCTCAGCGTCAGCGACACCCTCGACAAATACTACCCCGACTACGCCGAAGGCAAGAAGCTCAGCCTGCACAACCTTCTATCAATGCGTTCGGGCATTCCCGAGCTGACCGAGGAAAACTCCGACGTGGTAAAAGAGGACGCGACCGAGGAGGAGAATGTTGCTTCCATCAAGAAATGGCTATTCAGCCAGCCGCTCATGTTTGAGCCCGACAGCGAGTTTGTATACACAAACACCAACTTCTTACTCCTCGCCGACATAGTCGAGCAGGTCTCCGGCAAGAAGTACGTTGATTTCCTGCGCGAGAACTTCTTCGAGCCGCTCGGAATGACCCACACGGGCTTCATCATCGAGCTCGGCAGCTCACCCTCATGGGCGCAGGGCAACATCTACAAGCAGGTTGACACTCAGCCCGGACTCACAAAGGGCGCGGGAGATCTGATTTCCAACGCTGCCGACGTCACCGCCTGGATAAACGCGCTGAGCAGCGGCAAGGTGATTTCCGCGGAAGCCTATAAAGCTATGACCACCGACTATTCGCCCGAGGAACACTACGGCTACGGCTTATATCTGCAGCTCGATGGCGGCGTCGGACACTACGGCGCAATTCAGATTTATTCCGCCTTTGACTATGTAAACACCGACAAAAAGCAGACTCTTGTCGTGCTTAGCAATTCGGTTTATCCGCCGAGCATCGCGGGTCTTGCCGCTGATTTTCTGACAGACCTCAACGCTTAAATCGCTGTCAGGATCATTGCGATTTTGAAATGATTAAAAAATCCCCGTTCCTTCACGATGGAGGAACGGGGATTTTTCGCGCAATCATTATACGAGGATATGTATCAAATTACTTGGCAAGCATCTTCTTCGCCTTCGAAAGGAGCGAAAGGTAGAGGAAGTAAGAAACGATTGAAACAACCATGCTGATGCAGACGATAACATAAGCAATAACCGCAAGAGCGGGATTGATGAGTACAAAGGTGTAGCTCGCAACACCGATGATAGCGATTACATAAACAGCGATGATAACCT
>ONDL01000113.1 GCA_900316555.1 uncultured Eubacteriales bacterium | reverse complement strand
TCTTTTCAAACGGAATCGGGCGGCAGAAGTAGTAGCCCTGCATCATGGTACAGCCGATTTCGCGCAGGAAATCAGCCTGCTCCTTTGTTTCAACGCCCTCGCATACGGTGTCAACTCCGAGCGAGATCGCCATGCGGATAAGCTCTGTGAGCATTATCCTGCTCTTTTCGCTCGTGTCAAACTCCTTCATGAAACGCATATCGAATTTTATCAGGTCAAAGCGGATACTCTGCAAAACATCAAGAGTCGAGTAGCCGCTGCCGAAATCGTCCATCCAAACGCGGAAGCCCAAACTGCGGAAGCGCTCAATCTGTGATTTCATAAATTCAAAATCGCTGCCGATGACGCTCTCGGTCACCTCAATATTTATCTTGTCGCGGCTAAGACCTGCGGCGTCAACGCGCCTGCGGATTTCCTCGACGATGTCGCAGGAGGTAAAATCAGCGCGTGACAGGTTGACCGATTCCGATACGACATAAAGTCCCGCCTCACCCTGCTTTTTCATTTTTTCAAGCACCTGTTCGGTGACGAATAAATCCAGCTTTCTCCATTCGTGGGCAAGCTCAAAGAAATACGACATATTCGGCAGGCCTGTCAGATAATCGAAATAATTTCCCTTTATCATGTTCTCCTCACGCACGGTTCTCTCCATCGCAGCGCTCAGAGAGGTTTTATTATCTTCGTTTTCCGTGGTGTATGTACCCTCGTAGGCATACCAAATGTACGCGAGCGTCACTCCGTCTTCTGTCCTGATGTGCTCGCCGATTGCGTGAACAATCATGTAATCCGTGCGTTTATGCGTCAGAGTGCGGTATACAACCTCATAATTTCCGCCCTCGATAGCAAAGCGGTACGCCGCGTCCGCGGCTCTTGCCCTGTCCTCGGGGTGTGTGGTACGGTACATATCGTGATCCATGACATAATACGCGTCGTCCTTGTTGTCAAAGCCGAACAGCTCGCAGAAGCCGTCGGAAAGCAGTATCGTCACAACTCTTTTGTCTATAAACTGATAAACGGCGAGAGGTACCCGCAGCTTTTCAAGGGCCGCTTTCGTCGCGCTGTCAAACTGATATTTCTCCATTTCGCACCAACCTCTCCACACGAATGTATATATATTAATCATAAGAGTTTTTATGCGCTTTGTAAATTAATTATGTAAAATTCAAACAAAAAGCGTATGACAAAACGGCTCCCTGGCAACGGGAGCCGTTTAAATTATCTTTTATTCTGAATCAAATCACATAGAACCACGCGTCGTCAAGCTCGACGTCCTTGCGCTCGACAGGGTGTTTGGAGTCGTAGTTGTACATCAGCTCCTGGCTCTTTACGCTGACCTTGGCTCCCTCGGGAATCGAGGTCGTGATGAACGCGTTGCCGCCGACGACTACGTTCTTGCCGACAACGGTCTCGCCGCCCAAAATCGACGCTCCGGAATAGATCGTCACGTTGTCGCAGATGGTGGGGTGACGCTTCTTGCCGCGAAGGTTCTGACCGCCCCGGGTCGAGAGCGCGCCGAGGGTAACGCCCTGATAAATCTTGACGTTGTTGCCGATTTCGGTAGTCTCGCCGATAACGATACCCGTGCCGTGGTCGATAAAGAAATACTTGCCGATAGTCGTGCCGGGGTGAATATCGATACCCGTCAGGCTGTGGGCATGCTCGGTCATGATTCGCGGAATCATCGGCACGCCAAGCAAAAACAGTTCGTGAGCCACTCTGCTCGTAAATATCGCGAACAGCCCGGGGTAGGTGCAGATGATCTCGTCCTTGTTGTAGGCGGCAGGGTCGCCGTCATAAGCCGCCTGAATGTCGGTTTCGATGTACTCGCGGATTTTCGGTAAGGTATCGAGGAATTTGAAGGTGATCTCCTCAGACGCCTTCGCGATCGTTTGGTCGTCAGCGTCGCTGTACTCGGGCGCGTATTTGAGCACGATCGAGGTCTGCTTGATGAGGTTGTAGATGATGTCCTCGAGCAGTATAGAAATATTATTGCGCACGGTGTAGGTGCGGTAGTTTCTGTTTCGGTAATAGCCCGGGTAGATGACTATCCTCAGCTTCTCGAGGATATCGATAACGACGTCCCTGTCCGGGTACTCGAACATCTTGATTTCGTCGATGACTCTGCCCTTGCCGTAATCGTCCATCAGGCTTTCGGTCAGTCTGTTGATTTTATACTCTATATCAGCCATAGCTCTTCTCCTCAGCTTCCGAGACGAATCATCTCGTCAATGCATCTTCTCGCCTTTGTTATCGTATCGCTGTCGAGAAGGATTTCCTCACCGCCCTTGCCGGCGACACAGTTGTATAGGTCGACAAGGGTCGTCGATTTCATATTCGGGCAAATCAGCTTTTGCGTCAGGTAGTAGAACCGCTTGTCGGGACAGCGGTACTGCAAATGCTCCTGAATGCTTATCTCGGT
>ONDL01000114.1 GCA_900316555.1 uncultured Eubacteriales bacterium | reverse complement strand
TGCTTCGTCGTTGCCGAGGAGGGCGCTGATCTGGCTCGCATCGAAAACGAGATCAAGACCATGCCCAACTACTTCGCCGACTACGACACAACCGTTCACTTCATCGACGCAGAGGAGATGAAGGCAAACCACAGCGGTCTGCCCCACGGCGGCTCCGTGATCTACTCGGGCACCACCTCAGACGGCACAAAGCACGTCATTGAGTACAGCCTCAACCTCGACTCAAACCCCGAATTCACAGGCTCGGTGCTTGTCGCGTTCGCGAGAGCGGCGGTAAGACTGAACGCAGAAGGCGCAAGCGGCGCAAAGACCGTATTCGACATCGCGCCTGCATATCTCTGCAGGGAATCGGGCGAGGAACTCAGAGCTCATTTGCTGTAATTTTACCCAATTTTCATCTTGACTAACCTATTGGTTTCGTGTATAATTAGGCTAACATGATGAAAGGAGTTTTGAACATGAAATATATGTGCGAGCCCTGCGGCTACATCTATGATCCCGCAGAGGGCGATCCCGACGGCGGTATCGCTCCCGGCACCGCGTTTGAGGATATCCCGGACGATTGGTGCTGCCCCGTTTGCGGTGTAGGCAAAGAGGATTTCGTTCCCTACGAAGACTAGTCAAAAAGCGCTTCCTCGGCGGAAGCGCTTTTTTCCGTTATTTTGTGCGGCGGTCAACCCCGTCCCTGAGTCTCTCGACGGCTCTGACAAGAAAATCAGGCAGAGGTATTCCCAATCTCCCGAGGTTCTCGAGAATCGAGAGCAGCTCGTTGATTATCAGCCAGACCGAGATCATCATGCCGAAGCAGTAGTTGACCGAAATGTCCACCCCGACGTGCACGAGCGCCGAGGAGATCAGATAATCGACAACCATTCCGACCGCGACGAGCGCGAGGTAGGCGACCTTCTTGACGATCCCCTTGACGCCGACGCGGCTGCTGAGCAGCTTGCACGACCATGCCGCCGCGATTCCCGTGGCGTAGTCGATTATCATTACCGCCGCCAGCACGCACAGCGGCACGAGCAGAATTCCCGCGTATGCCGCCAGAGCGCCTATCGCCGCCGCGAAAAGAGCGCGGAACATATTTTCCTTCATCATATCCCTCCTTTCACTTATCCCGGAAAATCAGCGTAAATTGCATAAATCTATGCAATTATCAAGAGCAAAAAGCGGCTGAAAATTATGTGACGATTTTCTGATACTACTTGTGAAAGAAAAATTTTTCTGTTATCATATTAGAAAACCATTACGGAGAAAACAATGGAAGTACAAGAAAGCATCTACGGCGCGCACCGTCCCGCGCTCGAAAAGGTTATGGACGGCATAATGAAGCACATCGGCGAGATCCGCGCCGAGATGGAGCAGAAGCTGAGCATGGATCCAGTTGAGCACTGCCTCTGCCGCATTAAATCCGAGGAAAGCATGCGCGAGAAATGCCGCCGCAACAATCTTCCCGAAACGGCAGAGTCCGCGCTGGAGGTTCTTACCGACGCGATCGGTCTGAGGATCGTTTGCGCGTTCGTCGACGACGTTTACACTATCCGCGACTATCTCAAGGCGTCGGACGAATACGAGGTAATAAAGGAAAAGGACTATATCCGCCGCGCAAAACCAAACGGCTACCGCAGCTACCACATGATCCTGCGCACAAAGGCGGGATACTTTGCCGAAATTCAGCTGCGGACGATCTCGATGGACACATGGGCAGCGCTTGAGCACCACCTAAAGTACAAAAAGTCCGTCGGCAGCCGCGCCGCTCTGATTGAAGAGGAGCTGAAACGCTGCGCCGACGAGCTCGCCTCGACCGACCTGTCGATGCAGACTATCCGCGATATGATTCTTGAAGCATAAGGAAGTGAAGATATGAAGATTTTGTTAGCGGAAGATACCGCTGATTTAAACAAGGTTATATGCGCCGTTCTGAACCACGAGGGATACGACGTCGACCCCGCCTTTGACGGCGAGGAAGCGATGGAGCGCATCAACACAGAGGGCTATGACTGCCTGATACTCGATATCATGATGCCTAAAAAGGACGGTATCGAGGTTCTGCGCGAGGTGCGCGAAAAGAATATCCTCACGCCCGTTATCATGCTGACCGCGAAGGCGGAGATCGACGACAGAGTCGCGGGACTCGACGCGGGCGCGGACGACTACCTTACAAAGCCCTTCGCTATGAAGGAACTGCTCGCGAGGGTGCGCGCAATGACACGCCGCAAAACCGAATACACCAAAAACGGCCTGAGCTACAACGACGTTCATCTGCGCGCCCAGACCTT
>ONDL01000116.1 GCA_900316555.1 uncultured Eubacteriales bacterium | reverse complement strand
ATACGACCTCGCTATTCTCTCGAACGAAGATCAAGAGTGATTTGAGCACTACTTCAACACCGTGCCGATGGCGATAATCGAAACAAAAGACAATCGCTTCAAGCTGTACTACCGTATTATGTTCGGTGGCAGACCTGTGAGGGTTTGTCTCAAGGCGGCGCTTATCGAGGAGTCCGACGGGCCGCAGCTTATCATAGGAGTTACAAACATGGAAATCCGCGCTGACGGAGGCGAACGTACCGACGGAGGTGATTAGCAGTGTATTATTCACTCATCGGAATATTGGCTATTGTAATTCAGCTTATTATCAACCACGATATGCTCTGGCGCTGCAGCGAGCACACCGTTGTGCCCGCCAGACGTGAGTACCGCGATTATATCTTCGGAATGCTAGTTTTCTGTGTGACGGACATGCTATGGGGCTTCTTCAACGAATGCCCTCTTGCGTTGCCTCTGTATGCGGACACGGTGATGTTCTTCCTGACAATGACGCTGGGATTTTTGCTCTGGACGCGCTACATCGTCGTTTATATGAACGATAAGAATACGCTGCGCACCGCCATATCCATAGCGGGGATAGCAATGTTCGTATGCGTTGTCGTGATGCTAGCAGTCAATTTCTTCGTGCCGATTCTGTTTACGGTTGACGGAGACGGCGTCTATCACGCGGGAGCAGCGCGATATGTAACGCTTGTGCTTCAGGTAATTTTGTTTATGATGGTGTCGGTGTATACCTTCGTCGCAAAGGCGAAAAACGAGCTTGCGGCAAAGCGTCTGCGACGCACAGTGGTGCTCAGCGGAGCGGGAATGGCGGCGCTTATCGTCGTGCAGATGTACTACCCGATGATGCCGCTGTATTCGATGGGCTTCTTGTTCAGCAGCAGTCTGCTTCATTCCTTCGTCGTCGAGGACGAAAAGGAGGAGCAGCGCAGGGAGCTTGAGGAAACGCTCAGGCGCGAGCAGGAGCAGATCCGAGAGCTGGGCTCGGCGAAGAAAAAAATTTACACCGATCCTCTGACGGGCGTAAAGAGTAAGCAGGCATATATCGAGGACGAGGAAAAGCTGAACAAAAAAATCCGCAGCGGTCTGGTGAAAGAGCTGGGCGTCGTAGTGTTCGATGTCAACGACCTCAAATCCGTAAACGACAACCTCGGTCACGATACGGGAGATATCTATATCTATACTGCTTCAATGATGATAAGCGAATTCTTCGAAAACAGTCCCGTTTACCGCATCGGCGGCGACGAATTTGCCGTGATTCTGGAGGGCGGGGACTATGGCAACCGTGAAAAGCTGCTCGCGGCATTTGACCATCAGTCCGAAGAAAACCAGCGCTCGGGCAAGGTTGTTGTCGCCTCGGGTATGGCTGTTTTCAAAAAGGAAAGCGACCGCAAGATCAGAGACATATTTGAGCGCGCCGACAGGCAGATGTATCTGCGCAAGAGCGAGCTGAAAAAACTCCACCGGCAGGAAGAAGCCGTAAATGAGTAAACTATAAGCCGTCCGTTTTCGGGCGGCTTTTTGTATGGACAAACGCGGTTGTATCTGGTATAATGGTATCAGTAAATAATTTTGGGGGAATGGGTATGCTTTTGTCGCTTGCCTTAATATTTCTGGTCGGCTTTTCCGCCGCCGCTATCTTCAACGCAATCAGACTGCCGCGCATAATCGGCATGATTGCGACGGGTATCGTCCTCGGGCCGTATGTGCTAGACCTTCTCGACCCGACGATTCTCGGGATATCATCACAGCTCAGGCAGATGGCTCTGATCATCATTCTCATACGCGCCGGACTGACGCTCAACCTCGCCGACCTCAAGAAGGTAGGCCGTCCGGCTGTTATGATGTCGTTTGTGCCTGCCTGCCTTGAAATCCTCGGCTATTTCTGCTTTGCGCCGCTGCTGCTCGGACTAAGTCACATCGAGGCGCTGCTCATGGGCGCGGTACTCAGCGCGGTTTCTCCCGCTGTGGTCGTGCCGCGAATGATTCAGCTGATTGAGGACAGGCGCGGCACCGAAAAGAGCATTCCTCAGATGATACTCGCGGGCGCGTCCTGCGACGATGTGTTTGTCATCGTCCTGTTCAGCACCTTCCTGACGATGGCTCAGGGCGAGTCGGCTCCGCTGTGGCACCTCGTCAAGCTCAGGGCGAGTCGGCTCCGCTGTGGCACCTCGTCAATATCCCCGTGTCGATCGTGCTCGGCGTTTTGCTCGGCGCGGCGGCAGGGTTCCTGCTGTACCTGTTTTTTGAGTTCGCAAGGAAGCACAGCTTCAGGGTGAACGGCAGCGTCAAGGTCATTATCATGCTATCGGTTGCCTTCCTGCTGATGACGGCGGAGGGCTGGCTGAAAAACTACGTCGCGGTGTCGGGGCTGCTCGCGGTGGTCGCGATGGCTTGCCTGATAAAGCTCAGAGCCGAACAGACAGAATCACAGAGCTTGTCCGGAACCTTCGGAAAGCTCTGGATCGCCGCCGAGGTGCTGCTCTTTGTGCTCGTAGGCGCTGCGGTCGATATCCGCTACACGCTCTCGGCAGGAGCCATGGCGATCGCGATGATTTTCATTGCTCTGGCGTTCCGCACGGTCGGCGTTATACTCTGCGTGCTCGGAACTCCGCTCTCCGCGAAGGAGAGGCTGTTCTGTGTGATCGCATATCTTCCTAAGGCGACGGTTCAGGCTTCGATCGGAGCGGTGCCGCTGTCGATGGGACTGCCCTGCGGCAAGATTATTCTCTCCGTCGCGGTGCTCGCGATATTGCTTACCGCCCCGATTGGA
>ONDL01000117.1 GCA_900316555.1 uncultured Eubacteriales bacterium | reverse complement strand
GCGTAACGCCGATGATTAAAAACACGATGGAATTGAGCGCCGCCATCCATTTCGGAACATTCAGCGCGCCGATCAGAATCGCGATAACCAAACACACATCCGCCGCCATCAGAATCAGAGAGCTCAGAAAAAAAGGAACAGTGATCGCCTTGTATAAGCCATCTAGGGTGTGATCTGCTATCTCGAAGTTATCCTCACCCTTGCTCATGATCCGCTTGTAGATGACTGCTTGGATACAGAGCATCGAATGGACAAAAAAACCGCCGATACAGCCGACAAACGCAAGGATGCTCATGACCATCGCGAGCGTCGGGTAACCGCCGCTAATCTGCGAAGCAATAGAGCAAAAGCCGAAGCCGACCCCCGCGTCGCCGAAAAAAGCACAGAGGATCGACGCGCCAAAACGCCACTCGGACATCCTCATCCAGTTGCTGTCGATATTTTTGGAGGTGCCGAGCTTTTCGTTGCCCGCGCCCTTTAAGTCGAACAGGATATCTCCGACACAGCAGAGCAGCCCACCACACAAACCGAGGATTGAAAATAACAACATCGTTTAACTCCTTTATTTAATTTAACTGTTGCTTGCGGTTAAATCAAGACTATCTAAACCTCTGCAGAAGACGTTATGTTTATTTTTTTCCTACAAGCAGTGCAGAGCCGGATAGTCCCATCCACACAGACTCGAATTTCGACATCAATTTACCGTCCGTCGTGTCGATCAGTTCCGCCTTTTCATAGCCCATATCCCGCAGTTTTTTTAAGAAAGCCTGCATATCGCCGTATTTGGAATTGGAGAAAATATCGTGTATCGCAAACGAACCGCCTTTTCTCAAGGTGCGAAGGGTCTCGAGCAGATATGCCTGTCTGTCGCCCGGAATATTGTGATAAACGTAATTACTGCAAACAGCATCAAAGCTCTCATCCGCAAATGTGAGCTTCGTCGCGTCGCCGCGCTGAAAGGACGTATTTTCCACACCTTCCGCTTTGGCGTTGTTCTCACACAGCGGTTGATTGAATGAGGCGTATTCTTTTCCCCAGCGGTCAACACCGATGAAGCTTGAATTGGGGTTTCTTTTTGCGCAGGCGATCGTGAGCGCTCCGCTGCCGCAGCCGACGTCAAGACATTTACCGCCGTCGGGTACGTCAACATAGCCGGCGATCCCGTCGATGATCTGTTTTGACATTTTCCGCTTGCCGTTGTAATCAAAGGCGCGGTACATCAGGATCATCCAGAGGGATGCACAAACGCCAACGACCGTCCCGATCAGAAAAAAGATAAACACCACGGTTTTGATCGTTCCGCTCAGTATTTCGGTCAATCCGAAAACGATGAACAGTATAAAGAGTATCAGTGTTGCCGACAGACCGGCATAAATCATTCCCTTCGGCATCCAGTTTTTGTAATCAGGCTTCATATTCAAGCTCCTATCGTTTATTCGTCACGGTTCCCGCGACTGCCCATTTCGCACTCTCGCTCTGCAGGTTCACCATTTTAGCGAATTCTCCGCCGGTATTCATCAAGTCCTCCGGCTTGCCCTGCTCCGCCACCATACCGTCTTTTAATACAATGATCTTATCCGCTGCCTCGACCGTGCGCATACGGTGGGCGATAACAAGAACGGTTTTATTCTGCAACAGTTTGGACAGCGCGCCCTGCACCTTTGTTTCATTCTCCACATCAAGAGAAGCAGTCGCCTCGTCAAGAAGAACGATCGGGGCGTTTTTCAGGAGCGCACGGGCTATTGAAATGCGCTGGCGTTCTCCGCCGCTGAGCTTTGCGCCGTTCTCGCCGATCTGTGTATCATAACCGTTCGGCAGTTTTTCCACGAACTCGTCGCAGTTCGCCGCCTTCGCCGCTTCTATTACCTCTTCATCCGTCGCGCCGTGTCTGCCCAAACGGATATTCTCCATAACGGTATCGTCGAACAGCACAACATCCTGAAAGACCATCGAATAGTCGCTGAGAAGGGTTTCGGGATCGACCGTATTGGTATCGACGCCTCCGACGCGGATCGTTCCGTTCGTGTTATCCCACAGTCTTGCCGCAAGCCGGGCGCAGGTACTCTTGCCTGAGCCGGAGGGTCCGACAAGGGCAGTGACTTCG
>ONDL01000119.1 GCA_900316555.1 uncultured Eubacteriales bacterium | reverse complement strand
AGCCGACCTCTGCTCTCGACCCCGAAATGGTAGGAGAGGTGCTTGAGGTTATGAAGCAGCTCGCAAAGGACGGCATGACGATGGTGGTTGTCACTCACGAAATGGGCTTTGCGAGAGAGGTAGGAACGAACATCGTCTTTGTTGACGAGGGAGTAATCGTTGAGCAGGGCGCGCCTGCCGAGTTCTTCGAAAATCCCAAGTCACCCCGACTTAAGGAATTCCTTTCAAAAGTTCTTTAATTCTTTATAAAAATAATAAACACAAACGCGGTTTGATTTTGTCAAACCGCGTCTTTTTTTGTCCTTGAAACTTTGGTGAAAAGACAAAATATTTAGTGTTTTTGCTTTACATCACTGCCAATATATAGTATAATATAACTAAATATAATTGATGAGGTGTTAAGATATGAAACCCAAATACAAGCGTATTTTATTAAAACTCTCGGGCGAATCTCTCGCGGGCGAGGACAAGCACGGCATTAACTTTGATACAGTTATGCGCATTTGTGAACCGATTAAGAAATGTAACGAAAAAGGCGTACAGATCGGCATCGTTGTCGGCGGCGGCAACTTCTGGAGAGGCAGAAGCTCGGGCGATATGGACAGACCCCGCGCTGATCACATGGGAATGCTCGCTACAGCTATCAATGCTCTCGGTGTATGCGACGCTCTCGAGCAGCTCGGCGTACCCGTACGTGTTCAGACCGCTATCTCCATGCCTCAGGTAGCTGAGCCCTATATCCGCAACAAGGCGATCCGCCACATGGAGAAGGGCAGAGTAGTTATCTTCGGCTGCGGAACCGGCAACCCGTTTTTCAGCACCGACTCCGCGGCTTCTCTGAGAGCTGCCGAGATCGAAGCCGATATCATTTTCAAGGCTACAATGGTTGACGGTGTTTATGATTCCGACCCCAAGACAAATCCCGACGCCAAGAAGTACGACACAATTTCACATCAGGAGGTTCTCAGCAAGGGACTTAACGTAATGGACAGCACCGCTGCCGCAATGTGCAGGGATAACAACATTCCGATTCTTGTATTCAGCATCGAGGATCCCGACAACATCTACAAGGCTGTCTGCGGTGAAAATGTCGGCACAGTCGTATCGAACGACGAATGATCAAGGACTTAATTTCATTTTATATTTTAGGAGGAGATTAACATGAAAGAACAGCTCAAAAAAGCAGAGGAGCGCATGAACAGACGTCTTGACCACCTCTGCACCGAATATGCCGAAATCCGTGCGGGAAGAGCAAATCCCGCCGTTCTTGACAAGGTTAAGGTCGATTATTACGGAGCTCCCACTCCCGTGAACCAGCTTGCCGCGGTTTCCGTGACCGAGGCGAGAACCCTCACGATCCAGCCGTGGGACGCTTCTATCCTCAGACAGATCGAAAAGGCTATCCAGAAGTCCGATATCGGCATCAATCCGATGAACGACGGCAAGATTATCCGCCTCCAGTTTCCGCCTCTCACAGAGGACAGACGTAAGGAGATCGTCAAGGACGTTCAGAAGCTCGCCGAGGAAACCAAGGTTCAGGTGCGCAACGTCCGCCGCGATACCATTGAAAAGCTCAAGGCTATGAAGAAGTCGGGAGGGCTCACCGAGGACGATCTCAAGCTTGCCGAGAAGAAAACCCAGGAATTAACCGATAAATTCACCAAGAAGGTTGACAGCGTTTCAGCCGATAAGCAGAAAGAGATTTTGGAGCTGTAATATGGCGTTTTTCGGTCGAAATAAAACCGAAACCGAAGCAGTTGAGCTTGTCCTTCCGAAGCACGTCGGAATTATCATGGACGGCAACGGACGGTGGGCAAAGAAACGCGGTCTGCCGCGCAAGGCAGGACATACGGAAGGTGCTCGCACCTTCCGTAAAATCACGCGTTACTGTTCGGAAATCGGTATCAAATACCTCACGGTCTACGCTTTTTCCACAGAAAACTGGAAGCGACCAGAGGACGAGGTCGGCGCGCTTATGAAGCTTTTCAAGTCGTACCTTGAGGAAGCTATCTCCGATTTCAAGGACGATGATATTGTCGTGCGCTTTATCGGCGACAAAAGCGG
>ONDL01000121.1:1032-2784 GCA_900316555.1 uncultured Eubacteriales bacterium | reverse complement strand
CTGATAATGTCCGCGCATTTCACAGAACTTGTGAAGCGGAACTCCCGACACATTGGCGCTGCTCCAAGCGGCTATCTCGCTGTCGCCGTGTTCGCCGATAATAAAGGCGTGAATACTTCTGCTGTCTACACCGAGGTGTTCGCCGAGCAAGTATTTCAGCCTTGCGGTATCAAGAACTGTACCCGAGCCGAACACTCTGTTTGACGGAAATCCGCTGAGCTGTTTTGCAACGTAAGTCAGAATATCCACAGGGTTTGCAACCACCAGTAGGATGCCGTCCTTATTATATTTCGCAATCTCAGGAATGATCGATTTGAAGATCGCAACATTCTTCTTCACTAAATCAAGTCGTGTTTCACCGGGCTTTTGTCCCGCGCCTGCGGTTACGATAACTACCGCGGCGTCGCTGATATCCTCATAGCTTCCCGCGTAAATCTGCATTGGCTTTGAGAAAGGAAGCCCATGGCTGATGTCAAGCGCTTCACCCTCGGCTCTGTTCCTGTCAGCGTCGATCAGGACAATCTCTGAGAACAAATGACTTTCCATCAGCGCAAACGCCGAAGCCGAGCCTACAAATCCACAGCCGATAATAGCGGCTTTTCTGCTGTTTATTTCTACCATAGTAGTCACTCCTTTTCTTTTCTGATTGTATTATATACCGTATTGGTAGGATTATCTGTTGCCACAGCAACAACTTTATATTTTCAAAAAACACGCTGCCACTCGGACAGCGTGCGTTCATTTAGGTTTACTTGGAAACAGCAGCGTTTGAGCTTATGCCGATAATGCTGCATATTGTTACCTCAGCTTACTCTAATGTCATCAGCAGCGCCATTTTGAATCTGCCGTTTGCCTTGACCCAATGCTTGCCGCCTGCGGCGAACTTGAAATTCTCGCCTGCCTTGATTGGGTGAGCCTCACCCTCATAGCCGATAACGCCTTCGCCGTCAAGAGCAAAAATCAGAGCTTCGCCGGGAGCGGCGTGCTCGGCAAGCCCAGTGCCTTCGTCAAAGCTCATAATCACGAACTTCATCTTTTCGTTATGAGCGACGTCCATATTGATGATTTTGCCTTCCTGATAAGGCAACAGCTCCGCGAGCTTGAATACTTCTCCTGCTTTGATTGCATTATTCATCGTGTTCCTCCTGATTGATATTTCTGTATAAATCGCTTTTGTGTTTGTCCTCGTTCCGACGGGAATATTAGTCGGCGTGAGGATACAATCGCCCGATTCGAGCGTAAAAATTTCCTTGTCTGTATAGACTTCCATATCGCCCTCGTGGAGAATCAACAGCTTGTGATAACTGTAAATTTCCGCGCTGATGTCGGTGTTCTCGGCAAGGGAGAAATAGGAGATATAGTCCCGTCCGCTTGCGTAGACTTCTTTTGAGATAGTACAGCCTGTTACGGGTTGATTAGCTTCTGCGATACGAAAAACTTTGCCTGTTGTTTCTTTCATAACGTTACTTTCCTTCGTGAGTTTTGATAAACTCATTCAGCTTGCCGATCAGCGTGTTTTCATCTACGCCCGACTTCTTGCTCATATCGGCTATGGTCGCCTTTTTCAGCATCATCTTTCCCATCGGCGTTTTCGCCATCTTAAACCTGTCGCTGATTTTGGTAAGCTCATCGAACAGCCACGGATATTGAGAAAGAATATCTGCGATTTTTGTATTGCTGTTAAGTTCCATTACATCACCCTCACATCAGGATTTTTCTCGCCGAAGTTTTCCATTAACACGGCTTTAATCT
>ONDL01000121.1:0-1006 GCA_900316555.1 uncultured Eubacteriales bacterium | reverse complement strand
AATCTCGTTACGGCCTTTGCCCTTGCTCTCCGCGTTTTTGATGGTCTTGTATGCCTTAAAAAGCGTTGACGGCGCGATCTCGGAGCTGAAATAGCCGATTCCCTGATTCCACGCAAGCAGTTCAAAAACATCATCGAGCGCGGCGGAATCCAAGCCGTGGATATACGCCTTGACAAGCTCTCGTGTCGCCTGCCTCATTCTGCCCGCGCCGACGGCGTTGGTCAGCGAAAGGAGCAAACGGATCTCATACGGCAGATGGCGCTTTTCATTGTTCCAAGTGACGTCCCAAAACTGTACCGCCACCTTGCCGAGTTCCTCGTCAATCAGCGGCATATTGGTGAGAGCGGCAGGACGCATCGGGATCTCTCCGTTATCCTGCTTTTGCTCGGTACGGTAGAAATAAGCGTGAAATTCGCTGTCACCGAGTTGTTCGGTGTGGTACTCAAAACCAAGCTGTTCCATCACCTCATACAACGGGATCGGGTCGAAGCTCTGCACGATCTCCAAGCCCTCGCCGACAGGGGTGTTCATCGCCTGCTTTTTCAGCCCCTGAAAGAAGTTGCCCTGAATACCGCGCACGTCGATTTTCTTGAATACGTTTGTCTTGTCTTTCCAATCTGTATAGCTCATTGTGATTCTCCTTAATCTAAAATCTGACCGTCTCTTGAAATCGTCACAACTTGCCACGGAATGAACTTGCCGCTGTTTTTGAGTGCTTGCTCCGCGGCTCTCTGCAAGCCACCGCAGCACGGCACTTCCATTCGCACGATGGTAACGCTCTTGATGTCGTTGTTGCTAATGATCTCGGTCAGCTTGTCGGTGTAGTCTACCATATCAAGCTTGGGGCAACCGATAAGTGTGATTTTGCCCTTCATAAAGTCCTCGTGCATATTGGCGTAAGCGTAGGCGGTACAGTCGGCGGCGATCAGCAGCTTTGCGCCGTCATAAAACGGTGCGACTGTGGGCAGCAGTTTGATCTGGCAAGGCCACTGGTTGAGCCTTGATA
>ONDL01000123.1 GCA_900316555.1 uncultured Eubacteriales bacterium | reverse complement strand
GTTGGAAATTTCAACCTCGCCGTTTTTCAAAAACGCTCGCAGATACTGCTCTTGGTTCAAGGCATAATTTACCGCGTCCTCCAGCTTGCTGCCGATAACAGGGTCGAGCGATCGCACCCAGAGGTAGTATTCATCGACAATCTTCTCAGATTTATACTGTCTGCTTTTCAACCTCTCGGCGTTTGTTTGAGTTTTCCATTTTTTCTCCAGAGCAAACAGCTTGTTGCAATAATTGTAACCAACCGCCGCTTTGGAGTTCTGCGTCGTCGCGCCCTTTGGCATCGCGTCTCGCCATGCCCTGCGCATATGCGCCCAACAGCCGCAGCGAGTGACATTTTCAACAGCGTTGTACGCGGTGTAGCCGTCGGTCACGAGATACCCTTTAAAGCTGCTCAAAAACCGCTTGGGGCGTTCTCCGGTTCTGTCCGGCTGATACTCAAAGATGCGTATCGCCTTTCCTGAACGGATATCTGAGCCGTACACCCACATTCTCGAGTCCGACTGCGGCGTTTTGCCATCCTCCTTGAGCACCTGTACCACAGTTTCGTCGGCATAGACGACGCTGCCCGCGAGAAGCTGCTTTTTCATCAGCTTGTAGAGCGGCTTAAGCCATTTCTCGGCAACCTTGATCATCCAGTTTGCCATTGTTGCTCTTGAAAGGTCAAAGCCGTCGCGCAGCCATATCTTCTCCTGCCGCGCTAAGGGTACACCGTCCACATACTTTTGCGTCATCACGTCCGCGACCAGCGACGGCGACGCATAGCTGTGCTTGATGAGCGGCTCGGGCGGCTGAACCGTGTAGATCCGCGTCACGCCCTTGTTTTTCTCGCAATTGTCGCAGGTGTATGTGTAGGTGTAGTAATTGACGACCTTGATCTGTTTCCTGATGACAACGAGCTCCTTGCGCAGGAATTTCTTGCCCATTTTACGCAGAGAATTGCCGCAGCTCGGACAATACCTTTCGTCCTCAGGCAGCTCGAGAATAACATCCTCCGAAGGAAGCTCCGACATTCTGTCCGCAAGCGGTCTCTTTGGTTTGCGCTTGTGCTCCGGCACGATGATCGTTTTTTCATCGGGCTCGGGAGCTTCGGGTCTTGCCCGGCTTCCGCTTCATTGAACACGCTGAGCTGGTCGGGAGAAACGTATTTCTGCTTCTCACTTGACTGACCGAAACGCGCTCTCTGCATATTCAGGAGGATCTCATTCATATGCTCGAGCTTTTGTCTGAGGTTATTAATTTCTTCCTTTTGGCTGTCATTCTCAGCTATGAGCATGCTAATCTGATGCTCTAATTCAGCGATGCTTTTGGATGATTTCTTCGGTTTTTCGGACAATTTAAGCACCGCCTTTTCCGTGGCTTTTACTGTATTTATTATACCACAAAACTATTGAAAAGTCCAGTGTTTAAGCCATTTTTTTGCTAAAACATATCCTTTTGGCGGCTCTTTTTTATAACCTTTTTCGGCTCTGTCGTCAAGCCCTCCATCAGCCACCGAAAGCTCTGCGGCGTCAGCAATAGCTTCCGTTATTCAAGCGCTTGTACAAAAGGACATATCCATCTCCCGAAAACCACAGCGCTTTGATTCTGTCGGTTCTTCGTCCGCAGAAAAGGAACAGGCTGTTCTCATCAATTTCATAGCCGTATTGCAGCATGACGATTTGCGCTAACCCGTCAATTCCGCGGCGCAGGTCAGTGTAACCGCAGGCGATGTAGTAGTTTTTAATATTCGATAAATCAATCATGACTGCCTCAAAAATGAAACTGCGGCGGCTACGACATCCGGCCGCGCGTTCACCGGAATTTCGATGGTTGTGTCAGCAGTCTTGATGACGATGCGTTGCGCTTGCCCGACAGCGTATTCTGCCGGCGGTGTGAATTGTACAAGCTCAGGCTGAGCCGCTTCGGAGCGCGCTTGTTCAACTGCGGATTCTCTAAGCCTGCGCAATCGGTAGTAATACGTCTTGGCGGCAATACCGACCTGCCTGCAATATGCTTGGACACTTAGACCACTCTCCTCGCGTTCACGCACCATCTCGCTCCATTGGCTTAACCTGACCTGCCGCCTAATTTCCATAATCCCGTTCATGTAACCACTCGCTTTCTTTTCTCAAAAAGTGCAATTCTGTCCATTGC